>NZ_JBICZB010000002.1:0-288935 GCF_043201815.1 Kitasatospora sp. NPDC048296
GCGGTCCGGGTCATCGACTGCGAGATCACCATCACCACGGCCACCGGCCGCCACACCGGCCTCTACCGACTGGTGACCACGCTGACCGACCACCGCACCCATCCCGCCGCCGAACTGATCACGCTGTACCACCAGCGATGGGAGATCGAGACCGCCTACCTGGAGATCAAGTCCACCATCCTGGGCGGCCGTGTCCTGCGCGCCCGCACCCCCGCCGGCCTCGACCAGGAGGTCTACGCGCTGCTGGTCACCTACCAGGTCCTGCGTCTGGCCATGGCCGACGCCACCGGAACCCGACCCGGCACCGATCCCGACCGGGCCAGCTTCACCATCGCCCTGAACACCGCCCGCGACCTGGTCATCCAGGCCGCGGGCGTCATCGCAAACACCGTCATCGACCTCGTCGGCACCATCGGCCGGCGCGTCCTGGCCGACCTCATGCCCGACCGACGCATCCGCACCCGACCCCGCGTCGTCAAACGCGCGATCTCCAAGTACAACGCCAAAGGCACCGTCGACCGGACCAGCTACAAGGCCACCATCAGCATCGACATCCTGACGACACCAGACCCGTGACCGGAACCCGCAGGCTCTATCTACACGGCGTTGGGGCTAGCCTTCCTCGCCGTAGCGGGCCAGGTAGGCGGCGAAGCGGGCGACGTCCTCGTCGGACCAGTCGATGAAGCGGGTGGTGAAGGCTATCCGGCGCTGCTCGTTGGCGTCCCGCAGCAGGGTCAGCCCGGCTTCGGTGGCGCGCAGGATCTGGCCGCGCTGGTCGTCCGGGTCGGCCTCGCGGCGCAGCAGGCCGAGCTTCTCCAGGGCGGTGACCTGGCGGCTGACGGTGGACTTGTCGAGCATGAAGTGCGCGGCCACGTCGGCGGCCCGGCAGCCGCCGCGCTCGGTGATCAGGTCGAGGATGCTGTAGGTGACCAGGGAGAGGTCGGGGTGCAGCTGGGAGGCCTTGTGCCGGGCACGGCGGGCGAAGGCGGTCAGCTCGCGCTGGATGGTGTCGATGGACGACTGGCGGCCGGGCACGGCGTTCCTACCTCCTCGGAATTTGTTGCACTATACAACGGATTCACCCGGGGTCGCGCGCGGCCCGTCGGCGGCGTCGCCTGCCGTCCTGCTCGGCGCCTCGCCCGCCGACCGTCCCGGTCCGGCCTGCCAGGCGCGGGCGGCCGCGATCCGGCGGGTCGTACTCGGATGAGTGGCGAACAGTAGCTCAAGCACCCGGGGCGGGTCGACATCGGAGACGTTCGCCAGTGCCAGTCTGCGCTGCATCGCCACGAACTGCTCGGCGTCCCCGGTCAGTTCGAGCGCGTGCCGGTCCGCCCTGGCCTCGATCCGGCGGCTCACCGCGCACTGCGCCGGGCCCGACAGGGCGCCGATCAGCGCGGCGAGCGCGGCCAGCAGCGGCAGTGCCCGCGGATCGGCCGCGTCGCGCGCGCCGGCGGCGTCCAGCAGCGGGCGCCAGGTGCTCAGCAGCCCGAGGACGGCCACGGCGACAGCCGCGCCGACCGCGCCCAGCGCCGTACCGAGTGGCACGTCGCGGTGCTTGACGTGCCCCAGCTCGTGCGCCACCACGAGCTCCACCTCGCGCGGCTCGGCGGTCGAGAGCAGGGTGTCGTACACGACGATCCGGCGGGTCGCGCCCAGCCCGGAGACGTACGCGTTCAGCGCGGTGGTGCGCCGGGAGGCATCCGCCACCAGGACGTCCCGCACCCGCACGCCGTCCCGCGCGGCCAGCGCCAGCAGGGCGGTGCGCAGCTCGCCCGGGGGCATCGGGGTGAAGCGGTTGAACACCGGCTCGATCAGCAGCGGGTGGAGGAAGGAGAGGGCGGCGGTCAGCAGCGCCGCCGCGCCCGCGGCCGGGAGCCACCAGCGCCGCGGCGACCAGTCCGTCAGGGCGAACAGGCCGAGCAGGAGCGGGAGGAGCAGCACCAGGGTGAGCGCGAGCCCGCGCAGCACGTCCAGTGTCCAGCCTGCCCGGCCCTGGGTCACCAGGCCGTACCGGGTCCGCACGGAGCGCACCCGGGCGCCGAACGGCAGCTGCAGGGCCTGGCCGAGCAGGACCAGTGCGGCCGCCCCGGCCAGGACGGCGGCGGTGCGGGAACCGCCGAACCAGCGGCCGGTGGCGGTCACCAGGGCAGCGCCGGCCGGAGTGAGGCCGAGCAGCAGGGGCAGCGCCAGGCCGGCCAGCCGGCCGCCGAGCGTCCACGGCAGCTGCGCTCGGCGCAGGGCGCGGCCGCGGGCGCGCTGGGCGGGGGTGAAGTCGGGGGCGGGCGGCGCGGTGGTCGACGGGGTGTTCGGTGGCGGGGTGTTCGCCGGTGCGTTGTTCGGTGGCGGGGTGTTCATGGCCGGGGTGCGGCTCCTCCGGTTCGGGGTGTCGCGGTTCAGCATGGCGTACCCGCCCGGGTGCTGCGCAGTCCTCCGTGCTCCGGTGCTCGTGCTCGTTCCCCGTGCCCGCTCGCCGGGCTCACTCCTCGGCTGGGCCGGTGGCGCTGTGCACGCCGGCGCGCAGCAGTTGGTGGCCGAGGTCGACCAGGGCGCGGCCGACGGCGAACTCGTCGCCGACCGCCGGGGTCGGGGTGTCGTGGGGGTTGCGGCGGGCCAGGGCGTCGCTGTGCAGCACGTTGCCGTCGGCGTCCAGTACGGCGTGCACCCGGGTGGTGTCGCGGTCCTCGACCACGTGCAGGCTGAGCTGCCAGTCCTTGGTGCGGACGGCATCCGGGGCCTGCTCCCCGGCCACCGCCTCCGGCAGTGGCGGCGCCGAGGCCGTCCCGTCGGCGCGGACGATCACCACCGGGCAGACCCCGTGCACCGCGCAGCGGGTCGACACCGAGCCGAGCAGCGTCCGGGCGAAGGTGCCCCGGCCGCGGCTGCCCAGCACCAGCAGGTCCGCATCCTCGGCCGCCTCCAGCAGCACCTCGGCGGCGTGTCCGAGGACCAGGCTCTCCCGGACCTCCACCGAGCGTTCCGGGCCGACCACCTCGTTGACCTCGGCGGACAGCGTCCGGCGGGCGGTCTGCTCGAAGCCGTCGTCCACCATCGGCGCGAACCAGCCGTACAGGGAGGGGTACTCCCAGGCCGCCACGGCGTGCACCGTGGCCCCGGTGAGCACCGCCTGCCCGATCGCCCAGCGCAGCGCCGCCTTGGACGGTGCCGAACCGTCGACCCCGACCACGATCCGGCGCGCCCGGCCGGGGGCGGGCGGGGAGCCGACGGGCCGGATGCCTGCCGGTCGGGTGCCGGCGGGTTGGTTGCTGCCCATCACGTACCACCTCCGGCGTGGATCTGCCGCCTCCCTTCCACGCTGCGCGCCGACCGGCCGGGGCGCCAGGGACGCGGTGGCCGGGTGGGGCGGGGGATTGGGACGGGTGGGCCAACGGGCGGGGCGGCTGTCGATTCGGCCGCCTGTGTCGTCGTCGGTGTGGTCGTCGGTGTGGTTGTCGGGGCGGCGACCGGGGCGGTCGGTGCGCTTCTGTGTCCGGAATGTTGTGGGTGCGGGCCCAAGTCGTGGTGATTCGGTGGCGTAGGCTGACCGCTCTTGCATCGTTCTCGGGGGGAACCACTCATGCGCCGTGCCGCGGCCGCCGTCGCGCTGTTCGTCGGGCTGACCGCCGTCGCCGCCTGCGGGCCGGACGACCCGGCGCCCGCCCCGGCGGCCCCCTCCGGTGCCGCGGCCGCCGCGCCCCCCGGTACGCCCTCCGGCACGGCCCCCGCCTCGACCCCCGGCAAGAGTTCCGCGCCCCGGCCCGACGGCAGCATCACCGTCGCCTTCGCCGGGGACGTCCACTTCGAGGGCCGCACCGAGGCCCGGCTGTCCGTCCAGCCGCCCGAGCCCGCACTCGGCCCGATCTCCCGCACCCTCGCCGACGCCGACCTGTCCGTCCTCAACCTGGAGACGGCGATCACCGGCCGCGGCGCGCCGGAGCCGAAGACGTACACCTTCCGCACCACGCCGAAGGCGCTGTCCGTGCTCAAGGACTCCGGCGTCGACATCGTCTCGATGGCCAACAACCACGCCGTCGACTTCGGCGCCGACGGCCTCGCCGACACCCTCGCCGCCAAAGACTCCTCGCCGATCCCGGTGATCGGCGTCGGGCACAGCGCCAAGGAGGCGTACGCCCCGTACGTCACCACGGTGCGCGGGGTGAAGGTCGCGGTGGTCGCCGCCAGCCAGGTCGAGGACATCACCAACCAGAAGTGGCGGGCCGGCGCCGACAAGCCGGGCATCGCCTCGGCGCTGGACGTGCCCGCGCTGGTCAAGGCGGTGGAGTCGGCCAAGCAGCAGGCCCCGGTCGTGCTCGTCTACCTGCACTGGGGCGAGGAGGGCAAGGCCTGCCCGACCGGCGCCCAGACCGCCGTCGCCAAGAAGCTCGCCTCCGTCGGGGCCACCGCCGTGGTCGGCACCCATGCCCACACCATGGTCGGCTCGGGCATGCTCGGCAACACCTACATCGGCTACGGCTTCGGCAACTTCCTCTGGTACGGCACCTCCAACTACCCCAACTCCAACGAGACCGGTGTCACCACCCTCACCCTCACCGCCGACGGCAAGGTGACCGGCGAGGCCTTCGCCCCGGCCACCATCGACGACAAGGGCATCCCCCAACCGGTCACCGGCGCCACCGCCGAAGCCGCCCTCAAGCGCCGCGACGGCCTCCGCGGTTGCGCCGGACTCACCCCGCCCCCGGCTGCCCACTGACGTCGTCCGTATCATCACCGGATGAGCGGACACGAGGAACTGATGACCCGTCGGCTTTCCCTGCGTCGGCCCACGGCTGGTGACCTGGACGCCGTCCTCGCCATCCACCGAGACCCGGCCACCTGCGTCCACAACCCCTCCGACGCGCTGACCTCCCGCGCCGAGGCCGAGGAGCGCTACGCCCGCTGGGACGCCCTGTGGCAGGTCCGCGGCTACGGCTACTGGACGGTCCGCGAGCGCGGCGCCTCTCCAGTGCTGGGCTTCTGCGGCGTCAAACGCATGGACCTGGCGGGCCGGCCCGTCCTCAACCTCTTCTACCGCTTCGCCCCCGCCGCGTGGGGCCGGGGCTTCGCGACCGAGGCCGCCACGGCCGTCGTGGCGTGGTCCGTTTCCGCCGTGCCCGAGCTGCCGCTCATCGCCCGCGTCCGCCCCGAGAACCTCCCCTCCCAACACGTCGCCCTGCGCGCCGGTCTGCGCCGGGCGGAACACCTGGACGGCCCTGGCTACGACGGCTACGACTGGATCTACGCGAGCAACCTCCCCGGGGGCCGGTAGCTGCGCCGCTCGGTCGACCGACTCGGCACCTCGGGCCGCCCGTCCCCTGCCGGGGTCGGGCGGCTTCCGCGTATCCGGGGCGAGTTGACGTTGTCGCACAGAATCTCGGCGTAGGCGAACATCGGCGCCTTCGCCGATGGCGCCGAGGCGACCCCCTACCGCATCGCGCTGGCCCTCACTAGAGCTCTGGTAGCCGCCGGGCCCCTGCTGGCCGCGCGGATACCCGCCCAACTCCTGTCCGACTGACCTCAGCTCGTCCGGCCGGGCGCGATCGCCGCCCGGCCGGACCACCACACCGACCCGAGCAGCAACAGGCCGGGCGCGATCCCGGCCACCAGCGCCACGAGCGCGGCGGCGGCGCCGCAGAAGGCCAGCACCAGGCCGAGGACGCCGCAGGCCGCCATCCCGCCGCCGAGCGTGCGCAGCTCAGGCCTGCGCCAAACGGTCGCGAGCCCGAAGAAGTGCACGCCGACCACCACGGCGATCCACCCCACCGTCGCCTGCGGGGTGTGCAGCACTCGGTTGATCACCGCCAGTCCGGCGGCGACCGCCACCACCTCAGCCACCACGACCAGCCAGTACCGTCCCCCGAAGCTCGTGCCCGTGGATCCGCCGCCGTTCTCGGCCGCTTGAGGCCGGCGCCGTCCGAAGAGGACCAGCCCGAGGAACGCGGCCACGCCGATCACGCGCAGTGGGATGGCCACCCCTGCCGGCAGTGCTCCCGCGTTGGCCTCGATGAAGACGAGCCCGAAGCCGGCGCCGACGAGCCGACCAACTTGATCTTTAGTCATGTCGGCCAGCATCCCAGTCGAATGCACATTCGGGGGGCGGGATGTCCTCCTGGTCTGCCCTTACTGTCGTACGGTGGCTGGAGCACTGGAGGGGATCGCATGAATCCCGAGCACTACCGCCTTCTCGAACAGGCCCGACGGAGCCTCCCCGACGGCTACAAGGTCGAGTTGTCCGGCGACGTCATTGTCATGCAGGCGTCTCCGCCGTTGATTCACCAGCTGAACCTTGCCCTCGTCCAACGACAGTTCGAGGCCCACTGTCCTGCCGGGTACTTTCCGACCGGCAACAGCGACCTGTCCTCGTCAGAGGTCGGAGCAGTGAGGAACCCGGATCTCACCTACCTGCCCGTAGACGTCGTCGACCTTGCCGGGCGCAGCATCCCTGCAGAACTGGCTCTGATCGCGGTCGAGATCGTTTCCCCGTCGAACCCGGACAACGACTGGGCCGGGAAGGTCCGCGACTACCCGCGCACGGGCTTCCCGCTCTATCTGATCGTTGACCCACGGCAGAAGACGGTCACCCTGTTCTCCGAACCGAACCGTGATCGCTACCACACCAGGACCGAACGGGAATTCGGCGAGCGGATCCACATCCCCGAGCCGTTCGGCTTCGACCTGGACTTGTCCGCGCTGGTCCCCTACCGGGACTGACCCGCCTCAGTCGCTCGGCCAGAGGATCAGGTCGTCCAGCGGGTGGCGACGCGGCTGGTCGCCCAGTTCGGCGACGGCTGCGCGGATCCGGTGCAGGTGGTCGACGGTGAGCTGGAGCGGGGGTTCGTCGGGCTGGTAGGTGGTGCGGATCGGGTAGTCGATGCCCGGGGCGCGGGTCATCTCGATGTGGCAGCCGAGGACGTACGTGACCGGGCGGCTCTCGGTGAAGGCGATCAGTCGGTCGATGGTGCGGGCGAAGGCGGGCCAGTCGTTGATGTAGAGCCGGCCCGGGTAGACGGTGTCGCCGGTGAGCAGGAAGCCCGTCCACGGGTCGTAGTAGGTGACCGCCGCCTCGTGGTGTCCCGGGGTGGCCAGGCATTCCAGTACCCGCCCGCCGCCGAGGTCGACGCGGGCCGTGGCCTCGGGGGCCCGGTCGAAGCCGAAGTACGCCCAGGCCGTGGCAAGGTCGGCGCCGACCAGGGTGGTCGCGGGCCGGTCGGCGAACTGGCCGTCGCCGGCGATGTGGTCGCCGTGCGGGTGGGTGTGCAGCACCAGCAGGGGGTACTCGTCCCGGGGGTGGCGGGTGAGCCAATCGGCCATCAGGTCGTCGACCGTCGCGCGCAGCGGGAAGTACGAGGCCTCGGCCGTCGCCCCGGTGTCGATCAGCACCGCCCGCTCCGCTCCGAAGAGCAGGAAGAGGAACGGTGCCTCGTAGTTGACCGCCTTGTTCTGCCGCAGGATGACGGTGTGCTCGTCGTACTCGTGGACCTGGATGTCCGGGTCGGTGTTGTGCTTCGCGGACGGGGATCCGTGGATCCACCGCACGTCCAGCGGACGGGCGATCGGTGCACTGGCAGCGGACATGACGCCTCCAGAGTGCGTCGTCTTGGCGGGCCGGGTACGGCGCACGTCTCGTCCGGGGCGGGCGCTGCTGCACCGCCCCGGGGACGCTAGCACGAGCAGTGCGGAGGCTCGTACCGGAATCCCTCGGCGCTACCAGTGGATTCAGCGGTCCAGAGGAGAAACGTCTCGGGCGAGCTGGACGAAGTCGGTCCACGCCTCAGGGGTGAAGCGGAGCTGCGGGCCGGTCCTGTCCTTGGAGTCGCGGACGTGGATGGAGGCCGGGGTGACCGCGATCTCGACGCAGGCGCCGCCCTCGGTGTTGCTGTGGCTGGACTTGAACCAGGTCAGCGCGTCGTTCATAGCTCCTCCAGCAACTCGCTGATCAGCTTGGCCGAGGCCTCGGGATCGAGTGCCTGCCGGAGGATCATTTCATGGCGATGGCTGAGGACGCTTACCCTGGCGGGGTCTGCGTGGAGCATGCCCAACGCCTGGCCCTCCTCATACGCGAGCCGCTGGTGCTCGGCTGTTTCCAGAAGGATGAACTGCCCGTTCAGGCCAGGGTGGATTCCACGGGATGGAACCACTTGAACCGTGATGTGACGCGCCTCGCCGATGGCCAGAACGTGGCGCAGCTGTCGGCGGTGGGCTTCGATAGTTGTGAGGGGCCGTCGTAGGACGCCTTCTTCGATGAGAAAGTTGAAGGCCCTGGTCTGTACCTTCAGCATTTCCTGGCGTTCCAACCTCGCAGCGACACGCGTTTCGACCGTCTCGTCATCGAGCGGCGGCCAGTGGGAGTTGAGGAGTGTTCTCACGGTCTCCTCGGTCTGCAAAAGACCCGGAAAGAAGTGGTTCTCGTACCAGTTGAGTGCTACGGCCTCGGCTTCGTACTTCATGTAGTCCTCGGCGGATGACGGATATTTCTCCGGCTTCAGGAAGTCCGCTCCTGCCGCCAGAATTCCCTTCGCGCCGCACATTTCGTCGGCCACCTGCAACAGGTGCAGTGACGGCTTCCGGCGCCCGGCCTCCATCGATCGAAGGCTCTCGTAGCTGTACCCGGCTTCAGCCGCCAGGTCCTCCCGGCTGACTCCGGCGCGAGTCCGCCAGAGCTTGATCTGGTTGCCGCAGTACTGCCAGGACATCGGCGGCGGCGTGGCGGACGAGGACGCGTTCAAGGCTGACCCCCCAAGGTCATCCGGTGTGGCCCTCGACGTTAGGCGCTCAGCGGTTCGGGGGTGTGCGAATCGATCGAAACCATCCCTACGGGTGACCCCAGCAGGTGGGCGGGTCCTGGTCGGCGGCGAGGACGTCTGGAGGCTGCGCCCGCGCCAGGCCGCCCACCGGGTCGCCCTGCTGCCGCAGGGCCCGCAGGCCCCCGAGGCGGTCACCGTGGCCGGGCTGGTGCGCTACGGGCGCCACCCGCACCAGGGCCTGTTCCGCCAGTGGTCGCCGGACGACGAACGGCTCACCGCGGAAGCCCTGCGTGCCACCGGCGTGGACGCCCTGGCCGACCGC
The DNA here is from genome assembly GCF_043201815.1 of Kitasatospora sp. NPDC048296. Taxonomy (NCBI): domain Bacteria; kingdom Bacillati; phylum Actinomycetota; class Actinomycetes; order Kitasatosporales; family Streptomycetaceae; genus Kitasatospora; species Kitasatospora sp. NPDC048296. The sequence continues at coordinate 9,061 of NZ_JBICZB010000002.1, forward strand.
CGCCTCGACCGGCTCTCCGGCGGCCAGCGCCAGCGCTGCTGGCTCGCCATGGTCCTCGCCCAGGACACCCCCGTCGTGCTGCTGGACGAGCCGACCAGCGCCCTGGACCTCGGGCACGCGGTGGAGGTGCTGGAACTGGTCCGCGAGGTCGCGGCGGGCGGGCGGACGGTGGTCATGGTCCTGCACGACCTCGCGGCGGCGGCCCGCTACGCCGACCTGCTGGTCGCGCTGCGGGACGGCTCGGTGGTCGCCTGCGGACCGCCGCGCGAGGTGGTGGACGCGCCGCTGGTGCGGGCGCTGTACGACATCGACAGCCATGTGCTCACCGCCCCGGACGACGGCGCCCCGGTCATCGTCCCCAGGGCGCCGACGGGCTGACGGCGCGCCCGGGTCGACGACACCGCGGCCGCGCCGGCGGCCCCACTCCCGGTGGGGTGGCGCCGTCCGCCGGCGTTTCCCCTGCCCACAGTTTCGACCACCCGTTCGAGTGGTTTGAACTCCGCAGCTCACCACCCGTCTCCACCCCGCCCGTCGCGTTGTCAGTGCCCCTCGCTACGTTCCTCGCATCGCTGGTCAACAGGTGATCAGAGCGACGTCCCCGGGTGGGAGGAGCACGGCTGTGGCATGGGTGGAGACGGGTGCGGGAGGGTACCGCGTCACGCTCGACGGGGAGGGCAAGGTGGTGTGCCGCAACGCGGCGGGCCGCGAGCTCAAGTCCCTGCCGTCGAAGCTCGGTGACGACCCTGTGGTCGCCCAGCTCAAGCAGCTCGCCGAGTGGCTGGCCGCGCACGAGCGGCGCTGCCAGGAGGACGTCGAGCGGTGGATGGTGCGCTCGCTGCCGGTGCCGGCCGCCGTGATCACCGCCGTCTGGCCGGACGAGGCCTGGCAGGCCGTCCTGCGCGACCTCGTGGTCACCGGCCCCGACGGCGCCGTCACCGGCTTCCTGCGCGGAGCGGACCCGGAGCGCGGCCTCGGCCTGGTCGACCTGGACGGCGACACCGTGCGCCTCACCGACGGCGAGGTCCTGATACCCCACCCCGTGCTGCTCCAGGACCTCGACGAGCTGCGCGAGTTCGCCGTCGAACTCGGCGTCTCCCAGCGCGTCCAGCAGCTCTACCGCGAGGTCTGGCACCGGCCCGAGGAGCCGTCGGCCGGCACCGAGGTCACCACCTACGCCGGCGGCCGCTACCGCGAACTGCGCGAACTGGTCGGCCGCTGCAACCGGCTCGGGTGCCGGGTCCGCGGCGGCTCCGCCGTGCAGCCGATCACCGAGAACGGCCGGACCGTCGAGGCCCGGGTGTGGGTCGGCGACTACTACGAGTACGACGCCTGCGAGACCGGCGCGCTCAGCTGGGCGCGCCCCGACGGCCGGGCCCTGCCGCTCGCCGAGGTCGGACCGGTGGCCTGGTCCGAGGGCATGCGGATGGCCGCCGCCCTGTACGCGGGCCGCACGATCGAAGGGGAGGAAGCCGCATGACCACCAGCGTCCCGAACCAGGACACCGCCACGCCCGAGGCCCTGCTCGACGCCGGCGCCGCGCTCCCGTCCGGCACCCTGCCCGGCGTCGGCCGCCCCGACAGCGCCGCCGACGTGCTGACCGCCCGCGGCTACGCCCACCCGGCCCTGGAGGGCCGCCGGATCGTCCGACTGGTCCCCGGCGCGCTCGGCCGGGCCGAGGACCTCGCCCTGGAGTTCCTCGGCCTCGTCCCCGAGGGGGAGCCCGCCGAGGTCGGCCAGGTCCGTCAGGAGGCGCTCGGCTTCCCCGCCTGGGCGCTGGTCCACGACCCGGCCAACGGACACCACGCGCTCGCCCTGGTCAAGGAGCTGGAGCGGCTCGCCCGCCAGGCCAGGTCCAAGCCCGGCGCCGCCAAGGACGGCTTCGACGAACTCGCCACCCGGCTCGGCCGCGCCGTGCCGCACTTCCTTCCCACCTTCTGCGAGGAGGTCGGCCGGATCTTCCTCACCCACGGCAACCAGAGCTACGCCGCCGCCTGGTTCGGCAAGGCCCGCGAGGCCGAGCGCACCCACAACCTGGCGGTGGACGAGGAGCGGCTGCGCGCCGTCTTCCTGGAGTTCGCCCTGGCCGGCGCGCTCACCGTCAAGTCCCTGCGCCAGTACGTCAAGGAGCTCGCCCAGCGGCTCGATCCGCTGACGGCCTGGCAGCGCTTCCGCCAGCTGTGCACCGAGCGCTCCGCCGCCGGCATGGCCCCCTACGCCGGGGTCGCCGAGGACGCCCGCGCGCTGATCCGGGCCGCCGGGCTGGACCGCGCCGAGCACGAACAGGAGCTGCTCGCCGAACTGCTGGACTCCCCGGCGGTCAACCGGGCGCCCGCCGCCTTCTGGAAGTCCTGGCACGGCCCGCTGGTCGCGCTCGGCCGGAAGGACGCCGCCGTCCGGGCCCGTCTGCTGGAGCTGCTGCCCGACCCGGCCGGCTCCGACGCCGCCCCGCACGACGCGGCCTGGCTGGAGGTGCTCGCCGAGAGCGGCGCCGAGCAGCTGCTCACCGGCCCGCGCGCCGAGGGCGCCGAGCCCGCCGCCTGGCTCCAGCGCTGGTGCCACCACCTGGGCCGCGGCTGGCGCGCCCGGCCCAGCTGCCCCGCCACCATCGCCCTGGCCGGTCGGATGGCCGAGCGGCTGCGCGCCGACGCCGTCCCGGTCGACCTGTTCACCGGCACCCGCGCCAGCCACACCCGGATCGACCTGCTGGAACTCCTGCTGGCCGCGGGCGTCCCGGTCGCCGACCCGCCGGCCGGCCTGGGCTTCGACCTGCGCGAGTGGGTCGGGCAGAGCCGCCCGGACGGCGCCGGTCTCGCGGCCGTCGCCGCCGACGAGCGCTACCGGCCGCTGCTGCGCCTCGCCGCGCCGGCCGCCTGGGAGCCGGCCGTCAAGCACCGGGCGGCCGTCCTGCCACTGCTGAACGAGCTGTTCAGGGAGTGGGCCGAGGAGCGCGCCGAGGAACTCGCCGCCGCCCGCGGCCTGGCCGGCGCCGCCGACCTGGTCCGCTCGCTGACCCAGTACCGCACCGCCATCCGCGCGGTCGCCCCGGCCGCCGCCGAGAAGATCGCCGCCCTCGACGTCGCCGGGCTGCTCGCCCGGGCGCTCGGCGCCGGCATCCTGGACGAACTCGGCTGGCCCGCCCTGGAGGAGGCGCTCGCCAAGCTCGCCGACCCGGCCGACCCGGCCGACCCCGACGCCCCCGAGACCGGCGGGAAGAACGACGCCCCCGGCTACCGCACCACCGGCCTGACCGGCCTGATCGTCGAGGACGCCTGGCCGAACCTGATCCTCGCCCGCCTCGACAGGGCCGTGGTGGTCGGCCCCCAGGGCATCGTGCTGGAGCACACCCTGCGCGTGCCCAAGCTGGAGAAGTGGAACCGGCCCCGGCTGCGCTTCGTCGACGGTGAACTCCTGGTGGCCTACCACCAGGACGGCAAGCAGGTCGGCTACTGGTCCAGCCGTCCGGACGAGACCGTCGTACTCGGCGGCGAGATCATCGCCGGCTACCACTACGGCGAACACCGGCCGGCCGCCCCGTCCCTCCCGCTGCCCGGGGGCGGCCGCACCACCGGCGAGCGCCCGCTGCACCCCGGCGACACCCGGCTGCCCGCCGAGCACCGCGTCCTCAGCGACGGCACGGGCTACTGGACGCCGCGCCCGGGCGGGCAGGGCCTCGTCCTGCACGAGTTCGACCCGCTCACCGGCACCCTCGGCCGCGCCGCCGAACCGCCCGTGATCGCCGCCGCCGGCGGACTCGCCGACGCAAGCCCCCGACTGCTGCCGCTGCTGCCCGGCCTGGAGCAGACCCCGTTCGGCACCGACGGCACGGTGCTCGGCAGCTGGGTGCGGATCGACCCCGGGCGGGCCGTCACCACCTTCACCGCCGACGGGCAGTGCATCGTCCTGCCGCTGACGGGCAACCGTCGGGTCTACGGCCCGGTCGGCCGACTCGCCCTGCCCGGCGACGCCCGCCCGGTCGTCGTCGACCCGACCGGCGACTCCTTCTCCCTCTGCCTGGCCGACCTCGCCGACAACCACGACCGCACCGCCGACCTGCGCTCCTGCCGCTCCGGCGAGCTCTCGGCCGCCGGCACCGTGTTCGTCCCGCCACGCGACCACTGGCACGCCCTGCGGCCCCGCGACGAGGCCGGCTCGCGCGTCCTGCGCACCGTCGACGCCGCGCAGGCCGCCGCACTGATCGACGCCGCCTGGCCCGTCGACGTCCAGCCGGAGCCCGAGGACGAGCGACTCTGGATCACCGTCCAGGGCGTCCGGCGCCAGGTCGCCCAGCACAAGAGCGCTCGCCGCAGCCTGCCCGTCCGGGCGGTCGGCGAACTGCTGCCCGGCATCAGCCACCCGCTGCTGCTGGCCGGCGTCGCCGGGCTCGCCCGCGCCGCCGCCGACCTGCTCGACCGGATCGCCCGGTTCGTCCCGCAGCCCGAGGCCGAGCGCCCGAGCAAGGCGAAGGCCGCCGAGTACCGGCCCGACCACGGCCGCGACCACGAACTGCGGGTGGCCGTCGGCACCGTCCTGCCCGGCCTCGGCGGCTTCGGCAACACCTGGGGCTCGGCCGACCGCTGGTGGGTGCTCAACAACCTGCGCACCGTCAGCGCCGTCCTCGCCGCCCCGCCCGCCACGAGCGGCGACGGCTGGACCACCCCGACCACCGTCACCCTGCAGGGCGGCGACCTCGGCCACGGCTGGCTGCACCTGCTCGGCCGGCTGGACGTCCTCGCCCACGCCGTGGCCACCCCGCTCACCGAACCGGCCCACCGCTCCACGCTGGTCCTGCTGCTCGGCGAACTCACCAAGGGCCCGCTCGCCGACCGCGGCGCCACCCTGCGCGAGATCGTCCTCGCCGAGACCGACGAGCGCGCCAAGGCCGCAGGGCCGGTGACCTTCCGCCAGGGCGAGGTGCTGCGCCACGGCGACCGCACCGTCGTCATCCTCGGCCACCGCAGCCACACCACCGACGGCACGGTCCGCTGGCTCGCCGTCGACCACGACCCGAGCGGGACGTTCGGTCCCGTCGCCCACTTCACCACCGTCGCGGAGCGCGGCACCGAGGAGCGGGTCAGCGTCGCCTGGGTGGCCAAGTTCTGGCGCGTCGCCGCCCTGCGCCGCACCGTCCCCTGGGACCCTGCACGCGCCGCCGCCTTCGCCGAACTCACCGGTATCGGCGCCGCCCGCGCCACCCTGCTGCTCAGCCCGCCGCCCACCCTCCTCCACTGGGGCAAGACCACCCTGCCCGCCGAGTACGGCCTCAAGCCTGCCGAGGTCAACGCCGCCCGCGACTGGCTGCGCGACCACGACCGCAACGCGCTCGCCGACGTCTGGGGCGCCCTGATGCCCCTCGACGACCCCAAGCGCCTGTGGACCGAGGGCCCCGACCTCGCCGCCGGGGCCGAGGCCTGGATCCGGCACTTCGGACGGCTCGTCACCCTCCCCGAGGAGGACCAGGCCGGCGTCCGGGGCGTGCCCGTCGCCAGCATCGAGGCGGTGCTCAACCCCGCCCACACCCCGTGGCTGACCCGCACCACCACCTTCCGGCTCACCGGCGGCGACCCGGCCACCCGCCTGCTGGAGCCGGAGGACGCATCCGCCGTGCCCAACGCCGGCGCACTGGGCTCCGCCGTCGAAGCCCTGCGCTGGCTCGCCTACCACCTGCCCGCCGACAGCCCGCTGCGGTCGCTGATGCCCCGGGCAGCCGCCGCGCTGCGCAGCCGCCTGGCCGATCCGGAACTGCTGCTCGACACCGTCCTCGTCCACACCGCCGAGGACACCTCGCTCTCCGCTGTCCTGCGCACCCACTTCGGGCTGCCCGCCGAGGGCGGCGCCGACCCGGACGGCCTGATCCGCTGCGGCCCGGCACTTGTCCTCACCCCGTACCAGGCCGAGTACGAACGGGTCCGGCTGCGCCCGGCCGGCCTCACCGGCCCGGACGACCCGCTGCTCGAACTGCTCGACGGGCTCGCCAGCACCTACTGGTTCCGCACCGAGCGGGCCGCGGTCGAGTCCGTCCTGCGCGGGGAGCCGGAGCGGCTGGCCGCCTCCGCCGCCGCGGTGACGGCCGCCACGGACGGACCGTCCTGGCTGCAGAACCCGCAGCTGAGCGTCCCCGAGCTGGTCGCCGAGGCGGCCCGCACCCACGGTCTCGGCGAGGACGCGGCCGCGCTCTACCTCCAACTGCTCGCCCTGCCCGACCCGACCGACCGCAACACCGCCCGCTGGACGGGCTGGAAGCCCGCCCGGCTCAAGCGCGCCCGCGCCGAACTCGCCGCCGGCGCACTGGTGCTGGAGGCCAAGCGCGCCCGGGCCGGCCGCAGCCTCTTCCTGCCCGGCGGCTGGCAGGAGGCCAAGGCCCCCGCCCTGCCGGTCGAGACCTGGAAGGCCGCCCTGTACGAACTACCCACCCACCGGCCGGTGCTGCCGCGACTGACCGTCCCCGAGCTGTTCGCCCGGGCTTGGCAGCGCACCCTCGACGGCGACGCCCCCGGCTACGAAGAGCTCCAGACCAGCAAGCGCAGGAAGGCCCGCCGATGACCGCCACCCAGACCACCACCGGCGACGCCACCGCCACCCCCGTACGGCAGATCGTCCCGCCCGAGGAGAAGTACGCCGCCGAACTGGAGTTCCTGGCCGCCCACGACAGCGGCCCGCGCCCGCCCGGCTGGCGCCTGACCCCGCGCGCCGTCGTCACCTTCGTCATGGGCAGCGCCGGCGAGAAGCTCAAGGCCGGGCGCCGCAGCCTGGTCGTCGAGCCGAAGTTCGTCGGCGAGCGCGCCCTGGTCGAACGCTGCGTCGTCACCCTCGCCGGGGAGCGCGGCCTGCTGCTCGTCGGCGAGCCCGGCACCGCCAAGTCCATGCTCTCCGAACTGCTCGCCGCCGCCGTCTGCGGCACCAGCGCGCTCACCGTCCAGGGCACCGCCGGCACCACCGAGGACCAGCTCAAGTACGGCTGGAACTACGCTCTGCTGCTCGCCAAGGGCCCCAGTCGCGAGGCCCTCGTCCCCTCCCCGGTGCTCACCGCGATGACCACCGGAGCGGTCGCCCGGGTCGAGGAGGTGACCCGCTGCCTGCCCGAGGTGCAGGACGCCCTGGTCTCCCTGCTCTCCGAACGGCGCGTCGCCGTCCCCGAGTTGGCCGGTAGCCCGGACACTCAGCTGCACGCCGCCGCGGGCTTCACCCTGATCGCCACCGCCAACCTGCGCGACAAGGGCGTCAGCGAGATGTCCGCCGCCCTCAAGCGGCGGTTCAACTTCGAGACGGTCGGCCCGATCGGCAGCCTTGCCGCCGAGGTCGAGCTGGTCCGCCGCCAGTCCACCGCCGCCGTCGCCCGGGTCGGCGCCGGCTACGCCGTGGACGACGCCGTCCTGGAAGCCCTGGTCACCGCCTTCCGCGACCTGCGCACCGGCCGCTCCACCGAGGGCTGGGACGTCGAACGCCCCTCCACCGTCATGAGCACCGCCGAAGCCGTCTCCGTCGCCACCGCGCTCGGCGTCACCGCCGCCTACCTGCCCGACGGCGGCGACCTCATCGGCCGCCTGCCCGGCCAACTCCTCGGCGTGGTCCGCAAGGACGACCCGGCCGACGCGGCCCGCCTGCTCGGCTACTGGGACGGCCCGGTCCGCCGCCGCGCCGAACAGGGCGCCGCCACCTGGCGCACCCTGTGGGACCTCCGTTCGGCGCTGGAGGCCTGACGATGACGAGCAGCACGGGGAAGCCCGCTCCGGACGGCCTCGGCAGGGTGGACGCCGGTCCCGACGTCCGGGCCGAGTCGGAGCGGCTGGCCGGCTCCGGCACCGACGGTCCCGGGCCCTACCTGATCGGCGTGCGCCACCACGCGCCCTCCCTCAGCGCGGTCCTTCCCGCGCTGCTCGACGCCGCCCGCCCGGAGGCGGTGCTGGTCGAACTGCCCGCCGAGTTCCAGCCCTGGCTCGACTGGCTGGCCGATGAGGCCACCGAGGCCCCGGTCGCCCTCGCGGCCGCCCCGGCCGACTCCGACGAGTCGGCCGGCCCGGCCTTCTACCCCTTCGCCGACTTCTCCCCGGAGCTCGCCGCCCTGCGCTGGGCCCGGCGCAACGGCGTCGAGGCCATCGCCTGCGACCTGCCGCTCGCCCATCGCGCCGCAGCCCGGAGCGCACGGCCGGTCGGACCGCCCGACGCCTCCGGACCGCCCGACGCCTCCGGAGTGGCCGACGCCCCCGGGGTGGCCGACGCGCTGCGCCACCGCCTCACCGGCCGGGACTCCGACGAGGACCTGTGGGACCGCCTGGTCGAGACCGCCGCCCCCGGCTCCACCCCCGAGGCCGTCCGGCGCGCCGCCCTGCTGGTCGGCTGGGCGCTGCGGCACGACGCCGAGCAAGGGCCCGGCGTCGACCCGTACGACCTGCACCGTGAGGCCTGGATGCGCGCCCGCATCCGCGCCGCCTCGGCCGACGGGCGCCGGATCGCCGTCGTCGTCGGCGCCTTCCACGCCCCGGCGCTGCTGAACGGGCCGACCGCCCCCGAGCAACCGCCCGGCCCGGACGAGCCCGGGCACGTCCTGTCCCTGATCCCGTACACCTACCCGCTGCTCGACGCCCGCTCCGGCTACCCGGCCGGCATCCGCGACCCGGAGTGGCAGCACACCGTCCTCGACGCCGGCGGCGACCCGGAGCGACTCACCGAGGCGCTCACCGCCACCGCCGTCCGGATCTGCGCCGCCCTGCGCACCCAGGACCACCCGTCCGGCCCGGCCGACGCCCGAGAGATCGTCCGCCTCGCCGGCGACCTCGCCCGCCTGCGCGGCCACGCCGCCCCCGGCCGCGGCGAACTCGTCGAAGCCGTCCAGACCGTCCTCGCCCAGGGCGAACCCCTCGGCCGCGGCCGGGCCGTCGCCCGCGCCCTCGAACACGTCCTGATCGGCACCCGCACCGGCCGTCCCACCCCCGCCGCCCCGCGCAGCGGACTCGCCCCCGCCGTCGAGACCCTCCTCGCCGAACTCGGCCTCCCCGGCCCCACCGACCCCGGCCCGCGCGACCTGCGCCTCGACCCCCTGCGCAGCCCCCTCGACCGCCGCCGCGAGATCCTCCTCCACCGCCTCACCGCCTGCGGCGTCCCCTACGCCGAACCCGTCCCCACCACCGGCCCCGGCGGCACCGAAACCCTCGGCACCCGCTGGCGCCTGCACTGGACCCCCACCACCGCCGCCATGCTCACCGTCGCCGCCACCCGCGGCGTCACCCCCGCCCAAGCGGCCGAAGGCACCCTCCGCAGCCGCCTCACCGACGACCCCACCCCCCGCGAGATCATCGACGGCCTGACCGCCGCCGCCTCCTGCGCCCTCCCCACCCTCGCCCGAACCCGTCTCACCCAACTCACCACCACCCTCCCTACGTCCGCCACCCTCCCGGACCTCCTCGACGCCCTCACCCTCCTGGACCGCCTCACCGCCGGCCACTTCCCCGGTGCCACAGCGACTCCCGCGCCCCCGACAGACGCCGCCCCACCGGAAAGTCGGGCGGCTGCCGACGGCTCGCTGCCGCCGGGCGAGGCTGGAGGTCTGCCGCCGGTGGGTCCGGATGCGGCTGATGGGGTGTCGATCGCCACGCTGCCGCCCGGCGCCGTGGGTGGCGCTGGGGACTTGCGGCCTGCCAGCCCGTTCGCCAGCCCGTTCGCCAGCCCGTTCGCCGGCCCGCGTCCGGCCGGTGCGGTGTCGGCCGCCCCCGCCGCCTCGCCGACCGGGGCGGCGGTCCGAGGTGACTTCTTCGGGGCCGCCCAGGAGGTGCTGACCGCCGCCGCGGTGCGGCAGCTGGAGGGAATGGGCGGGTCGGACGATGCGGCGGATGCGCGGGCGCTGGTGGAGTTGGTGCGGCGGGCGGATCGGCTCGGCGGGGTGCGGTTGGGCTTCGTGCTGGCCGAACTCGCCGAGCGGGGGAGTCCGTTGGTGCGGGGCGCGGCCGGGGCGGTGCGGGTGCTGCTCGGGCAGGAGCCGGCGGAGGTGTTCGGCGGGCGGGTCGCGTCCTGGGTGGACGGGGCGACCGACGCGCGGGCGCGGCAGCTGCTCGGGCGGGCGCTGGCCGGGGTGCTGACCGCCGCGGAAGGGCTGTTCGACAGCGCGCCCGAGGCGCTGGAGCCCGTGCTGGAGCGGGTCGGCTCGCTGCCGGACGCCGCGTTCCTGGACCGGTTGCCCGCACTGCGCGCAGGCTTCGACACACTCAGCCCGGCCGCCCGCGACCGGCTGCTGGCCCTGGTCGAGGAACGCCTCGGCACCCGGCTGGCCGCCCTGCCCGAGCAGACCGAGCCCGCCCTGCTGGCACGTTGGGTCCGCGCGGACCTGGCCGCCCGTCAGGCGCTTGCCGGTCGTGGCCTGCTGCCATCCGCTCCCCAGCACACCGAGCCGGAGCCGGACCCGGTCCGCACCGGACGGCCGCCGCACCCCGCGCACGCCCTCACCCCCGCCGAGCGCTGGCGCCTGCTGCTCGGCCGGCCCGGCAACGGCGGCCTCAGCGGCCGCTGCGCCCGACTCGCCACCGCGCTGGACGAGTTGTACGGCAGCGGGCACGGCGAGGGTTCCGGTCCGGGCCTGGATGGCAGGAGCGGCAGAGGAGGTGGCCGCGAGCCGTCGTTCCCCGGGGTCCGCGAGTGGGCGGAGGAGCTGGAGGCACTGTTCGGCCCGGGCGTACGGGAGGAGGTGCTGGCGGCCGCCGTCGCCCACGGGCGGACCGACGCCCTGGAGGCGATCGACCCGTCCGCCGTCCGCCCGTCCGTCGAGCTGCTGCGCACCGTGCTGGACCACGCGGGCGGCCTGCCCGAGGCACGGGTGGCGCGGCTGCGCCCGCTGGTGCTGCGCCTGGTGGACGAGTTGAGCCGGGAGTTGGCGACGAGGCTGCGCCCGGCGCTGACCGGGATCAGCGTGCCGCGCCCGTCCCGGCGCCCCGGCGGCGGGCTGGACCTCGACCGGACCATCCGGGCCAACCTCGCCACCGCCCGTCCCGCGCCGGACGGCGTCGGCACCCTGATCGTGCCCGAGCGCCCGGTGTTCCGCACCAGGGCGCGGCAGGCCAACGACTGGCGGCTGATCCTGGTGGTGGACGTCTCGGGGTCGATGGAGGCCTCCACGGTCTGGGCGGCGCTGACGGCCGCGATCCTGGCCGGGGTGCCCTCGTTGAGCACCCACTTCGTCGCCTTCTCCACCGAGGTCCTCGACCTCACGGAGCGGGTGGCGGATCCGCTGAGCCTGCTGCTGGAGGTGCGGGTCGGCGGCGGTACCAGCATCGCGACCGGGCTCCGGTACGCGCGGGAGCTGGTGACGGTGCCGTCCCGGACGCTGGTCGCGGTGGTCAGCGACTTCGAGGAGGGCGGCCCGGTCACCGGGCTGCTCGCGCAGACCCGGGCGCTGGTGGATTCCGGCGTGCACCTGCTCGGCTGCGCGGCGCTGGACGACACCGGGACGGCCCGCTACTCCAAGGCGGTCGCGGGCCAACTGGTCGCGGCCGGAATGCCCGTGGCGGCACTGAGTCCGATGGAACTGGCCCGCTGGGTGGGGGAGAAGGTGCGATGAGCGCGACGACGCGTGGGGACGACTGGCCGGGTGTCCGGCCCGAGGTGGTCGCCGAGGTGGTGGCCGGGCTGAGTGCCCGGTTGCAGAAGCGGCTGGACGGTGCGGCGGCGAAGCTGGCGCAGCGGCCGGTCACCCGCGACGGCGATGAGTGGCGAGTACAGGTGGACGAGGAGTCCTTGCTCGTCCTGCGCGCCCCGGGTGGGGTGGTGACCGACCCGGCCGACGTCCACTGCGGCTGCCTGCTCGCCCCGGCCTGCGTCCACCGGGCCGCCGCGGTCACCCTCTGCCCGATCGTCGACGCCACCGAACCGCCTTCGGCGCCCGACGCGCCCTCGGGAGCCGAACCGCCCGACGCGCACGAAGCATCCGAACCGGCCAAGGCATCCGAACCGGCCGAGGCGACCGAAGCCGCCGAGGCGCCCGGTGCCGTGAGCGAACGCGACGCCGCAACACCCGCCCTCACCCCCCTCACCCCGCCCGAACGCGCCGCCGCCCGCCACCTCCACCGGGCCGCCTGTGCCGTCCTGGCCGCCGGGGTGAGCGGAGCAGGCGCCGTCTCCCAGGCCGAGCTGCTGCGCGCCGCCCACCGCGCGCGGCTGGCGGGGCTGTACCGTCCGGCCGCGGCGGCGGTCGCCGTGGTGACCCGGATCCGGGCGGCGCGTTCCGGCGCTCCCGACCACCGGCTGGCCGACCTGGTCGCCGCCCTGCGCGACCTGCTCGACCTCACCACCACCCTGACCACCACCACCGGTTCCACCCCCGAACTGCGCGGCACCGCCCGTCAGGCCTACGCCGAGGAGGGCGGCCTGCGGCTCTACGGACTGTTCGCCGAACCGGTGCTGACCGCCACCCACGCGGGCGTGGTCAGTTGGGCGGTGGACGCCGACGGCCGGCTGAGCACGGTCGCCGACGTGACACCGCACGGCGACGCGGCGGCCGCCGCCCCGCTGGCGGTCGGGGCGGGCAACCGGACGGTCCGGCTGGGCGATGCCGCGCTCAGCCACCGCGAGTTCAGCCGCGCCGGGCTGGCCGTCCAGGGTGCGACCAGGTCCACCACCGGGCGGCTGGGCGCCGGGGCCTCGGTCCGCGCGGTCCGCGCGGCGGGTACGGACTGGACGGCGCCGCCGGCGGCCCGGCTCTGGTCCGATGAGCCGGCTGCCCAGGTGGCGCGGGCCCTCGCGGCGCAGGAGCTGCCGTACGAGAGCCGCCCGGCCGGGAGCGATCTGCTGTTCCTGGACGTCAACCTGCTGGGCACCGCCCCGTACGGGCCGGGCGGGGAGCCCCGGTTGCTCGCCCGGTGCGGCGCCGGCGGTCTGAACGGCGGTCCGGACAACAGCCTGGTCATCGCCCTGCGCGCGGGCCACGAGCACCCCGAGCTGGCCTTCCGGGCCAACCTCGCCCTGCTCGCCACCGCCCCCGGCCTGCGGTTGCGGGTGATCGGCCGGCTGGAGCGCGCGGACCGGCCGGAGCTGCGCCTGCTCGCGATCGGTACGGCGCCGGACGCCCCCGGCCCGCTCGCCCTCCCCGCCGACCGCGCGGGCCGGGTCAACCTGGGCCTGGAGCGCCTCCAGACCGCGGACCTCCCGGCAGACACCGTGACCGGCCCCACGGCGGCACCGGCCCCACCCGCGGAGGGTCCGCCCGTGCACGTGCTGGGCCGCCGGGTGGAGCAGACGGTCACCACCGGCCGGCACTCCCTGGCCCCGAGCACGGCCACGGCGGCGGCCGACCGGAGTCTGCTGCGGGCCGCCGGACTGGCCACCGCCGCCCAGCTCCTGGACGGCCTCCGGGCGGCTGCGGCGAACCAGCAGCGCGATGTGTTCGGCCGGATCGTCCAGGACGACCACGACGCCTTCGCCACCGCCTGGTTGGCGGCCGCCGCCTACACCGAGGCGCTGGCCGCCGCGCTCTGCTCGGCGGCCTGGGCACCTGAGGAGGCGGTCACTGGGAAGGCATAAGTCGAAGTAGTTGCAGAGACAGATAATCGGCGCTGACTGTCATACTTGTCGGAGAGGAGACGCAACGGGACGTACGGGCGAACGCGAAGGGAAGGCGAGCCATGGGGATCCGCGATGACGCTGCCGAGGTCCGGGCCAGTGGCTGGCGCACGCTCGCCGCACTGCACGGGCTGATCGACACCGCTCTGGAGAAGGCGCTCCAGGCCGAGCACCAGCTCTCGGTGGTCGAGTACACCGTGCTGGAGGCCCTGTCCCGGCAGGACGGCTGGCACATGCGGATGCAGCAGCTGGCCCGCGCGGCGGCGCTGAGCAGCAGCGCGACCACCCGCCTGGTCTCCCGCCTGGAGGACCGCGGCCTGCTCAGCCGCTACCTCTGTGCGGACGACCGCCGGGGTATCTACACCGAGTTGACGCCGGAGGGCCGCGCCCTGCTGGAGGCCGCGCGCCCGGTGCACGACGCCACCCTGGAGGCGACCCTGGCCCAGGCCGCCGACGTCCCCGAACTGGCCACACTGGTCGACGCGCTCACCGACCTCAAGCTCACCCCGGCGAAGGCCTGACGGCGTGGAGGCCTGACGGCGAAGGCCTCGTGGTGAAGGCCTCACGGTGAAGGCACGGCAGCGGGCAGGCGGCCGACGGTAGGCGCCAATCGCCAAGCGTCGAGCGCCAATTGCCGGGCGTCAAACGGCGAGTCGCTCCTACCGCCGCCCGGCCGCCAGCGCATCCCGGTGCACCCGGTCGAGCAGGGCGAGCAGCAGCTCCTTGCTGGAGGCCCGCTCCCGGACGTCGCACAGCACCACCGGCACCTCCGGCCCGAGGTCGAGGGCGCGGCGGACGTCCTCCGGGCTGGCGTCGCGCCGGCCGTGGAAGCAGTTGACTCCGATCGCGAACGGGATGCCCCGCTGTTCGAAGAAGTCCACGGCGGCGAAGCTGGATTCGAGCCGCCGGGTGTCCGCGAGGACGATCGCCCCGAGGGCGCCGAGCGCGAGGTCGTCCCACATGAACCAGAACCGGAACTGCCCGGGCGTGCCGAAGAGGTAGAGCACCAGGTCCTCGCGGACGGTGATCCGCCCGAAGTCCATCGCCACCGTGGTGGTGGACTTGTCCTGGACGCCTTCGAGGCTGTCGATCCCGATGCTGGCGCGGGTCATCCGCTCCTCGGTCTGCAGCGGTTCGATCTCGCTGACCGAGCCGACCATGGTGGTCTTCCCGACGCCGAAGCCGCCGGCGACGAGGATCTTGACCGCGCCCGGCACCAGGCTCTGGGTCGTCAATTCGGGTCTCCTGGATGGGAACTGGGTGATGCGAGGAGGGCGGGCCGACCGGTCAGAGCCGGCGGACGCCCTCGATCACGGCCTGGATCAGCGAGATGTCCGGTGCCTCGGCGAGCTGGACCGGTGCCCGGGTGAGGATCAGCCGGGCCTCCGCCAGGTCGTCCAGCAGCACCTTGACCACGCTCACCGGCAGGTCCAGGGTGGCCGCGATCTCGGCCACGGCCAGCGGGCGTTCGCGGCACAGGTCGAGGATCGCGGCCGGTTCGGGTGTT
This sequence comes from Kitasatospora sp. NPDC048296, assembly GCF_043201815.1. Classification (NCBI taxonomy): domain Bacteria; kingdom Bacillati; phylum Actinomycetota; class Actinomycetes; order Kitasatosporales; family Streptomycetaceae; genus Kitasatospora; species Kitasatospora sp. NPDC048296. The sequence goes on from NZ_JBICZB010000002.1 coordinate 24,107, forward strand.
AACCGGGTGGTGTCGGTGCGAGGGTCGGCGGTGACCACCAGGGTGATCAGGGCGAAGCCGTCACGGACCGGGCCGGTGCGCCCGTTGGTGATCGCGTAGGGACGGACCAGGTGGCCGGCGTCCTTGTCGTAGAACCAGCCCTCGTCGGCGTCGGCGGTGGTCACGCACCGCCACCCGCGCCGACCTGGCCGGCGTCGCTGCGCGGCGCCGCGGTGAGGTACTGGCCGACCTGCTTGACCAGCATGTTGATCTCGTAGGCCATCAGTCCGGCGTCCACCTGGTCGCTCGTGAGGACAGCGAGCCGGGCGCCCTGTCCGGCGGTGGTGACGAACAGGAACAGCTGGTCCATCTCGACCACGGTCTGCCGGACCCGGCCGCCGTTGAAGCGGTGCCCGGCGCCGCGGGCGAGGCTCTGCAGGCCGGAGGCGACGGCGGACAGGTGCTCGGCGTCGGCCCGGTCGAGGCCCTGGGACATGCCGACCAGCAGGCCGTCCTCGGAGAGGACGATGGCGTGCCGGGTCTCGGGTACCCGCGCCACCAGCTGGTCCAGCAGCCAGTTGAGGTCGCGCTGGGTGTCGGTGTGCTGCGTCATCACTGCTGTTCCTTGGCTTCCTGAACGGCGGAGGCTTCCGCAGGGGCTTCCCGGGGGGCGGAAGGTGCGGCCGGGTTGGGGGCTGTGGCGGGCGCGTCCGGTTCGGTACCGGCCGCGCGGGCGCTGCGGGTGCCGCGCTGGATGGCGGCCATGGTGGCGCGCGAGCGTGCCGGCGAGAGCTCGTCGGCCTCGCCGGCGTCGTACCGGGGGCCGGTCGGGGCGGCGTGCCCCCCGTACGGCTGAGTCGGCGCGGTGGACGGCATCGAGGGCGCCGAGGGCATTGACGGAAGGGACGGCGCCGACGGCATGGACGCCACCGGCGGCATCATCGCGCCCGGCGCGTTGGCCTCGCGGAGCTGCTCGGCGAGGCTGGCGTTGCGGACCCGCTGCGGCAGGACCCGCGGGGTGCGCAGTTCGCCGTCCGGGCCGTGCTCCACGTGGTCCTCCTGCGGGCGTTCGTGGGTGGGCGCCGAGGGGTCGGCGGTGACGCCGTCGAACCCGGCCGCCGGGTCCACGAGCGGTCCGTCCGCACGGCCGGAAGCAAGGTCGGACGCAAGGTCGGACGCAAGGTCGGAGCCGACACCGGAACCGACGCCCGCACCGTGGCCGGAGGCGACGTCCGCCGGGAGGCCGGCAGCGAACTCCGGGGGATCGGTCGGCAGGGCGTACGGCCGGGGCAGCGCGGGTCGGGGCACGACCACGGCACCGGGCAGCCCGGGGATCTGGGCTCCCACCGGCAGCCCACCGCTGGAGGGGGCGGCGCCACCCTCCCCGTCCAGTCGCGCGAGCAGCTCACCGATGATCACACCGTCGTCCGGCCCCCCGGGGGCGGCGGGCGCCTCGGGCACGGAAGGACCGGAAGGAGAAGGAGCGGAGGGAGCGGACGGATCGGCGGAAGGAGCCGCAGGTCCCTCGCCCAGCAGTCCGCTCAGCACCCCCGCCAGCGCGCCCGACAGCTGCTCGTCGACCTCCCCGAGGTCGCCGTCGGCCGTCGGCTGCTGCTCCGGCACCGGCGTGCGGGTGACCCGCGCGCCGGAGGGCAGCCCGGGTACCGCGGCCGGCTGCCCGGCCTGCCCCAGCAGGACCGAGGGCACCAGCACCACGGCCCGGGTGCCGCCGTACGGCGAGGGCCGCAGGGTGACCTGGATGTCGTGCCGGGCGGCCAGCCGCGCGACGACGAACAGGCCGAGCCGCAGGTCGTCGCCGAGCGCGGACACGTCCAGCTCGGGCGGGTTGGCGAGGTACTCGTTGAGCCGCTCGTACTCCTCCTCGGTCATGCCGAGGCCGCGGTCCTCGACCTCGACCGCCAGACCCTTGGGGACCTCCTGCGCGGAGACCTGCACCTGGGTGTACGGCGGGGAGAAGGTGGTGCCGTTCTCGATCAGCTCGGCGATCAGGTGGATCACGTCGGCGACGGCCTGCCCGCTGAGCGAGGCCCGGGGCACGCCCTGGACGACCACGCGGGCGTAGTTCTCGGTCTCGGAGACGGCGCTGCGCAGCACGTTGACCACGGGTACGGCGTTGCGCCAGCGCCGGGCGGGCAGCGCGCCGCCGAGGATGACCAGGTTCTCGGCGTTGCGCCGCATCCGGGTGGCCAGGTGGTCGACGGCGAACAGTTCGCGCAGGAGCTCGGGTTCCTCGTGCTCGCGCTCCAGGGCATCGAGCATGCTGATCTGGCGGTGGATCAGGATCTGGGTGCGGCGGGCGATGTTGAGGAAGACCTTCTTCGTCCCCTCGCGGCCCTGGGCCTGGTGGACGATGGCCGCGACGGCGGCCTGTCGGACGGCGGCCAGGCCGTCCGAGGTCTGCTGGACCTCGTCGCCGATCCGCCGGGAGGGCGTCCAGGTGGGCGGGGTGGGGACGGTCTCCCCGGCGCGCAGCCGCCCGACCACGTCGGGTATCTCCTGCTGGGCGATCGCGAGGGTGTCGGCCCGCAGTCCGGCCAGTCGGGCGGACAGCGCCCGGACGGCCCGGATCCCGCGGATCAGGCTGATCAGCAGGACCACGGCGACGACGACGGTGCCGGCCAGCAGCGCGGTGCGGTGGTCGGTGTCGCGTAGCAGGTAGGCGGCGTAGCCCCAGGCGGCGGCGAGGCCCAGGCTGGGGACCAGCACGAGGGCGAGGAGTGAGCTGCGGAGGGAGCCGGACCGGCCGGCGCGGTGGCCCGTGCGGGGGGCCGATATGCCTGGCATCTGATTCCTTGTTGCAGGGCCGAGTTGCAGGCCGGGTCGCGGGTCCGAGGGCGGGGTCGGCCCGTGCGGCCCGGGCGGGCTTCAGGGCGCCGAGGCCGGAGCTGCCGGACGGAGTGACGCGGTGTCACCGTCCGGGCGGGGTGCAGCCACGGCCGCCGACGGCAGGAAACCTATCAGCCCCAGGTGCCCTTATCGCAACATCAACTGACGATATGTGAACAGCCGATGGCAGTGGGGCCCGCTCCCGCTCAGGGTGTTCGCCGACGGAACGTCGCAGGTCGGCTCGGTGGTGGCGAAGCCGGAACGGCTCTACGGGAGGGCCGGGTGTGTCTCTCGGCGAGCCGTCAGGAACAGGTCAAACAGTCGTCGTGCTGAAGGTTCGCCACTATCCGGGCAGCGGTTTCCGGTCTGCCGCCCGGGGTGGGCACATGTCCCGGCCCCGGGTCGGCCGCAGCTCGCGGCCGGCCCGGTCGACCGCCGCGGGTCAGCTCGCCATGGAGATCGGGACCACCCGGGCGCCCCGCGAGTGCTGCGGCTTCGCCTCGGCCTCCAACTGGTTGAGCTCGGTCCATGCCCAGCTCGCCACGTCGGCCAGCTCGGCCGACCACTGCTTGCCGTACGTACCCGAAGCCACCTGGCCCAGCCGCAGTTTCTGCACGTCCGAGGTGCCGGCCGGGGCGTAGATGTGGGTGGCGTCCCGCAGGTAGCGGATGATGTTGTGCTCCTCCTGGGTGCCGCGGGCGGCGAAGATCTCCATCGCCTGGCGCGCCGAGTCCATCGCGTACTCGGTGTTGACGAGCTTGGCGTTCATCAGCTCGGCATCGCAGGCCCGGCCGAGGTCCAGCAGATGCGAGGCGTGGTAGGCGGCGAGCTTGGCCGTCATCAGCCGGGACTGCATCTCGCCCAGCTTCAGCGCGACGCTGTTCAGCTGGTTGAGCGGCTTGCCGTACAGCACCCGCTCCTCGGCGTAGCGCACGGTGTCCTCGACGACGGCGACGTGGATGCCCAGTGCGACGGCGCCCAGGTTCAGTCGGCCGTAGAGGGTGGAGGAGGAGTAGGCGACGTCGAGGCCGAGCCCCTCCTCGCCCAGCCGGTTGGCAGCCGGGATGCGGCAGTCCTCGAAGGCCAACTCGCCGAAGCTGAAGCCGTGCAGACCGCCCTGGGTGCCGATCGCCCCGGCGCGGAAGCCGGGCCGGTCGCTCTCGACCAGGAAGGCGGACAGGCCCCCGCTGCCCTTGCCCGTACGGAAGACCACGCCGTGGACGTCGCCGATGTGCGAGTTGCCGACGAACACCTTCCGGCCGTTGAGCACGTACTCGTTGCCCTCGCGGCGGGCGGTGCCGGACATGCCGAGCACGTGGCCGCCGGACTCCGGCTCGGTCACCGCGATGGTCGGCAGGCTCTCCCCGGAGGCGAACTTCGGCAGCCAGAAGCGCCGTTGGGTGTTCGAGCCGAAGTGGATGACCTTGGCGACGCCGAGCTGGGAGGCCTGCGCCATCGCGCCCATCGCGCCGCTGACCCGGGCCAGCTCCTCCACGATGATGGTCTTGGCGAGGTGCCCCAGCCCCAGGCCGCCGAACTCGCGCGGGATGGTGACACCGATCCAGCCGCGACGGGCGATCTCGCGGGAGAGCTCGAACTCGACGTCCCGGTCGGCCTCCATCCTGGCCACCTCGGGACGCACCTCCTTCTCCGCGAACTCACGGACCTCCGCCCGGAGGTTGTCGTGCCGCTCATCGGTGAAGTAGTCCATCGCCATGCTCTGGTCCTCTCGTTGTGGTGGGTGTCGTGCCTCCGTTCGCGCCGTCGATTCCGCTGCGACCATTCCCCCGGCGGGATCACGGGAACTACCGTCCGTGTCTTCGGCAGGGCTCATTGTCATATGTGCGTCCCGGCTCCACAGCTAGCGGATCTTGGATTGGCGAGAATTGGATCATCTTTTTATTGATGGGTTTAGTGTGATGCGGGGTGGGAAGTGCTCCTTCCCCGCTTCGTCAGCCCACCGCGGGGCCCCTCACGTGCGGCTTTGACTGTTCATCGGCAGGGGTGGCGGGCGATCCCGGTAGCCCCGCGACGCCCCAATGTCTGATTACATGTGCGCCATGACTGATGTGATGAGCACTCAAGGCCAGTTCCCGGGTGCTGCCGGGGAGTCCGAGCGGACCCGCAGGCTGCGCAGCCTGGGTCTCAACGAACCCTCCGCGGACGAGGCCTTCGACCGCTTCGCCCACCTTGCAGCCAGCATCACCCGCGCTCCCATCGCGATGGTCAACTTCATCAACGACGAGCGTCAGATGTTCCGAGGGCTCTACATTCCGCCAACTTCGTCCGAGGTTGCGCACGAAGAAGGTGCCTCCTGGGCGGATCGAGGCATCGCCTTCGACCTTCCCACCCGCCAGATGCCGCTGAGCCACGGCTTCTGCCCGCACGTGGTCGCCCAGCGCTCGCCCCTCGCGCTGGACGACATCCTCGCCTACCCCCGGTTCGCCGGAAACCCGGTCGTGGACGAACTCGGAGTCCGGGCCTACCTCGGCGCCCCGCTCGTCGACGACACCAACACCGTCATCGGCACCGTCTGCGTCCTCGACCGGGAACCCCGGCAGTGGGGGCGGGAGCGGCTGCGCGACATCCAGCACCTCGCCGAGGCGCTGCTCTCCGAGATCCGGCTGCGCGACAACCTGCTCGCCCAGCAGCAGGAGATGTTCGCCGCCTTCGACGGATCCCCGTTCCCGATCATGCTGACCGACGGCCCCGGCCAGGAGATCCGCTACGCCAACGCCCAGCACGCCGACACCTTCGGCGCCCCGGTGGCGTACGGGTCGATCGGCGCGGCCTACCCGCAGCTCGGCGCGGCCGGGCTCCAGCAGGCCGTCACGGAGGCGTACCACACCGGCCGCGCCACCGTCCTCAACGACGTCCGGATCCAGTCCGGCCGCCCCGAGGTGCAGCGCATCCAGCAGATCTTCAGCTTCACCTGCACCCCGATGCGCAACGCGCGCACCGGCCAGGTCAACGGTGTCCTCACCGTCGGCATGGACGTCACCGCGCAGTCCCGCACCGAGGAGGAGCTCGGCACGCTGGCCGCGCTGCTGGTCGACCGGCTCCAGCAGAACGGCGCCGCCACCGCGACCGGCCGCCCGGGCGTCGCCGGCGGGTCCGGACTCGTCCTGCCGAGCTGAGCCGCCGACCCGCCGCCCGCGCGCGGCACCGCGGCCGCGGCCGCCGGCTCCGCCCTCCGTACCGTCCACCACCGTGGCGGGGCGCCTCTCACCCCCGAGGAGAGGCTCCCCGCCACGGTGCCGTCCGGGTGCTGCGCGCACGGCACCGTGGTGCACGGCCCCTTTGCCCCACCAGCCGGCGACTCACCGCCCACCCGCCTCACCGCTCTTCGGCCTGCTCCTCAGCAGCCTTCGCCTCACGGCCCTTCGCCTCACGGCCCTTCGCCTCACCGCCCTTCACCCCGGGCCGAGCGGGTGAACCGTCCGCCGCCCGCGCCCCGGCCGGGCCCGGGCGGGGGCCGCCGATGGTAGGCATGGGCCGCATGGACTGGTTCGCCGCCCCCGACTACTGGCTGAGCCGGCTGCTCGTCCAACGCCTGCTCGCCGGCCTCTACCTGATCGGGTTCCTCGCCGCCGCCGCGCAGTTCCGCGCCCTGATCGGCGCCGACGGCATGCTGCCGGTGCCCCGCTTCACCGCCCGCGTCCCGTTCCGCCAGGCCCCGAGCCTCTTCCACCTCCACTACAGCGACCGCTTCTTCGCCGCCGTCGCCTGGAGCGGCGCCGCCCTGGCCGCCGCCGTCGCCGCCGGACTCGGCGACGCCGTCCCGCTCTGGGCCTCGGTCCTGCTCTGGGCGGTGCTCTGGGTCCTCTACCTCTCCATCGTCAACGTCGGGCAGACGTGGTACTCCTTCGGCTGGGAGTCCCTGCTGCTCGAAGCGGGCTTCCTGGCCGCCTTCCTCGGCAACGCCGACGCAGCCCCGCCCACCCTCGTCCTGTGGCTGATGCGCTGGCTGGCCTTCCGGGTCGAGTTCGGCGCCGGACTGATCAAACTGCGCGGCGACACCTGCTGGCGCGACCTGACCTGCCTGCGCTACCACCACGAGACCCAGCCGATGCCCGGACCGCTCAGCTGGTTCTTCCACCACCTGCCCGACCCGCTGCACCGCGTCGAGGCCGCCGCCAACCACTTCGTCCAACTCGTCGTCCCGGTCGGCCTGCTGCTCCCGCAGCCGATTGCGAGCTACGCGGCCTGCGCCGTGCTCGCCACCCAGCTGTGGCTGGTCGCCTCCGGCAACTTCGCCTGGCTCAACTGGCTGACCATCGCCCTCGCCCTCGCCGCCGTCGAACCGGCCCGCCTCGGCCTGCCCGTGCACGCCCGCCGGTACCCCGGCGCCCCCCTCTGGTACGAGGCGCTGGTGATCGCGCTGACCGTCGCCGTCCTCGTCCTCAGCTACTGGCCGGTCACCAACATGGTCTCGCGCCGCCAGGTGATGAACCGCTCCTTCAACCGGCTCCACCTCGTCAACACCTACGGCGCCTTCGGCAGCGTCAACCGGCTGCGCCAGGAGGTCGTGGTCGAGGGCACCGACGAGGCCGTCCTCACCCCGTACACCGTCTGGCGCGAGTACGGCTTCAAGGGCAAACCCGGCGACGTGCGCCGGCTTCCGCGCCAGTACGCCCCCTACCACCTGCGGCTCGACTGGCTGATGTGGTTCGCCGGCATCTCGCCCGCCTACGCCCGTCCCTGGTTCCTGCCCTTTGTCGCCCGCCTGCTGGCCGGCGACCGGGCGACCCTCCGGCTGCTGCGCCACAACCCCTTCCCCGACGACCCGCCGACCCACGTCCGGGCGACCCTCTATCTCTACCGGTTCACCGGATGGCGCGAACTACGGGAAACCGGCGCGTGGTGGCACCGCACCGCGCTGCACGAGTACCTCGCGCCGGTCGACGAGCACACCCTCGGTCGGGCCGGCTACCGCCCGCCGCTCGGCCGACCCGCCCGCAGCGCCCGCAAGGTCCCGCTGGACGGGCTGCGGCGGCCCCGCCCACCCCGGACGGAGCACCCCGGCCACCCGTCCGGACCAGGGGAGGGCCACCCGGGTGGCCCTCCCGAGTAGCGTCCAGGCGGGCGGTATGGCACACGACACCGGCCCGTCCGGCGGTGGGTGCGTGCAAGGCTCGAACGGGCACCCGTATTCTGGGCCTCCACAACCGGCGGCCCGACCGCGCGCCCCCGGCCCCCCCAGGGGCATTCCGCGCAACCGGTCCGTCGCCCCCTCGCCGCCAGCCCCGCCGTCGACGCCCAGAACCGGACCAGACATGACAGTGCTTCACTCGCGCAACGCCGACGCAGCCGACCCGGCGGACGTCGCCGGCGCCGCAGACGTCAAGGACCTCCAGGACGCCGCCGCGGAGCCCGACCTCCGCGAGGACCTCGGCCGCTACGCCGAACTCGGCGCCTTCACCGTCCGCGCCGACACCCACGCCTGGTACGCGGCCGTCGACACCGTCGCCACCTCCGAGGACGCCCGCGCCGCCTCCACCGCCCTCGCCGAACTGCGCGGCCGCGACCTCCAGCAGACCTGGGAAGCCGTCACGGCCCTGGCCGCCGAGGCCAAGCTCGACGAACCCGCCACGGTCGCCAAGACCGCGCTGCTGGTCGAGATGCTCCAGCGGGTGCACCGCACCTCCGCCACCCTCACCACCGCCGCCTACGACGCAGACCTCACCGCCCTCGTGGCCGCCACCGCCGACAGCAGCTGGCGCCGAGAGAACGGCGTCAAGCTCTCCTGGCTGCGCGGCCGCTCGCTGCGCAAGCAGGCCGCCGCCCTGGCCACCGACCGCCGGGTCCGCCGCGAGGACCTGCACGAGGCCCTCACCTCCGCCGAGATCGAGCGCCGCGCCTGGGTCGCCCTCGCCCCGGCCGGCACCCTCCCGACCGTGCCCGCCGACGGCGCCCTGGTCGACCGCACCGCCCAGGCCTTCGAGGCCATCAACACCAGCCTGCGCGGCCTCGCCCGCCTGCTGCCCGAGCACGACCTGGACGGGATCGCCTTCGCGGACCTGGTCGACCTGGTCGAGCGCCTCGCCGCCGACGAGGGCACTCTCTACCGCCTGCCCGCCATCCGCAGCCTGCGCGCCACCCTGGAGGAGGCCGGCCTCGGCGACCTGCTCGCCGAGCTCACCGCAGCCAAGGCCGACCGCCGCGCCGCCGAGGCCGCGTACGCGGCGCGCCAGGCGCTCGCGGGCGGGCAGCGGGACGGGCTGGCGGAGTCGGTCGAGACGGGTGCCGGGGAGTCGCTGGTCGAGGTGCCGGAGGTCGAGGCGTCGGACGCCGATGCCGAGGCTGCTGCGCGTCAGGCCCTGGCCGGCGGCCAGCGGGACGGCCTCGCGGAGGAGGCGCCGGTTTCGGTGACGGCTCCGGTCGAGGCTGAGGCTTTTGTGGCCGTGGCCGTGGCCGAGGCCGAGGCCGAGGCAGAGGGCGAGACCGAGGTCAAGGACGAGGTCGACACCGAGGCTGTCGAGACGCCGTCGGGCTCGCACCCGGACTCCGTCGAGGTCGAGCCGGCTGCGGTGGAAGAGGTGACGGAGGAGGAGACCCCGGCCGCCGTGGTGTCCCTCCCGGCGCCCTCCCCGGCCGCCGACGACCTGGTGGCCGCCGCGACCGCCGCGCTGGCCGAGGCCGCGGCTGCGGACGAGACGGAGGCGGAGCGAGCGGAGGAGCCTGTCGCCGAGGTTGCGGCCGTCGAAGAAGTGACCGAGGAGGCTGCCGACGTCGAGCCGGTGGTCGAGGTCGAGGCCGAGGCCGTCGAGGTTGCTGAGCCCGGGGCACCCGCTGCCGAGGAGCCGGTCGCTGAGGTCGGGGCCGTCGATGAGGTTCCTGCCGTTGAGGTCGGGGAGTCTGTGGCTGAGGTCGAGGAGCTGACCGAGGCTGCGATCGCCGAGCCCGCCGAGCCCGCCGAGCCCGTCGAGGTTGGGGAGCCGGCGGCTGAGGTCGAGGCCGTCGACGAGGCCCCTGCCACCGAGGCCGAGGAGTCGGCTGCTGAGGCTGACGGGGCCGAGGAGGCTCCGGTCGCTGAGGTCGCTGAGGTCGCTGAGGTCGCTGAGGTCGCTGAGGTCGCCGAGGTCGCCGAGCCGGTGATCGAGGCCGAGACTGCCGAGGAACCCCCGGCGGCCGTGGCCGAGGAAACCGCCGTCGAGTCCGAGGTTGTCGCCGAGGTTCCTGCCGTCGAGGTCGCGGAGCCCGTCGTCGGGTCCGAGGCCGTCGAGGAAGCCCCCGCCGTCGAGCCCGAGCCCGAGCCCGAGCCCGAGCCCGCCGTCGAGCCCGAGCCCGTCGCCGAGTCGACCGCTGCCGAGCCCGCTCCCGAGGCCCCCACCGGCCGTCCCGAGAAGCCGGACTTCACCCCCGGCCGCCCCGTGACCGCCTACTCGGCCGACGAGCTGCTCGCCGTCGTCCGCTGGGTCGACGGCGACGGTACCGGGCGGACCGACGAGGAGCTGCTCCGGGCCGCCATGAAGGAGCTGGGCTTCGCCCGCCTCGGTCCCCGGATCAAGGAGGCGCTGGGCTCCGCCGTCGCCGCCGCGCGCGGCTGACGCGTCAGTACCCACAGCAGGGCCCGGGACGCACGAGCGTCCCGGGCCCTGTGCTGCATGCGGGCCGTCAGTCGAGAGCTGTGGCTCGTCAGCCCGCCTTGTTCCACGGCTGGCTGGACATCAGCGCCTTCACGTTGGACACGTACTTCGGGTTCGGGATGTCCAGGCTGCCGACGACCTCGCCCGTGGTCGGGTCGGTGACGGCGTTGTAGTGCACGTTGCCCGCGCCCGCGTTGTACGCCGAGATGACCAGGTCGAGCAGCGGTGTCTTGCCGGTGACCGGGTCGGGGGAGAGGTCGTACTTGCCGCCGAAGGAGGAGTCGCCGTAGTAGGCGACCAGCCAGTTGAGCAACTGGGTGCCGAGCTGCACGTTCCCGGCGAGGGTCTTCGGGTCGGAGGTCGTACCGAACTTGCCGTTCATCCAGTTGACGGTGTTCGGCATGACCTGCATGGTGCCGATCCCGCCGTCGCAGGCGAGGATGCCGGACTGCCAGCCGCTCTCCTGCCAGGCGATCGCCTTGACCAGGTTGACCGGCAGCGGCGGGAGCTTGTCGGTGCCGCCCGAGCTGAGGGTGAGCACCCGGGACTGGCCGGCTGCTGCCGTGAGCGCCGCGCCGACGGTCTCCTTGGGCTCGTCCGGCTGGGGCTTGCTGGGCTGGCAGCCGCTCTGCAGCGGCGGCACGTGCGGGGCCGGCGGTGCGGGCGGCGGCGGGAGCGCGACCGCGCCGGGCTTGGCGGTGGGTACCGGGGCGGCGACGACGGGCTTCTCGACCGGCGGCTGGGTGGCGGGCGCGCCGGCCGCGTTGCCGGGGGCCGGCTTGGCGGTGCCCGGCTGGGTGCTCGGTGCGGCCTTCGCCGTCTTGCCCGCCCCGGTACTGGCGGCGGCGCTCGGGCTGCGCGAGGCACTGGGGCCGGCTGACGCCGAGTCGGTCGGCGTCGGGGCGGCGCTCGCGGACGGGCTCGGGCTCGGCGTGTCGCTCGGCGAGGCGGTGGCGGCCGCGGGCGTGCTGGTCGCCGCCGCGTTCTGGTGGTCGTCGGTGTGCTTGGTGCCGCAGCCCGCCAGGACGGCGGTCGACACGGCGGTGGCGGACACCAGGATCAGTGTCCGCCGGGTGGTGCTCAGCCTCATGCGTGGTTCCCCCCACTTGTCGCCGGTGATCCCGGAGAGTGGCGGTCATCCTACGATGTGGGCATCGAGCCCTGTACGAACGGGTGGTCGATCGCCTGCCGCAGCACGGTCGGCGCGGCGGCCAGGGAGGGGCCGTACCAGGTCAGGTGCCGTCCGCTGACCAGCGCGGCCGGGACGTTCGGGAACGCCTCCGGGCCGTCCTCGGCGGTGAAGCGGTACGGTTCGTCCGGTAGCACCACCAACTCCGCTCCGCTCGCCAGGAGTTCGGGCAGTGGAACGGCGGGGTAGCGCTCGGGGTGGTCGGCGTGGACGAGCCGCAGGCCCAGGCGGCGCAGCAGGTCCCCGGCAAAGGTGTCGCGGCCGAGCACCATCCAAGGGCGGCGCCAGATCGGCACGATCGCGCGCGGACCGTCCGCCGTCGGCCGCACCTCGCGCCAGGCCGCCTCCGCCTCGTACAGCCAGGCCGGGCGGGGCAGTCGGCAGGCGGCGGTGAGCAGGCGGTCCAGCGAGCGGAACGCGTCGTCCAGAGTGCGGATGTCGGTGACCCAGACCGGCACCCCGGCGGCCCGCAGCGCGTCCAGGTCGGGGCGCCGGTTCTCCTCGTCGTTGGCCAGCACGAGGTCCGGTCCGAGGGCGAGGATGCCCGGAACGTCCGGGTTCTTGGTGCCGCCGATCCGGGTGACGGCCAGGTCGGCGGGGTGGCTGCACCAGTCGGTGGCGCCGACCAGCAGGCCGGGTGCGGTGGCGGCGACCGCCTCGGTCAGCGAGGGCACCAGCGAGACCACCCGGCGCGGCGGGTGCGGCCCGATCCGTACGGGCAGGTCGAGGTCGTCGCGCAGCGGGGTGGGTTCGGCCATCCGGCCACCCTACGGGCAGGGCGGTCGTGAGGGGCCGTCATGCGGCTTTCGTAGGCGGCGTCCCTGGCGGTGATGTGCAGGTCGGCGGATATGTCGGTGAGTGCCAGGCTGGCCACGTTCATGTCGAGCATCGCGACGAACGAGAGCAGCCCGTCGGCAACGGCCAGGCTCCACCGGTCGACCGGCTCGGTCTGATGGTCGGTCGGGAACGGCTTGGTCGAGGGCGCGGCGGCTCCAGCTCCGAACGCCCGGGGGGAATTTTTGCGAGGGGTGACTTTCGGCGAACAGATAACAGCTGACAGATTTCGAAATCTGTCAGCTGTTATCTGTCATCTGTAATCTGTTACTTGTCCGTGGTCGGCTGCCCGCCCCCGCTCAGCAGGCCGCCGCGAGCTCCCCGGTCTCGGCCGCCCGCAGTCGCGCCATCAGCTCCTCGCGCGCCCGGGCGACCCGGGAGCGGACGGTGCCGACGGGGCAGCCCGCGACCTCCGCCGCCTCGGCGTAGCTCAGGCCGACCACCTGGGTCAGCACGAAGGCCTCCCGCCGCTGCGCGGGCACCCGGTCGAGCAGGTCCCCGAGGGCGATCCCGTCCTCGAACCCGGCCGTCGGGGTGGCACCCTGCCGCTCCGCCGCCTCCTGCCAGTCCGGCAGCGCCGCGCAGCGCGGCCGGGCGGCGGCCATCCGGTAGCGGTCGACCACCGTGCGCCGGGCGATGGACAGCAGCCAGGTGCGGGCCGAGGAGCGTCCGGCGAAGGCGGGCAGGCCGCGCAATGCGCGCAGGAAGGTTTCCTGGGCGAGGTCGTCGGCGGACTGGACGTCCGTCAGGTGGGCGACGAAGCGCCACACGTCCCGCTGGGTCGCGCGGACGAAGGCCTCGACGTCTGCCGCCCGGCCCGAGCGGGCGGTCAGCGCGAGCGCGGTGAGCTGGTCGTCATCCACGGCGGCCTCCCGCCCGGCCGGCCCGGCCAGCCCGGCCCGCCGTCCCGGCGCGCCGGCCGTGCGGGACGATGGTCACATGAGATGCGCGCAGTTCCGTACCGCTCTGTCCGCCCGGCTCGACGGTGAATCGAGTGGCCTGTCGGACACCCGGCTGGACAAGCACCTCGCGCGCTGCACCGGCTGCCGGGAGTGGCACGACCGGGCCGAGCGGCTGCGCGGCGAGGTGTGGGCGGCCGCGACCGACGGGCCGTCGCCCGAGTGGTCGGCCCGGCTGTTGGCCCAGCTGGAGGCGGAAGGCCCGGTCGGTCACGCTCCGGAAGGCCCGCAGGGCGCGGAGCGGTAGGACGGTGGCGCAGGCCGGAGCCGGTGCGCCGTCGTAGTGAGGCATGGGAAGGTCCCGAGGGGAAGGCTGGGAACGGCGCCGCGCGCGGCGGCACCGCAGACGTCCATGGGGCGATCGCGCGGCACACCGCACCTCCGGTAGAAGGCGTCGACGAACGCGGGCCCGAACCCTGCTCGGCACGGTGCGTGGGGGCACTCCGGCACGGCGACCCGAAGGTGCGGTGGCAGCGGGGTGCGACGGACGACGGCACGACAGGGCGACCTGCCCGTCACGGAGGTCCCGGCAGCGGCCGAGGTCGGCCGGGGGAGGGGCGCGGCGGGCGCGTCAGCAGGCGAGGGCGAACGCCGGCGGGCCGCGCCGGACGACGGCATGCGTGAGCAGCGCCGACCGGGGCGGCCGGGCAGGTCGGTCGGCGGGCCGGGGCGGTGCCGGCGGCCGGTACCCGAAGGGGCGGGCGACCAGCGCCAGTAGCGGGAGCAGCAGCGCCCCCGCGACCACGCTCCCGAGCGCGCCGAGCAGTTCGAAGAGTCGCACCAGCGCGACGTCACCACGCCAGAGCAGCAGCGCACAGGCCAGCGCCGCCAGCACGTGGGCGATCGCCATCCCCGGCGACATGCCGTGTGACATGCCGGGGGGCATCCCGTGCGCCATCCCGTGCGTCATCCCGCCGGACAGGTCATGCGACATCCCCGACGACATCGCGTGGGACGTCCCGGCGGGCATGCCCGGCATGCCTGGCATGCCCGGCATCCCGGGCGGGCTCATGTCCATGGCCATCCCGTCGGCCGACCCGGCCGCCGCCCCGTGGTGCATCCCCGCGAGCGGGCGCAGGCCGGCGGTCGCCGGCGGGACGTCCGGGTCGATGCCGGCCATCCGTGCCAGCTCGACGGGGGAGAGCCCGTCCGGTACCCGGTCCGGGTTGCAGAGCAGCAGGGCGGCCCAGTCCGTGGTGGCGAGCCGGCCGAGACCGCCGCCCCCGCGACCGAACGACCCGGCTTGTTCGAACAGCAGGTGCAGCGCGCTCTGCGCCGCGACCATCCACGCGCTGATCACACCGAGCCCGCGCGGCTTCCTGGCCAGCAGCCAGGTCAGCCCGAGGATCGCCCCGAACGCGCCGAGCAACACCGGTGGCGAGACCCCGGCCCCGGCCATGGCGACGTGCGCCGTGGCGGCCATCGCCACGCACAGCGCGGCGAAGACCGCGGCGCGCAGCAGGCGAATCCGGTCGGTCATCACGATGGCACTCATCGTCGCACCCGCCTTGCCCGGCCCGTACCGCACCCTCCGGTATTGGCCGGTTCCGTCCCGTGAGACCATGCCCGGCTTCCCGATCCCCGCCTGCCCGGTCGGCCGGCGGCCCGGTTGACCGGCGAGCCGGCCCGGTCGACAGATGAACCGATCAGCCGCTCATGGCACCCATTCATGCAGCCGTCGATGCGACTTGACATCGCGCAACCTCTGCTCACTAAATGTGCACACGCCGACACGGACCGTACGTGTCGGAAGGAAGCGGGCCGGAAGCAGGAGGCAGGACCATGGACGCCCCGACGGAGATCTCCGCGGCCACCCCGGCAGGAACCCCGGCGTCAGCCACCGCCGACCTCGCCGACCCCCGTTTCTGGCAGTTGCCCGCCCCCGCCCGAGCCGCCGCCTTCGCCGAGCTGCGCCGCCGCCCCGCCCCGGCGTACTTCGGCGACCGCGCCACCGGTCGCGGCTTCCACGCCCTGGTCCGGCACGCCGACGTGGTCGAGGCCAGCCGTACCCCCGCCGTCTTCCTCTCCGGCCCGGGCGTGACCACCCCCGAGCCGGCCCGCTGGGTCCGGGTGCTGTTCGGCGACTCCATGGTCAACCTCGACGACCCCCGCCACGCCCAGCTGCGCCGGATCGTCTCGCGGGCCTTCACCCCGCGGCTGCTCGGCCGGGTCGAGGAGGACGTCCGCCGGATCACCACCGCCCTGGTGGACGAGGTCGAGCGCGGTCGGCCCGCGGACTTCGTCGGCGCGGTCGCCGCCGAGCTCCCCTTCCAGGTGATCTGCACCATGATGGGCATCCCCGCGGAATCGCGCCGCGCCATCCTCGACCTGGTCAACCGCACCTCCGAGGACATCGGCGTGGCCCGTCCGCTGCGCCGCCGGTTCCGGGTGCCCGGGCGCGGGCTGGCGGCGCTCGCCCGGATGCAGGGCATCGTCGCCGGGATCGGCCGCGAGCGCCGCCGCCGGCCCGCCGAGGACCTGATCTCCGCGCTGGTCACCGCCGACGTGGACGGCCGCCGGCTCACCGGCCGGGAGCTGGGCGCCTTCTTCACCCTGTTGTTGGTGGCCGGGGTGGAGACCACCCGCAACGCGCTGGCCCACGGCCTGCACCTGCTGACCGTCCACCCCGAGCAGCGGGCCCTGCTCCTCGCCGACCTGAACGGGCGGCTCGACGGCGCGGTGGACGAGATCGTCCGGCACGCCTCGCCGATCATCCAGTTCCGCCGGACCGTCGCGGTGGACCACGAGCTGGGCGGCCCCGGCGGCCCGCTGCTGCGGGCGGGGGAGAAGGTCGCGCTGTACTACGGCTCGGCGAACCAGGACGAGGAGGTCTTCCCCGACCCGGACGCCTTCGACATCACCCGCAGCCCGAACCCCCACCTCGGCTACGGCGGCGGTGGGCCGCACTACTGCCTCGGCGCCCACCTGGCCCGGCAGGAGATGACGGCGCTGCTGCGGGAGCTGTTCACCCGGCTGCCCGACGCGCGGTCGGTCGGCGCGCCGGAGCTCGTCCCGTCCAGCTTCGACCACCGGGTCCGGTCGCTGCGGTTCACCTTCTGAGTCCTCGCCCGGCCCCGGGCCGGAGTCCTCGCCCGGCCCCGGGGCCGGAGTCCTCGCCTGGGCCCTCGCTCGAAACCCTCGTCCGAGTCCTCGCCCGGGCCCGCGTCTGCGTCCCCGATGGCCCGTCAGGCGAGCTCCCAGACCGCGTGGTCGTGCGCGAAGAGCACCTGTCGCGGCCCGTGCTCGGCCACCCGGTCCAGCCAGGCGCGGTACCCGGGCAGCGGCGCGGCCACCCCCTCGCGGGCGGCCTGCCGGGCGAGCACCGCCTGCCCGTACTCGGTGGCGAAGTCGTACGCCTGACCGGCCAGCAGAACCGTGCAGTCGCCCAGCCGCTCGACCAGCAGGGACTGGTGGCCGTCGGTGTGTCCGGGGGTGGGCAGCACCTGGACGCCGGGCCAGATCTCGGTCTCGCCGTCGAGCTCGCGGTAGACGGCGCCGGGGAAGTCGACCAGCGCGTCGATGGTGTAGTCGCCGCGCCGGGCGGTGGCCAGCTCCTCGGCCTGGACCAGGACCGGCGTCCCGGCGAGCAGCGGGTTGCCGCCGCAGTGGTCGAAGTGCAGGTGGCAGTTGACGACCAGGTCGATGTCCGAGACCGAGACGCCGGCCGCGGCGAGCGCCTCCGGCAGCGGGCGGCGGACCGGGCGGTAGTGCGCCTCGGTCTCCGGCGAGCCCGCGCCGATCCCGGTGTCGAACAACAGCAGCCCCTCCGGGCCCCGGACCAGGTACGCGAGCACCGGCTCCACCCGAGGCTCTCGGCCGCCCACCTCGGAGGCCGGCCGGACGAAGTAGCCCAGGTCGAGACGGCGGATCCTGTGCATTCGTCCCCCTTGTCACTCAGCCCCCGTGCCTACGGCCGGAACCGGCCGCTGTTTCGCACCCTACCCGCGGACCACCGGCTGGCCGCCCGGCCTGCTCTGCTTTCCCGTCGAACCCGTCCTGACCTGCGCGAATGCCGGTGAACCGGACGGCGGGCCGCGCGGCGGGGAGGGTGGTCGGCGCCCAGTGGCGGGCGTCACGGCGGGAACGCGGGAAAGCGGAGCACAATGCCGGACATGACAGATCGTCCGATGCCGTCCGAGGGCGGGCCCGCCGACCGGCCGACCGCCGACCGTCCAACTGCTGACCGTCCGACCGCCGACACCTGGGCCGCCCTCGGCGGACCGGCCGAACTCCTGGACCGGGTGGGCTTCCACGGCTCGCAGGACGTCCTGCCCTCCGGCCTGCCGGTGCGCCGGCTCGCCCGCGCCACCGTGGCCGCCTGCTCGCTGGCCGCCGCCGAGTTGGCCGCGCACCGCGCGGGCGGGCCCGTCCCCGCCGTCCGGGTGGACGAGGGGGCCGTCGCCACCGCTTTCGTCAGCGAGCGGCACCTGGCGATCGACGGCCGTACGCCCGCCAGCTTCGCCCCGCACTCCGGGTTCTGGCGCACCGCCGACGGCTGGGTCCGCACCCACGCCAACTACCCGCACCACCGGGACCGGCTGCTCGCCGTCCTCGACCTCGCCCCGGACGCCGGGCCCGACCAGCTCGCCGAGGTGCTCGGCAAGCTGCCGGCCGAGCAGGTGCAGGAGCGCGCGTACGCGGTGGGGGCGCTCGCCGTGGCGGTCGCGCCGGTGAGTGTGGCCGTGCACCCCCTGGTGGAACGCCGGGAGACAGGGTCCGCGCCGGCCCGTCCGCTCGGCGCCGCCCCGGTGGACCGGCCCGCCGCCGGGATCCGGGTCCTCGACCTCACCCGGGTGATAGCCGGACCGGTCGCCACCCGCACCCTCGCCCTGCTGGGCGCCGACGTTCTGCGGGTCGACTCGCCCCGGCTACCCGAGGCCGAGGACGCCCACGCCGACACCGGCTTCGGCAAGCGCTCCACCCGCCTGGACCTCGCCGACCCGGCCGACCGCGCCGTCTTCGAGGGCCTGCTCGACACCGCCGACGTCGTCGTCACCGGCTACCGCCCCGGATCCCTGGACGCCCACGGCCTCGCCCTCGACGAGCTGTTCGCCCGCCGCCCCGACCTGATCCTCGCGCAGGTCTGCGCCTGGGGCTGGACCGGTCCGTGGGCCGGCCGCCGCGGCTTCGACAGCCTGGTCCAGGCCGGCGTCGGCATCGCCGTCCACGAGGCGGCCCCGGACGGCCGCCCCGGCGTCCTGCCCGCCCAGGCCCTCGACCACGGCACCGGCTACCTCCTCGCCGCCGCCGTCCTGCGCGCCCTCACCGACCAGCGCACCGACCGCCCCGGCGGCCGCCACCTGCGCTTCTCCCTGGCCGGCACCGCCTCCTGGCTGCTGCACGGCATCGAGCCCGAGCCGAAGGCCGCACCGCGCCCGGGCACCGAGCCGTACGACCCGGCGCGCCGGCTCACCGAGACCGACTCGGCGTACGGACGGCTGCGGCACGCCCTGCCGCCCATCGGCTACGAGGGCGCGCCCGTCGACTGGGCCCGCCCGCCCGGGCGTTGGGGGACGGACACGCCGGTCTGGCGCTGATCGACCAGGGGCGCGGAGGGCGCTGTCAGCGGGGTCTGGCAGCATCCTGCGCATGACCGCCGCACACGCCACCGACTACACCTGGTTCGAGAAGCGCTACCCCGTCCTGGGCGAGGCCTACTGCCTCACCCAGGTCCAGGGGGTCGGCGCCGAGGAACTGCTGCGCCGCTTCGACGCCCTGACCGGCCGGGAGGTGACCGGGCTGGACGCGGTGCTCGCCGCCTGGGAGACCTTCGACGACGGGGAGGACGAGGAGGCCGAGGAACTGTTCGACCTGGACGAGGACCGGATCCTCGTCGCCGTCGCCGAGCTCGACGGCTGGGCGCTCGCGGTCGAGCCGTACGGCTACCTCGGCAGCCTGTACGAGGTCGTCCCCCGGCTCGGCGAGGGCACCCGGCTGGTCTCGCACTTCCGGAACGTCAACGCGGCGGACCACTTCCACTGGTGGGAGCACGGCACCTGCCGGCTGGACTTCGAGCCACTCTTCGTCGACCAGCGGGACGGCACGGACGCCGAGGCCCCGGGCACCCCGGAGCTGCTGACGGCCTGCGGCTTCCAGCTGGACGGGGAGCGCTACGAGCTGCACACCGAGGCCGCGTTCGCGCTCGCCGAGCGGCTGACCGACGTCCGGCTCAGCCCGGAAAGGCTGGAGGCCGCCACCTTCCGGCTCGGCTACGCGCCTCGGCCGTAGTGGCGGAGGGGGTAGCGCGGCGCCGGGAGCAGTGGCGGCCTCCATCGAACGGTGGCCTTCTCGAACAGTGGCCTTCTCGCGCGGCCGCGGCCTGGCGGCCGGTCAGGCCCCCGAAGGGATCCGCTTGGCCCGGCTGCGCATCTGGAGGGCCGTCGCGATCTCGACCACGCCCAGGACCAGCAGCCAGCACCCGGCCAGCACGGTGAGCGCGGCGATCGAGCCGACCGGCCAGACCATCAGCAGTACACCGGCCAGGGTGTTGGCCACACCCGCGAAGGCCTGCCAGCCGCGGGCGGGCATCAGCGGGTCGGAGACCGCAGCGGCGAACTGGGTGATGCCGCGGAACAGCCAGCCGATGCCGATCCAGAGCGCGAGCAGCAGCAGCGACTGCGCCGCGCTGCGGAAGCAGAGCAGCCCGAGCAGCACGCTGATCGCGCCGCTGATGAAGGCCAGCACCCGCATCGCGGTGGCGGTGTGGGTGCCGAACGCGGCGACCAGCTGCACGATGCCGATGACCAGCAGGTAGAGGCCGAACAGCACGCCCACCACCAGCAGCGTCTCCCGGGGCCAGGAGAAGACGACGATGCCGAGTGCGAGCGAGGCCACGCCGGCGGCCAGGAGCATCTGCCAGGCGGCCCTGGCGAGCATGCCGAGCGGGCCCTGGACCGGGGTGCCGTCGGGGGTGATGATCGGAGGGGCCACGGTGGGTTACTCCTCGGGGCTGGGGGCAGAGAACGCACCCCAGCCTCATCGCTCCGCCGTCAAGCCGCGCGTTGGGTAGGTCCGTTCGAGTGACTTCCGGCAGTTGCCGGAATGACATCCTCCGGTCACTCGCTGTCGATATCATCCGGCGGTATGACTTCTGAAGGGTGGGGGACCCCTCCGGTCGAGCCGATCAGCCAGCACTACATCGTCTGCGGGGGCAACGCGCTGGCACACCGGCTGGTCCTGGAACTCGTCGAGCACTACGAGGTTCCGGTCGTCGTCCTGGTCGCCGACCGGACCCGCGACCACGCACCGCAGATCGAGCAACTCCCCGGTGTCGCCGCGGTGGTCGAGTACCCGAGCGTCACCGAGGAGGCGCTGCGCGCGGTGTCCATCGGCACCGCCCGTGGACTCGCCCTGGTCGAGGGCAGCGACCAGGAGAACATCCACGCCGCGCTCAGCGCCCAGGACCACAACCCGGACATCCGGATCGTGTTCCGGATGTTCAACCAGCGACTCGGCGAGAACATCCAACGGCTGCTCAAGAACGGCGCCGCGCTCTCCGGCTCCGCCACCGCCGCCCCGGCCTTCGCCGCCGCCGCGCTCGGACGACCCAACGCGGTCGAGGTCGACGGACGGTACCTGCACATCGCCTTCGACGACGCCATCACCTCCGACCGGATCTGCGTGGTCGCCGACCAGATCGACCGGAAGGACCTCAGCAAGATCCGTCTGCTGCCGGAACAGGAGGGCGACTCGGCCCAGTTCGTCCGCCTCGCCCGCGAGTTCGGCGACGACGGACCGGTCCTCCCCGGCGGGGTGCACCGTGAACCGGTGGTGCCGACCGCCGAGCCCGAGGAGGCGCCGGGCGGGAGAGCCGCGCTGCAGGCGCTGCCCGTCGAACCCCGGGAGCCGATCAGCTGGGCACGACGGCTGCGCTGGCGGGTGCTCGACACCATGCGGTTCTTCACCAGCGCCCGGATGCGGCTGGTGCTGCTCACCGCGCTCGCCGCGGTGCTGATGGCCTTCGGCGTGCTCTGGTACCTCAACCGGGACTTCGGCTGGACCGTCTACATCTCGCTGCTGGACCTGGCCGGCGCCGCCCAGCCCGACCAGCAGGCCGACATCGCCGCCGGGACCGGGACGGGCGGGATCTGGCAGCGGGTCGCCCAGGTGGTCATCACCATCTGCGGGATCACCTTCGCGCCGGTCGCCACCGCCATCGCGGTCGAGGTGCTCGGCTCCGGACGGCGCGGGCTGCCCCGCAACCCCAGCGCGGGCACCCGGGACCACGTGATCGTGGTCGGGCTCGGCAACGTCGGTACGCGCGTCGCGACCCAGTTGCACGAGCTTGGCGTGCCGGTGGTCTGCATGGAACGGGACCCGCAGGCCCGCGGTATCGCCGCCGTCCGGGCGCTCGGCATCCCGGTCGTGCTGGGCGACGGGCCGTTCGAGGAGCAGCTGCGCCGCGCCCGGCTGAAGCACAGTCGGGCGGTGGTCGCGGTCAGCGGGGACGACGCCACCAACCTGGAGGCGGCGCTGGAGGCGCGGCACGGCAATCCCGAGGTGCGGGTGGTGGTGCGGTTGTTCGACGACAACTTCGCCGGCCACTTCTACAAGACGCTGGACAACGCGGCCTCCCGGTCGGTGTCCTACCTGGCGGCGCCCGCCTTCGCCGCCGCCCTGATGGGCAGCGAGGTGCGCGGGACGCTGTCGGTGTTCCGGCACGTGCTGCTGATCGCCGAGCTGGGGGTGGAGGACGGCAGCGGGCTGATCGGTCTGAACCGGCACGACCTGGAGGACCCGGGCGGCGTCCGGGTGATCGCCGTCCGCTTCGCGCGCGGCACGCACCTGCAGTGGAACTTCCCGGACCGCACCCGCCAGCTGACCCCGGGCGACCGGATCGTGGTCGCCGCCACCCGCAGCGGGCTGGCACGGCTCAACACGGTGCTGGTGGAGGAGGGGTGAGGCGCGCGGCCGGGGGTGGGTGACGGCGGGTGGGTGACGGCGGACCGCAGACAGATGGCCGCGAACAGATGGCCGCGAACAGATGACGGCTGACAGATTTCATCATCTGAAATCTGTCAGCCGTCATCCGTCAGTTGTTCGTCGTCAGCGGGCGGGCGCTCCCCGCGGACCGTCCGCCCTCCGCCGTCAGCGGTTCTCGAACTTCGGCGGGCGCTTCTCGGCGAAGGCCGACATGCCCTCCTTCTGGTCCGCCGTGGCGAAGGCCGCGTGGAACAGTCGGCGCTCGAAGCGGACACCCTCCGCCAGCGTGGTCTCGAAGGCGCGGTTGACGCTCTCCTTCATCATGATCGCCGCCGGGGTGGACATCGCCGCGACGGCCTCGGCGGTGGCCAGGGCCTCCGCCAGCAGCTGGTCGGCCGGGACGATCCGGGAAACCAGGCCGGCCCGCTCGGCCTCCTCGGCGCCCATCATCCGGCCCGTCAGGCACAGCTCCATCGCCTTCGCCTTGCCGACCGCCCGGGTCAGCCGCTGCGAGCCGCCGATGCCCGGGATCACACCGAGCTTGATCTCCGGCTGCCCGAACTTCGCGGTGTCCGCGGCCAGCAGGATGTCGCACAGCATCGCCAGCTCGCAGCCGCCGCCCAGCGCGAAGCCGGCCACCGCCGCCACCACCGGCTTGCGCAGTGCGCCGATCCGGTCCCAGGGGCCCAGCCAGTCGTCCAGGTAGACGTCCGGGAAGTGGTTGCCCTGCATCTCCTTGATGTCGGCACCGGCCGCGAAGGCCTTCTCCGAACCGGTGATGACCAGACACCCGATCTCCGGGTCCCGGTCGAAGGCGGTGGCGGCCGCCACGACCTCGTTCATCAGCTGGGTGTTCAGCGCGTTGAGTGCCTTGGGTCGGTTGAGCGTGATCAGGCCCACCCGTCCCTTGCGCTCGACCAGGATCGTCTCGTAGGTCTCGGTCATCGCCGTTGACTCCCATTCCGCTGTTCGGCGCCGCGCGGGCGCGCCCTGACCACCCAACGATCTACGACGCGCCCCGCCTCGCGCCAGTCTTGACATGCGAGACGCCGGTCACGAGCGTGGCGGAGTTCCCGGTCCCGGGTGGGTCATGGCGCTCCAGGCGTTCCGGGGAGAGGAAAGGGGAGCAGGGGGAGGAGTCGGTGGGATCCGGTCGGGCCGGGGTCAGGCCAGGCCCAGCTCGTCGTCCCCGCGCGGGGCGAGGAAGCGCGCGACGTCCGCCTCCGTCACCTCGGCGAGCGTGCGCGGCGACCACTGCGGGTTGCGGTCCTTGTCGACCACCTGGGCGCGGATGCCCTCGACCAGGTCGTGGCCGTCCAACGCGGCGCAGGAGATGCGGTACTCCTGGTCGAGCACGGCCTTCAGCGAGGGCAGCGTACGGGCCCGGCGCAGCGCGGCCAGGGTGACCTTGACGGCGGTGGGGGAGTTCCCGAGGACCAGTCCGGCGGCCTCCTTCGCGTCCGGCACACCGGAGTCGAGCAGCCGCTCGACGATCTCCTCGACGGTGTCGGCCGCGTAGCAGGCGTCGATCCACTCGCGCCGGGCGGCGAGTTCGGCTGGCGGCGCGGGCTCGGCGTGCGCGGTGACGGTGGCGGCTGGATCGGCGCTGCCGGCGAGGGCGTCGAGCAGCTCGGGGAGGCGTGCGGACGGGACGTAGTGGTCCGCGAAGCCGCAGAGCAGGGCGTCGCCGGGTCCCATCGAGGCCGAGGTGAGCCCGAGGTGGGTGCCCAACTCGCCCGGGGCGTGGGCGAGCAGGCGGCTGCCCCCGACATCCGGGACGAGCCCGATCCGGGTCTCGGGCATCGCGACCACGGAGCGCTCGGTGACGATCCGCACCGCGCCGTGCGCGGACAGGCCGACGCCGCCGCCCATCGTGATGCCGTCCATCACCGCGACGTACGGCTTCGGGTAGTCGGCGATCAGCGCGTTCAGCCGGTACTCGTCGCGGAAGAAGGCGCGGGTGCCGGCCCCGCCCGCCTTGGCGTCGTCGTGCATCGCGCGGATGTCCGCACCGGCGCAGAGGCCGCGCTCGCCGGCGCCGGTCAGCACGACCGCGCGCACCCGGCCGTCTGCGGCCCAGTCGTCCAGGGTCGCGCGCAGGGCGGTGATCATGCCGTGGGTCAGGGAGTTGAGCGCCCGCGGGCGGTTGAGCACGATCCGGCCGAGGCCGCCGTCGCCGTTCTCGTCCAGGAAGGCCCGGACCTCCGCCACCTCTACGCTCATCGGACCCGCTCCCGTCCCTCGGTGATGTGGACTTCCGCGCTCCACCGTACCGGGGAGGGCGGGTGGCCGTGATCGCCGGGCCGGGACCGGGTGGCTCGGCGGCTACGGCCAGGCGCGCAGGGCGAGTTCGGCGGTGTGGGTCAGGTCGTCGGCGGTGGCGCCGTCGCGGGCCTGCTGGGACATGCCCTGGATCACCGCGGCGAGGTACCCGGCCAGAGCCTTCGGATCCGCCCCGGGCGGCAGTTCGCCGTCGTGCCGCGCGGTGCGCAGACGGTCCTCGAAGACCTGCTTGTTCCGGTTGCGCAGCTCGCGCAGGTGCGCCTGGACCTCGGCGTCCTGTGGGGTGACGTTGGTGGCGGCGGTGATCACCAGGCAGCCCGCCGGGTGGGACGGGTCCGGGTAGATGGCGGCGGCCTCGCGCAGGATGCGGGCGAAGGCGCCGCGGGCGGTGGGCTCCTCCGCCAGTGCGACGCCGACGAACGCGCCGACGGGGGAGTGGCCGTACTGGCGGACGACCTCCTCGAAGAGCGTCCGCTTGTCGCCGAAGGCGGCGTAGAGGCTGCCCGGACGGATGCCCATCGCGGTGGTGAGGTCGGTGACGGAGGTCGCCTCGTAGCCGCGCTCCCAGAACAGCCGGGTGGCCGCGGCCAGGGCCTCGTCCCGGTCGAAGGCCGGCGGGCGGCCGCGCCTGGGGCGGGTCGGGGTGCCGGCCGTCGTGCTCTCGGGTGCCGCTGCCTCGGTCATGTGCTGGATTTTAGAGCAGTCACTCAAAAAGTGTGTGCTAGGTTCTTTCTTGAGCGATCGCTCAATAATTATCGATTGCGGCAGGAGGGGGCTCGGCCATGGGTGCGAACGGGCTTCAGGGCAAGACGGCACTGGTCACGGGCGGCAGCAGGGGGATCGGTCGGGCGATCGCCCGACGGCTCGGGCGGGACGGCGCCGTCGTCGCCGTCGGTTGTGCCCGCGACGAGGCGGCGGCGCAGGAGGTGGTGGCGGGCATCCGCGCCGACGGCGGGCGGGCCTTCGCGCTGCGGGCCGAACTCGGGCGGCGCGGGGCCGCGGCGGCGCTGTGGGAGGCCTTCGACGCGGAGATCGGGGCGCACGCGCCCGCCGGCGGGGTCGACATCATCGTGAACAACGCCGGGATCGGGCGCAGTTCGGACCTCGCCACGCTCACCGAGGAGGGGTTCGACGAGGTGTTCGCGGTCAACGTCCGCGCGCCGTTCTTCGTGGTGCAGCACGGGCTGGACCGGTTGCGCGACGGCGGCCGGATCATCAACATCTCCAGCGGCGCCGCCCGGGTGGCGATGCCGGAGATCATCGCCTACGGCGCGACCAAGGGGGCGCTGGACACCTTCACGCTCAACCTCGCCAAGCAGCTCGGCCCGCGCGGGATCACGGCGAACTCGGTCGCGCCCGGCATCGTGGACACGGACGTCAACGCGGGCTGGCTGCGCGGCAACGCGCAGGCGCAGGCGTACGCGGCCTCGGTCGCCGCGCTCGGGCGGGTCGGGCAGCCGGAGGACATCGCGGACATCGTCGCGTTCCTGGCCTCCGATGACGCGCGCTGGGTGACGGGGCGGGTCATCGACGCCACGGGCGGGGCAGGGCTGTAGACGGACGCGGGAAAACGGATGACAGCTGACAGATGATGAAATCTGTCAGCTGTCAGCTGCTATCTGTTATCCGTCGCGAAGGGCGCTCATCACTACCCCCGCACCCGCCCGGTCACCTCGCCGAACCCGACCACCGCGCCGTCCGGCCCCGGGGCCGTGGCGGTGATGGTGACCTCGTCGCCGTCCTCCAGGAAGGTCCGGGTCGTCCCGTCCGGCAGCTTCACCGGCTCCTCGCCGTTCCAGGTCAGCTCGATCAGCGCGCCCCGGGTGTCCGGCTCCGGCCCGCTGACGGTGCCCGAGGCGAACAGGTCGCCCGTGCGCAGCGAGGCGCCGTTGACGGTCATGTGGGTCAGCTGCTGCTGCGCCGTCCAGTACATCGCGGCGAACGGCGGCCGGGAGATCGGGTGCCCGTTCAGCCGGACCTCCATCGCCAGGTCCAGGCCCCACGGCTCGTTGCCCCGGTCGTCGAGGTACGGCAGCGGCTCGACGTCGCGCTCCGGCGGCGCGACCCGGGCGTGCTCCAGGGCGTCCAGCGGCACGATCCACGGCGAGACCGAGGTGGCGAAGGACTTGCCGAGGAAGGGGCCGAGCGGCACGTACTCCCAGGCCTGGATGTCGCGCGCCGACCAGTCGTTGAGCAGGCAGACGCCGAACACGTGCTCGCGGAAGTCGTCCAGCACGACCGGCCGCCCCAGCTGCGAGGGCGTGCCGACGACGAAGCCGACCTCGGCCTCGATGTCCAGCCGACGCGAAGGCCCGAAGGTCGGCGCGGCATCGGCCGGCGCCTTGCGCTGCCCGTGCGGACGCACCACCGGCGTGCCGGACACCACCACGGTGCCCGCCCGGCCGTGGTAACCGATCGGCAGGTGCTTCCAGTTGGGGGTGAGCGGCTCCGCGCCCGGGCGGAAGATCCGGCCCAGGTTGCTGGCGTGGTGCTCGGAGGCGTAGAAGTCGACGTAGTCCGCGACCTCGAACGGCAGGTGCAGCTCGACCTCGTCCGCCGGCAGCAGCGCGGGCGAGAGCGCCTCGCGGAAGGACTCGTCGGTCAGCCAGGCGGTCAGGTCGGAGCGCACCTGCGTCCAGACCGAACGTCCGGCCGCCATCAGCGGGTTGAGCGAGTCGGCCGCCAGCAGCACGGACGGCGCCCCGGCGGCGCGGGCGGCCGCCCCGGCGTCCAGCACGAAGTCCCCGACACGCACGCCGATCCGGCGCCGGCCGGGCTGGTCGGCGGCGGTGAAGACGCCGTACGGCAGGTTGTGCACGCCGAACGGCGAGTCCTGGGCGCTGGCGAGCCAGCTGCGCGGGCTGCTGGGGGTGGTGCTCAACGGTCCTCCTGGGGCAGTGGATCGGGCGACGACAGCAGGCCGAGTGCGGCCAGGTCGCCCAGCGGCTCGGCGATGCTGCAGGTGCCGAACGCGGTGAACGAGTTGCGGATCACCGTAACCTGACGATCGGTCAGCGCGCGTGCCGCCTTGGCCAGCACCTCGCCGTCCCGCTCCGCCAGCACCGCCGCCGCGGCCGCCCGGTCGGTCTCCTGCGCGGCCAGCAGCACGTTCAGGAAGCCGTGGTGCTCGAAGCCGGTCTCCGGATCGGTGTGCCGGACGGCGTTGTGCAGCCCGGCCGTGCACTTGTACGGCAGGCCGCGCAGCGCGCAGCCGGTGAGGAAGGCGGCCAGCTCGTCCTCGTCCGGGAACGCCTCCGCGACCAGCCCGCCGGTGCGGAACTTCGCCCGGTACGGGCTGTCGACCAGTACGTCCAGGACCGCGTCCAGCCCGTCCCCGCGCAGGAGTTCGCGCGGCAGCTCGACGGCGGCCGGTACGTGCGGCGGCAGCAGCCGGTCCAGTTCGGCGACCGCCTCGGCGGCGTCCCGGGTGGCCAGTTCGACACCGGCCAGCTCGAACGGCGCGGCGGCGGCGAGCGCCGGGGCGAGCTCCGCGCTGCCCCCCGGCAGCACGAGTCCGACCCTGAGCGGCGTGGCGCCCGCCTCCTCCGCGCCCCTCGCGGTCGCGGTGGCCACGGCAGCTGAGGCCGGGGGCGTCGCGCCGCCCGTCACCACGGCGGCCAACTCGCCCAGTCGGCCCGCCCCGCAGAGGAACGGGCCGACCGCCTCGGCGTACCAGGCCGCGCGGTGGACGCGGTGGGCGGGCACCGCCTCGGCGACCGGCAGGTTCCCCGGGGGGAACACCGCCGCGTCGTCGAAGAGCCCGCGGAACAGCTCGGGGATCACACCCGTGGCGACTGGAGCGCTCATCGCCCGGGCCCCCGACCGGCCCAGGTCCAGGCGTAGTTGTCGTCCTCGCTGGCCCGTCCGCCCTCGCCGAGCTCCAGCGGCCGGAAGGTGTCCACCATGACGGCCAGCTCGTCGAAGAAGTCCACGCCGATGCTGCGCTCGTACGCGCCCGGCTGCGGCCCGTGGGTGTGCCCACCCGGGTGCAGCGAGATCGAGCCCTGGGCGATGCCCGAGCCCTTGCGGGCCGCGTAGTCGCCGCCGCAGTAGAACATGACCTCGTCACTGTCCACGTTGGCGTGGTAGTACGGCACCGGGATCGACAGCGGGTGGTAGTCCACCTTGCGGGGGACGAAGTTGCAGATCACGAAGTTGTTGCCCTCGAACACCTGGTGGGCCGGCGGCGGCTGGTGGATCCGGCCGGTGATCGGTTCGAAGTCCCGGATGTTGAAGGCGTACGGGTACAGGCAGCCGTCCCAGCCGACCACGTCGAAGGGGTGGTGCGGCACGGTGTAACGGGTGCCCGAAACCCCGTTCGGGCCACGGTGCTTGACCAGAACGTCGACGTCCCCGGGGGTGTCGACCACGAGCGGCCCGACCGGCCCGCGGAAGTCCCGCTCGCAGTACGGCGCGTGCTCCAGCAGCTGCCCGTACTTGGACAGGTAGCGCTTGACCGGGGTGATGTGGCTGTTCGCCTCGATGCAGTAGGCGCGCAGCGGCTCGTCCCCGGAGGGCACCCAGCGGTGGGTGGTGGCCCGGGGGATGATCACGTAGTCGCCCTGGCCGACCTCGATCGAGCCGAAGACCGTCTCGACCGTCCCCGAGCCGGACTCCACGTACACGCACTCGTCGCCGAGCCCGTTGCGGTACAGCTCGCTGGGGGCCCCGGCGGCGACGTACGAGATCCGCACGTCACCGTTGCCGAGGACCAGGCGGCGGCTGTTCACGACGTCCGCGGACTTCCACTCCTGGCCCGCGAACAGCTCGTGCAGCTTGAGGTGGCGGGGGAGCAGGGGATGGTTGGGCACCGTGGACTGGTCCGGCAGCTCCCAGGGCACCGCGTTGACCACCGCCGAGGGGATGCCCCGGTGGTAGAGCAGCGACGAGTCGGAGGAGAACCCCTCCTCGCCCATCAGCTCCTCGTAGTACAGCCCGCCTTCGGGTGTGCGGTGCTGGGTGTGCCGCTTGGGCGGGATGTTGCCCAGCTGCCGGTAGTACGCCATCTCCGTGCTCCTCCTCGACCGTCCGTCAGGGTGTCCTGACGCTCACAGGTTGCCGCGACGGTCCTGCTCGCGCTCGATGGACTCGAACAGCGCCTTGAAGTTGCCCTTGCCGAAGCCCAGCGAACCGTGGCGCTCGATGAACTCGTAGAAGACGGTCGGGCGGTCGCCGATCGGCTTGGTGAAGATCTGCAGCAGGTAGCCGTCCTCGTCGCGGTCGACCAGGATGCCGCGCTTCTTCAGCTCCTCGATCGGCACCCGGACCTTGCCGATCCGCTCGCGCAGCTCCGGGTCGTCGTAGTAGGCGTCCGGGGTGTTGAGGAACTCCACGCCGCGCGAGCGCAGCACGTCCACGGTGGTCAGGATGTCGTTGGTGGCGAGCGCCATGTGCTGGCAGCCGGGGCCGGTGTAGAACTCCAGGTACTCGTCGATCTGGGACTTCTTCTTGGCGATGGCCGGCTCGTTGAGCGGGAACTTCACCCGGTGGTTGCCGCTGGCGACGACCTTGGACATCAGGGCGGAGTACTCGGTGGCGATGTCGTCGCCGACGAACTCGGCCATGTTCACGAAGCCCATGACCCGGTTGTAGAACTGGACCCACTCGTCCATCCGGCCGAGCTCGACGTTGCCCACGGCGTGGTCGAGGGCCTGGAACAGGCGCTTGGGCGAGCCCTCCGGGTGGGTGACGCCGCTCTTCGCGGTGACGTAGCCCGGCAGGTACGGGCCGCTGTAGCGGGAGCGGTCGATCAGGGTGTGGCGGGTCTCGCCGTAGGTGGCGATGGCCGCGCGGCGCACGGTGCCGTTCTCGTCCGAGACGTCGTTCGGCTCCTCCAGGACGGTGGCGCCGGTCGCCCGGGCGTGCTCGATGCACTTGTCGACGTCCGGGACCTCGAGGGCGAGGTCGACCACGCCGTCACCGTGGCGGCGGTGGTGGTCCAGCAGCGGGCTGTCCGGCTGGACGCCGCCCTTGATCACGAAGCGGCAGGAGCCGGAGCGGAGGACGTACGCCTTGCGGTCGCGGCGGCCGGTCTCCGGACCGGAGTAGGCGACCAGCTCCATGCCGAACACGACCTGGTAGAACTGCGCGGTCTGGGTGGCGTTGCCGACCACGAAGACGACCGCGTCCTGCGCGGTGACCGGGAACGGGTCGGTGCTGGCGTCGTGCTCGACGAGGCCGACGAGGCGGCGCAGCTGGTCGGTGTCGAGACCGGCCTCGCGCTCCTCGGGGGTCAACTCAAGGGCGTGGGACTGCGTGGTCATCGCTCGTTCCTCCACTCTGGGCCTCGGCGCTGAGGCTTGTGCTGGATCGCGTGGCTCGCGTGGATCGCGGCCGCCCGGCGAACAAATGCGCGGTGCGGATGGCGCAGAGCTTGCTCCTGTCCGAGTGGTTGGGCAACAGGTCGATTTTTTACTGCTCAATGTGTACAAGCTGATTAGGAAATCCCGCCTCGGGCTGCGCAAAATGTGCTGCCCAGCAGCGGTGGTCGCACGAATTCTGCGCAACCGGCGGCTACGGGCTCTCGTCGGCTGAGTCAGCAGGTGACCCGGAAGGCGACTCGGCAGGCGACTCGGCAGGCGGGAGGTGGCGCAGGAACCAGTCCCCGGCCAGCTCGGCGACCCGGTCGAGCGTGCCCGGCTCCTCGAACAGGTGGCTCGCGTGCGGCACCACCACCAGCTCGCTCTCGCAGCGCAGCCGGGCCCGGGCCTGCCGGTTGAGGTCGATCACGACGGTGTCCAGGGCGCCGACCAGCAGCAGCGTCGGTGCGCTCACCTCGCCCAGCACCTGCGGACCGGCGAGGTCCGGGCGCCCGCCCCGGGAGACCACGGCGCGCACCGCCGGGCCCAGCGTGGCGGCGGTGTGCAGCGCGGCGGCGGCGCCGGTGCTGGCACCGAACAGGCCCAGCGGCAGGCCACGGGTCTCCGCGAGCCCGCCCAGCCGACCGGCGACGGAGGTCAGCCGCGAGCCCAGCAGGCCGACGTCGAACACCTTGCGCCGGTCCGGCTCCTCGGCCTCGGTGAGCAGGTCGAACAGCAGCGTGCCCAGCCCGGCACGGTTCAGGTACCGGGCGACGTGCCGGTTGCGCGGGCTGTGCCGCCCGCTGCCGCTGCCGTGCGCGAACACCACGATGCCGCGCGCCCCGCCCGGGACGGTCAGCCGGCCCGCGAGCCGGACCCCGGCGGCCGGCAGCACCAGCTCGCGGTCGACCCCGGCGGGCTCCGGGGACCGCTCACCCCTGGCCTCGGCCAGCAGCGCCAGCACCTCCTCGTCGCCGGTCTGCGAGAAGTCGGCGTAGAACTCACCGATCGCGAAGAACGGGGACGGCGTGTCGACGCAGACCAGCTCGTCGGCGACCTCGGTCAGGCGCTCGGTCCAGTCCACAGGTGCCACCGGCACGGCGAGCACCACCCGGGCCGCGCCGCGCGCCCGGACGATCCGGCAGGCGGCCTTGGCGGTGGAGCCGGTGGCGATGCCGTCGTCCACCACGACCACGGTGCGCCCGCGCAGGTCGGCGGCCGGACGGTCGCCCCGGTAGCGGCGGGCCCGGCGCTCCAGCTCGGCGCGCTCGCTCCGCTCCACCGCCGCCAGCTGGTCGTCGGTGATCCCGGCGAGCCGGATGACGTGCTCGTTCAGTACCCGCACGCCGTCCTCGCCGATCGCCCCCATGCCCAGCTCGGGCTGGTACGGCACGCCGAGCTTGCGGATCACGCAGATGTCCAGCGGCGCGCCGAGCGCCGCCGCCACCTGGGCGGCCACCGGCACCCCGCCGCGCGGCAGCGCGACCACCACGGTGTCGGCACCGCCCAGGTGGCTGAGGCGGGCGGCCAGGCGCCGGCCCGCGTCGGTGCGGTCGGTGAAGTGGGTTCCGGTGACGTGCATGACACGGCCTCCGAGTTCCACCGTACGCCGATCCGCTACGCCGCTCCCGGGCCCGTCGCGGCGGGGCCGGTACGGGGCGCCGACGTCGGGCTGGGACGGGCGTGGGCGCCGGGCTGGGACGGGGCCGAGACGGGGCCGAGACGGGCGTGGGCGCCCGGCCGGGACGGGCCGGGGCCGCCCGGGCGGACTCCCGGGACCGTGCCTGCCGAGCCCCGGGACACGGGTGGGCACGGGGCCGGAACCGGGACGGGGTGGCACCCCCGCGCGGCCGAGGTGCCGGACCCGGTCGCGCGTGGCTACGACAACCGGTGGATCGTCCGGGAGCTGGTGGTCGCGGAGAGGACCGTCCGCAACCACGTCACCCGCGTCTTCGAGAAGCTGCACGTCGCCACGCGCGCCGAGGCGGTCACCCGGGTGTGCGGCACGGGGCTCGGGGGCGGCTGAGCTCGCCCGGATCGGTCCGGGGGTGCCGGTCCGCCGACCGGCACCCCCGGGGTCTCACTGGTACTTCCGATCCTTCCGGTCCTACGGCTGCATCTCGTACGCGCCGGACAGCGCCTCGACCCGCGCCCACACCTTCGCGGCGCGCTCGGCGTCCGCGACCGGGCGGCGCACGTTCGCCAGCGCCCAGGCGGCCTGCTCCTCGGTGGTGGAGGCCTTGCCGTGCAGCTCGGTGGCGTGCGCGGAGAAGTCGCGGACCAGGGCGTCGAAGATCTGGTCCAGCACGTCGGCCGGCAGGTCGGTCAACTCGGCCTGCTCCAGGACCAGCTGGCCGTAGACGATCAGCGCGAACAGCTGGCCGATCTCCAGCAGGAAGTCCAGGTCGGCCTGCTGCTCCTTGCCCGGCGCGTTCTTGAGCAGCAACTCGCAGAAACCGTCGGCCTGTTCGCGGAAGCGGGCGACGTTCGGCAGCTGCGCGTGGCGGTCGTAGGCGGCGCGCCAGTCGTGGAAGCGGATCGCGCCGAGGCCGCGGGCCGGACCCTGGCGGAACAGGAAGGCGTCGTCGGCGGCGTCCAGGCGGGTCGGCACCGGGGCGTAATCGGCGGGCGCGAACAGGTAGTTGCCCATGAACTTGAGGATCAGCGCCAGGTTGACGTGGACGGTGCCCTCCAGCTTCGGCAGGCCGCGGATGTCCTTGGCGGCCTTGTCGAAGTAGGTGTCCGCCTCGAAGCCCTTGGCCGCGATGACGTCCCACATCAGGTCGATGACCTTCTCGCCCTCGGTGGTGACCTTCATCTTGGTCATCGGGTTGAACAGCAGGTAGCGGCGGTCCTCGGAGGACGCGGTGCGGAAGTAGTCCACGGCCCGGGCGCTGAACAGCTTCATCGCCACCAGGCGGGCGTAGGCGTCGGTCAACTCCCGCCGCACGTGCGGGAAGTCGGTGACCTTCTTGCCGTACAGCACCCGGTTGTGGGCGTGCGTGAGGGCCTCGTACATCGCGTGCTCGCAGATGCCGACCGAGGCGGTGCAGAGGTTGAACTTGCCGACGTTGACGGTGTTCAGCGCGGCGTCGAAGGCGGCCTGGCCGGTGTGCAGCACGTCCTCGGCGCGGACCGGGTAGTCCTCCAGCCGGAACTCGCTGACGTACATCTGGGCGTTCACCACGTTCTTGACCAGGTGGTACGCCTCGTGGCGGCTGTCGGCGGCGAAGAAGACGTAGCCCTCCGGGCCCTCGACGTCCGAGCGGCGGCCGAAGACCGAGACCAGGCCGGCCACGTTGCCGTTGCCGATGTAGTACTTGGGGCCGGTCGCGGTGAAGCCGCCCTCGCCGTCCGGGGTGAGGATCATGTCGGTGGAGTAGATGTCGGCGCCGTGGGTGCGCTCGGACAGGCCGAAGGCCATCACGTGGCCCTCGGCGAGGAGCTTGGCGGCGCGGGCCCGGACGGCCTCGTTCTCGCTCTGCCAGACCGGGCCGAGGCCCAGGATGGTGACCTGCCAGGTGTACCAGTAGCCGAGGCCGTAGAAGCCGAGGATCTCGTTCAGCTCGGCGATCCGCGCGGTGTCCCAGCGCTTGGCGGGGTCGGCCGTGGCGGGGGTCAGGAACTCCGCGAACAGACCCTCCTGGGCGGCGAATTCGAGGAAGTCGGCGTACCAGGTGCGGTCGATGTAGGTGTCGATGAGCGCCTTCTTGCCGCGGGACTCGAACCAGTCGACGGTCGCGCGCAGCAGACGGCGGGTCGGCTCGTCGAACTGCGCGGGGTCGTAGGTGCGCGGGTTGAAGAGCATCAGGGGCTCCCGGGGGTCGAGGGTGTGAGGACTCGGCGAACGGAGTTCAGCGAACGGAATTCAGCAGGCAGGGTTCAGCGGTCGGAGTTCAGCAGACAGATTTCAGATGACAGATTTCAGACCCTGTTATCTGAACCCTGTTCCCCGCCACCGGCCCGCTCGCCCGCGAGCCGGCGCAGCGTGGCGAGCACGTCGTCGAGCCAGGCGAGGGTCATCCGCTCGTACTCGATGCCGCCGCGCAGCACCACGTGCTGGAGCTCCTGCCGGGTGTCGAGGGCGGTGAGGTCGGGGAAGTCCCGCTGCTCGCCGTGCAGGTAGCGGGCGAGCAGGGCGGCGTGGCTCTCGCGGTGCCGCTCGACCTCGGAGACCAGCGCGGCCGGGTCGTCGAAGGCGGCGGCGCGGATCTTGACCGCGAGTTCGTGCCGTACGGTCTCCGGCTCGACCGGCTCGCGCAGCCAGTCGGCCAGTGCCGCCCGGCCCGGCCCGGCCGCCGAGTAGACCTTCTTGTCCGGTCGGCCGTCCTGCGCGACCTCCTCCGCCGCGATCCAGCCGTCCGCTTCCATTCGCCGCAGCACCCGGTAGATCTGCTGGTGGGTGGCGGTCCAGAAGCGTCCGATGGAGCGGTCGAAGCGCCGGGCCAGCTCGTAGCCGGAGCCGGGCTGCTCCAGCAGCGAGACGAGGATCGCGTGCTCCAGTGCCATGCCCGCATCCTGCTATGCAACGAGTTGCATAGGCAATGGGCCCTTGGAGTGTTGAGACGCAGGTCACCGGCGTGATCGGATGGTTATCGATCATTCCCGACTATCAGGTGCAAAACGGTAGAGAAGCGCCAGAATAGGTACGGGGCAAGCCCCTTCCCTGGTCCGAACCACATGGAGGTGGTATCGGTGGCAACCCATATGCCGACGGGCATGGAGCACCACCCGGACATCGTCGAACTCCGGGAGCACTACGAGCGGGTCACCTTGACTCCCCGCGCCCAGGGCGCCGAAGCCCTGGCCGTACTGGCCGGCCTCTTCCTGGCGGCATCGCCGTGGATCGTCGGTTTCAGCGCGTTCAGCACCCTGACCGTGACCTGCCTGATCGTGGGTCTGGCCTACACGGCGCTGATGGCCGGCTACGGATCGGCCTACGAACGGACGCACGCGCGGGCCTGGGCGGCCACCGCGCTCGGTGTCTGGACGATCCTCTCCCCCTGGGCCGTCTCCGGGTCCGTCGCGCTCGGCAGGAACATCGTCACCTGCGTCATCGCCGGTGCCGTGATGTTCCTGCTCGGCCTCGCGGCGATCTCGATGGCCACGATCACAGCGAACGGAGCAGCGATGCGGCTCGGCCGGGCCGGCCGCGCCAAGGGCTGATCTTCCCCACAGCCCGTGTCCGGGGCGCGGAGGGCGCGAGCCCGCCACGCCCCGGCGCGCGTTCGACGGGAACGCCCACGACTGCGGAAGTGCGACTGCGCAACCGCCTACGGATGGGTCATCCGCAGCACATCCAGCGCCTGGTCCAACTGCTCCTCGGTGAGCTTGCCCTGCTCGACGTACCCGCGCTCCAGCACCACCTGACGGATCGTCTTCCGCTCGGCCAGTGCCTGCTTGGCGACCTTCGCCGCCTCCTCGTACCCGATGTACCGGTTCAGCGGCGTCACCACCGAGGGCGAGGACTCCGCGTACTCGCGGGCCCGTTCGACGTTGGCGGTGATGCCGTCCACCGTCCGGTCGGCCAGCAGCCGGGCGCTGTTGGTGAGCAGCCGCACCGACTCCAGTACGTTGCGGGCGATCACCGGGAGCATCACGTTCAGCTCGAAGTTGCCGCTCGCGCCGGCCAGCGTCACCGTCGCGTCGTTGCCGACCACCTGGGCGGCGACCATCAGCACCACCTCGGGCAGCACCGGGTTCACCTTGCCCGGCATGATGGACGAACCCGGCTGCAGGTCCGGCAGGTTGATCTCGCCGAGGCCGGTGCGCGGGCCTGACCCCATCCACCGCAGATCGTTCGCGATCTTGGTGAACCCGACCGCCACCGTGCGCAGTTGACCGCTCAGCTCGACCAGCGCGTCCCGCGCGCCCTGCGCCTCGAAGTGGTCCCGGGCCTCGGTCAGCGGCAGGTCGGTGGCGCGGGCCACCTCCTCGATGACCGCCGCCGGGAAGCCGGGCGGGGTGTTGATGCCGGTGCCCACCGCCGTTCCGCCGAGGGGCAGTTCGGCGACCCGGGGGAGTGTCGCCAGCAGTCGCTCCCGCCCGTGCCGCACCTGCGCCGCGTAGCCGCCGAACTCCTGGCCGAGCGTGACGGGCGTGGCGTCCATCAGATGGGTGCGGCCCGACTTGACCACCTGCGCGAACTCGGCCGCCTTGCGCTCCAGCGACTCCGCCAGGTGCTCCAGCGCCGGGATCAGGTCGTGGGTGACGGCGGCGGTCGCGGCGATGTGGATCGAGGAGGGGAAGACGTCGTTGGACGACTGGCTCGCGTTCACCTGGTCGTTCGGGTGGACGGGCCGTCCCAGCCGCTCGCCGGCCAGGGTGGCGATCACCTCGTTGGCGTTCATGTTCGAGGAGGTGCCCGAACCGGTCTGGAACACGTCCACCGGGAACTGGTCGTCCCAGCGGCCTTCCGCGACCTCCTCGGCCGCCGCCGCGATCGCCCCGGCCGTCTCCTCGTCCAGGACCCCGAGGCGGGCGTTCACCCGGGCCGCCGCCGCCTTGATCCGGGCCAGCGCGGCGATGTGCGCGCGCTCCAGGCGCTGGCCGGACACCGGGAAGTTCTCCACCGCCCGCTGCGTCTGCGCCTGCCACTTCGCGTCGGCCGGCACCCGCACCTCGCCCATCGAGTCGTGCTCGACCCGGTAGTCCTGCGACTTCTCCCGCTCGTCACCCATCGCGCGCTGCACCTCCTGTACGGGCCCGCTCGGCCCGGTCACGGGTCCACCGGTCCGCCGATCCGGTACCGATCGGCCGATCCACTGATTCACCGACTGATTCACCGATCACGACAGCCGCGCGCGGGCCCCGGGTATTTCCACCCGGGGCCGAATGATCCACCGGTGATCCGCCGGCGGCGCCGCTACAGCCGGGTCAGCTCGGCCCGGGCCAGTTCGCCAGGCTCGGTGCCGGCCTGGGCGACCAGCGACCCGTCCGCCGCCCAGACGCCGGAACCGCCCGAGCTGTCCGGGAACACGCCCGTCGGCCCCGCGCTGGTGGACAGCACGACCTGGATCCCGTGCGTGGTGGAGCGGGCCCGGCAGTGGGCGTCCCGCCGCTCGGCCTGCGCGGCGCCCGGGCCGTACAGGGCGGAGGCGACGTAGACGTCGATGCCGAGCGTGGCCGTTTCCTCGGCGTGCGTCGGGTCGGCGGCGTCGGCGCAGATCGCGAGGCCGAGCCGCAGGCCGTCCAACTCCAGTACGACGGGCTTCTCGCCCGGGGCGAAGCGGTCGGGCTCTCCCTCGCCGTGCAGGCGCATCTTCCGGTAGACGACGGTGGCGCCCTCGCCGGTGACCGCCAGGGTGGCGATGGCCTCGCGTCCGCCCGCCTCCGCGACCGGCGCGCCGACCAGGGCGAGGGCGCCGGTGGCGGCGCAGGCCTCGACCAGCGGGGCGAGCCGGGGGTCCGCCGGGTCGACGGCGGGGGCGGCCAGGTCGTAGCCGGTGAGCGACAGCTCGGGGAAGACCACCAGGCGGGTCCCGGCCGCCCGGACGGCCTCGGCGTGCCGCTCGACGTTGACGGACACGGTGTCCGGGCGGCCGGGCTCGGCGCAGACGGGCTGGGCGACGGTGACGGTCAGCGACGCGGACGAGGGCAAGGCGAGGCTCCGGGCGGGTGGGGGTCGGTGGTCAAGATCAACCTATGCGTTCCCGGAAGAGCCCGGCAAGGACCGGGTCTGGGTGCCGGGCTCGGCGGCCGACCGGTGGTGGCTCCGTGCGGAGGCCGCCCTCGCGGCGCCGGGCTGACGAGCGTTGTACGGGAGGTCCGCAGCCGTTCGGGCCGTGATCACTCGAAGGAGTGAGATCCCGGCCGGATCGCTTCAAACGGCCGTACGGCACTTCGTACGCTCCTGACCGGGCCGGGCGGACACCGGCCCGCCCCGGAACGCCGCAGCACGGCCCGGGGGGACACCAGCGCAGGCGCAGGGGGGCGGACCAGGATGACCGCAGGACACGGTGTGAACGGCGGAGCGGGCGGGGCGGGGAACGAGTCGGGGAGCAGCCGGGGGAGCGGTCTGAGCAGGCGGCGGTTGCTCGGCGCCTCGGCTGCACTCGGCGGCGCGGCCTGGCTGCTGCGCGGCACCGTCGGCCCGGACAGTGCCGAGGCCGCCACGCCCGTACCGCCCGGCCTGCCCGCCGGCACCGAACTCTTCCAGCGGGTCTTCCAGAACTGGTCCGGCGAGATCCGCACCGACCAGCTGTGGACCTGCACGCCGCGCACCCCCGAGGAGGTCCCGGCGCTCGCCGACTGGGCGTACGCCAACGGCTGGCGACTGCGTGCCACCGGCTACCGGCACACCTGGGCGCCGCTCACCGTCGCCAACGGGACCCCGGACAGCGCCCGCGTCCTGCTCCTGGACACCAGCCGCCACCTCACCGCCCTCACCGTCGACTCGCCCACCACCGTCCGGGCGCAGACCGGCGCGAGCATGGAGGCGCTCCTCGCCCACCTGGCCGACCGCGGCCTCGGCCTGACGGCCTGCCCGGCCCCGGGCGACCTCACCGTCGGCGGCGTGCTCGCCATCGGCGGCCACGGCACGGCCGCCCCCGCGGCCGGTGAACAGCGGCTGGACGGGCACGGCTACGGCTCGGTCAGCAACCAGGTGGTCCGGCTCACCGCCGTCGTCCTCGACCCGGCCACCGGTCGCTACACGCTGCGCACCTTCGACCGCGCCGAGGCCGACAGCGCCGCCTTCCTGGTGCACCTGGGCCGGGCCTTCCTCACCGAGGTGGTGCTGCGGGCCGGGGCGGACCGGCCGCTGCGCTGCGTCAGCCGACTCGACATCCCGGCCACCGAGTTGTTCGCCCGCCCCGGCAGCGGCAGTGGCGGCGGACTGCTCGGAGGGCTGCTCGGCGGGCTGCTGGGCGGCGGCGGCCCGCGCACGCTCGCCGACTTCGTGGAGCGCGACGGCCGGGTCGAGGCGATCTGGTTCGCCTACACCGAGTACCCGTGGCTCAAGACCTGGACCGTCACCCCGACCAAGCCGCTCGCCTCGAAGGCCGTCGACCAGCCCTACAACTACCCCTTCTCGGACAGCGTTCCGGAACCGGTCGCCCAGCTGGCCGGGCAAATCATCAGTGGAGCCTGGGGATCGGCCCCGCTGTTCGGCCAACTCCAGTACCTCATCGCCAAGGTGGCGCTCACCGGTGACCTCACCGACGTCCTGCTCTCCGGCGGACTGCTGCGCGACCTGCTCACCGGCGACCTGATCACCCACCTGCTTGCCGGCGGCCTGCGCTCCGACCTCTGGGGCCCCTCGCGCACCCTGCTGCAGTACGTCCGGCCCACCACGCTGCGGGTCACCGCCAACGGTTACGCGGTCCTGGTCAAGCGCGCCGACCTGCAGTGGGTGGTCAGCGAATTCGCCGCCTACTACCGGCAGTTGCTCGGCGAG
Organism: Kitasatospora sp. NPDC048296; assembly: GCF_043201815.1. Taxonomy (NCBI): domain Bacteria; kingdom Bacillati; phylum Actinomycetota; class Actinomycetes; order Kitasatosporales; family Streptomycetaceae; genus Kitasatospora; species Kitasatospora sp. NPDC048296. The sequence goes on from NZ_JBICZB010000002.1 coordinate 64,405, forward strand.
TACCAGGCCAGGGGCGAGTTCCCGGTGAACGGTGCGGTGGAGATCCGGGTCACCGGCCTGGAGGACCCCACGTACTCCGGCGTCCCCGGCGCCCGGCCCCCGCTGCTGTCCGCGCTGCGGCCGCGGGCCGACCGGCCGGAGTGGGACACCGCGGTCTGGCTCGACGTGCTCGCCTTCCCCGGCACCCCCGGCCTGGAACGCTTCGCCCGGGACCTGGAGCAGTGGCTGCTGCGCACCTTCGATGGCACCCGGGCGGGCCTGCGGGTCGAGTGGTCCAAGGGCTGGGCCTACACCGCCGACGCGGCCTGGTCCGACCCGGACGTGCTCGGCCGGGCCATCCCCGACAGCCTGCGTGCCGGGGGCGGGCCGGGCTGGGACGAGGCGGTCGCCGTGCTGGACCGGTACGACCCGCACCGGGTGTTCGGAAACCCCTTCCTGGACGGGCTGTTGAAGTAGGCCGGCCCCGGGGCGTCCGGGGGAGGAGGAGGGCGGTGATTCGTCAGATGTGCTCCATCACGATCACCGCGAGGGTGTCCGGTACGAGGGCGCGGAACAGGTGCGGGGCGTCGCCCGGGTAGCTGATGTAGTCTCCCGGGCCCAGCTCGACCGGTGCCTCGCTCGGGCCGACCAGGGCCCGGCCCGAGCCGATCATCACGTGCTCGACGGTGCCGGGCATGTGCGGGTCGGAGGCCCTGGTCTCGCCGGGCTGGGCCTCGATCCGATAGATGTCGCGCCGGGCGTTCGGCGGGCAGGAGGAGAGCACGGTGGCCGCGTAGTTGGCCTGCTCGGAGTGGGTCACCGGGCCCTCCCCGGCCCGGAGCACCTTGACCGTCGGGCGCGGTGGGTCGACCAGCCGGCTGAAGGGCACGTTCAGCGCGACCCCGAGCGCCCAGAGCGTCTCCACGCTGGGGTTGCCCGCGCCCGACTCCAGCTGCGAGAGCGTCGACTTGGCGATGCCCGCGCGCCGGGCCAGCTCGGTCATCGACAGTCCGCTGCGCTCGCGCTCGCGCCGGATGGAGGCGGCGATCTGGCCGATCAGCTCCGTGCCGGAGCCGTTGGCGCCCGTGGGTTGGGCGGTCTGGTCACTCATGTTCGCCACTCACGCTTTCTCCCGGCTCCCTCGTCGGTGTCGGTCGGTCGTCGGTGTCGGTCGGTCTTCGGTGGTTGGTGCCGCTCATGCTGCCACGGCCGTCCGCGGCGGCGTTCGTTCGTTATGTCGGTCTCTTCGTTCGCCTTGACGAACTGCGGGCGGCGGGTTCACTCTGGTGGACATGCGTTCGCTTCTCCGAACACTGGAACAAGCCACTCTCCGTGACATCGCCCTGGTCTGCCTCGCCGACGCCCTGGTCGGCGTCTCCTTCGGCGCGATCAGCGTGTCCGGCGGTCTGCCCCTCTGGGTGCCGGTCGCTCTCTCCGTCCTCGTCTTCGCGGGCGGCTCGCAGTTCGCGGCCGTCGGCGTGGTGCTGTCCGGCGGCGGCGCGCTGGCGGCCGTCGCCACCGGGCTGGTACTCAACGCCCGGCTGCTGCCGTTCGGGTTCGCCGTCGCCGACGTGCTCCAAGGCCCTTGGTGGCGAAGGCTGTTCGGGGCGCAGCTGCTCACCGACGAGAGCGCCGCCTTCGTGCTGCGGCAGCGCGACCCGCGGCGGCGCCGGGCGGTGTTCTGGATCTGCGGGGTCTCGCTGTTCGTGGTGTGGAACGCCGCGGTGCTGCTCGGCGGGTTCGCGGGCGGGCTGATCGGCGACACGGACGTGCTGGGCCTGGACGCGGCCTTCCCGGCGGTGCTGCTCGCGCTGGTTCTGCCCTCGCTCGCGGACCGCGGGACTCGCACGGCGGCGGTGGCGGGCGCGGTCGTGGCCGTCGCGGCCACGCCGTTCGTGCCGGCCGGGGTGCCCGTGCTGCTCGCCCTGGTCGGGCTGCTGTTCGCAGGTCGGCCGGGAGTGAAGGAGCCGGCGGGGCCGGAGGTCGCCGTTGTGGCCGTGAAGGAGGACGTCCGATGATGCCGCTCCACGCCATCCTGCTGCTGGCGGTCGGGACGTACGCCTACCGGGTGGCCGGGCCTCTGTTGGGGCACCGGCTCGCGCTCTCGGATCGGCTGCGGCACCTGCTGGCCGTCGCGGCGGCGGTGCTGCTGGTCGCGCTGGTGGCGACCGGCGCGCTGACCCAGGGGCACGGCTTCGCGGGGTGGGCGCGCCCGGCGGGGGTGCTGGTCGCCGGGGTGCTCGCCTGGCGCCGGGCGCCTTTCCCGGTGGTGGTCGTCGCGAGCGCGGCGACCACGGCGCTGCTGCGGGTGTGCGGGGTGGCGTGACGGCGCGGGGCAGCCGCCTGGCGGCGAACAGCTGACAACTTTCAGCGAACAGATGACAGATTTCGAAATCTGTCATCTGTTCGCTGTCGTCCGTTCGCCGCCGCCTGTCCGCCGCCGCCGGGTGCCCCGCCCGCGCCGGTCACTCCTCCGTCAACCGCTCCGCCTGCACCTCCGGGCGCTTGCTGTCCCACAGCATTTCCCACACCTTGAACACACAGTGGTAGTCGCGCATGCTCCCCTGCGAGATCAGCAGATAGGTGTCCCCGTCCCGGAGGAGCGTCTTCCGCCGGCTGCTCATCGGGTGATCCGGGGTGTACGTCGGCACGATCCGGCGCAGCTCCGCGACGGCCTCCTCGCGGGTGCCCTCGACCTCGCCGAGCACTTTGTTGCCCCAGGTCCGGTCCCTGCCGATGCCGACCGTCTCCTCGACCACCAGCGCCCAACGCGCCATGTTCCGCCTCCCCGTGTCCCCGTGTCGCTTTCCTCACGCCTTCGCGTCCGGCCGACGTCCGGCCGCGTGCGCGATACTCCCGGTACCCGGCACCCGGCCGACCACCGAACATCCCGCATATTCCGCCATATTCCGCCGAGAGCACAAGGAACTTCAATGACGAAGCCGCCCCGGATCGACCCGTCCGACCTGCTCGCCGTCGGCGACCTCCTCTCCGACGAGGAGCGGCTGATCCGCGACACCGTCCGCAAGTTCACCGAGGAGCGGATCCGCCCGCACATCGGCGACTGGTTCGACCGCGGCGTCTTCCCGGCCCGTGAACTCGCCCCCGAACTCGGCGCCCTCGGCGTGCTCGGCATGCACCTCGACGGCTACGGCTGCGCGGGCGCCGACGCCGTGGCCTACGGGGTCGCCTGCATGGAGCTGGAGGCGGCCGACTCCGGACTGCGCAGCTTCGTGTCCGTCCAGGGCTCCCTGGCGATGCGTTCGATCCACGCCTTCGGCTCCGAGGAGCAGAAGCAGCGCTGGCTGCCCGGCATGGCGGCCGGCGAGCTGATCGGCTGCTTCGGCCTCACCGAGCCCGACTTCGGTTCGGACCCGGCCAACATGCGCACCCGGGCGGTCCAGAAGGGCGGTAAGGGCGGCGACTGGGTGCTGTCCGGCAGCAAGATGTGGATCACCAATGGCAGCATCGCCGACGTCGCCGTGGTCTGGGCGCAGACCGAGCAGGGCGTGCGCGGTTTCCTGGTCGAGCGCGGCACCCGCGGCCTGACCGCCGCCGACGTGCACGGCAAGCTCTCGCTGCGCGCCTCGGTCACCAGCGAGCTCGCATTCGACGAGGTGGTGCTGCCCGCCGACGCGGTGCTGCCCGGGGTCACCGGCCTGCGCGGACCGCTCTCCTCCCTCAACGAGGCCCGCTACGGCATCCTCTGGGGCACCGTCGGCGCCGCCCGCGACTGCTACACCGCGGCCCTCGACTACGCCAAGAGCCGGATCCAGTTCGACCGCCCGATCGCCGGCTTCCAGCTCACCCAGCAGAAGCTGGTCGAGATGATGCTGGAGGTCGAGAAGGCCTACCTGGTGGCGCTGCGGATCGGCCGGCTCAAGGAGGAGGGCGCGGCCCGCCCGCCGCACATCAGCTTCGGCAAGCTCAACAACGTCCGCACCGCGCTGGAGATCGCCCGCAGCGCCCGGACCGTCCTCGGCGCCAACGGCATCACCACCGAGTACCCGGTGCTGCGGCACGCCAACAACCTGGAGTCGGTGCTCACCTACGAGGGCACCAGCGAGATCCACACCCTGGTCCTCGGTGAGGCCATCACGGGCGAGTCCGCCTACCGCTGACGTCCCGTCCGCCCCGCCGACCAGCGGAAATCCGGTAGCCGGGCCCGTCGCGGCCCGGCTACCGTTCCCGCCATGAACGGCCAGACCACCGGGACGACCCGGACGCCCCCGACCACCACCCTCTGGCGCCCCACCGGGCCCGAGGAACTGGCGCTGGTCGAGGCCGCCGACTGGCGCGCCTGGCCGCCCAGGCTGCCCGAGCAGCCGATCTTCTACCCCGTCCTCAATGAGGACTACGCGATCCGGATCGCCCGCGACTGGAACGTGCCCGCCTCCGGCGTCGGCTACGTGACCCGCTTCAAGGTCGAGACCGCCTTCCTGGACCGCTATCCCGTGCAGCAGGCCGGCGGCCGGACCATCCTTGAACTCTGGGTGCCTGCCGAGGACCTGGCGGAGTTCAACCGGCACATCGTCGGCCGGATCGAGGTCGTCCACGAGTTCCGGCCACAGCCGTGACACCGCGTACGGATACGGCGCGTACGGGTACGGCGCGTACGGATGTCTCGCGTTCGGGTGTGCCGCGTACGGCCACGGCGCCTTCCGGCACGGCCGGTACGGATGCGGTGGGGCGGGTCCTGCTCACCTCCGCTCAGCGGACCAGCACCACCACCCTGCTCGCCGAGGCCGCCGCCCGGCGCGGCCTGACCACCGCCGTCCTGGACGGCCCGGGCGCGGTCGGGCGGCTCGCCGGGCGGCCCGTCCACTGGTACGGCGGCCCGCTCGCCGCCGCCCGGATCGCCGCGCCGCTCGGCCTCGCCCTGCTCGAACCCGAGGACGACTGGCTCGCCCGCCTCCCCGAGGAGTTCACCCGCCGCCGGATCGAACTCACCACCCTCGCCGAGGCCTGGACGCTGCGCAACCCCGCCTTCGTCAAGCCGCCCGCCGACAAGTCGATCCCGCCCGCCGTCTACCCGGACGGCTCCCGGCTGCCTCGTGCCGGTGAGCGGATCGGCCCCGACACCCCCGTCCTGGTCAGCGAACCGGTGACCTTCGCCGCCGAGTACCGGCTGTTCGTCCGCGACGGCGAGGTGCTCACCGGTAGCCGCTACGCCCGCTTCGGCCGCCTCGACCCGGCGCCGCTGACCGACGGGGCCGCCGCCTTCGCCCGCCGCCTGCTCGACGTCGTCGGCGACACCCTGCCCAGCGCCGTCGCCCTGGACGTCGGCCCGGTCGCCGACCCGTACGACCCGGCCGAGCACTGGGCCGTGGTCGAGGCCAACCTGCCCTGGTTCGCACACTGCTACGCCGCCGACCCGGAGCGGGTGCTCGACGTGGTGCTGCGCGCCGCCGGACCGGCCGCCGAACTCGCCGAGGCCGATCGCCGCTTCGTCCGCCCGCCGACCGACGGCTGAGCGAAAGCCGGCCCGACCGACGGCCGACCGAAAGCCGGCCTGACCGACGGCTGACCGAAAGCTGACGCGACAGGCGACCGGCGACCTTCCGACACCTCGCGGACACCCTCCGTTCGACAGGACGACGCCGATCGGTACGGCGGGCGGTGAAGCATGGCGCGGTCGGCGGCGCCCTCGGCGGGCGCGGCCGCGTGCGCACCACCGAAAGGAAGCCCCGCCATGTCCCCAGCCCAGTGGCCCCGCCCCCGCGTGCTCGTCGTCGGGATCGACGGAGTCCGCCACGACTACCTGGCCGAGGTGGCGATGCCGCGCCTCCAGGAGGTCGCCGAGGCCGGGTTCCTGGTGCCGGTCACCGTCGCGGACACCACGCCCACCATGTCCGGGCCGTGCTGGGCCACCATCGTGACCGGCGTCGAGCCCGCCAAGCACGGTGTCTGGGGCAACCACCTGGGCGGCAACCGGCTCGACGTCTTCCCCGACTTCGCCACCCGCCTCAACCGCGGCGACCGCCGCCGCACCTTCGTCGCGGCCGGCTGGGACCCGCTGATGATCAACGAGTCCGGCGGCCCGCTCTTTCGCGCCCCCGGCCGGCTCTCCTACATTGCCCCGGCCGAGGACACCCCCGAGGCCTGGGAGACCGTCGACGAGGAGATCACCCGGGAGGCCGTCCACGTCCTCTCCACCGCCGACCCCGAGGCCTCCTTCGTCTACCTCGGAGCCGTGGACGAGACCGCCCACTTCCTCGGCTGCGGCGAGGAGTACCGCGCCTCGATGCGCACCGCCGACGAGCGCCTCGGCCGTCTGCTCGACGCCGTCCGCGGCCGGGCGAGCTACGCCGAGGAGCAGTGGACCGTCATCGTCGTCACCGACCACGGGCACGTCGACGCCGGTGGCCACGGCGGCCGCACCGTCGAGGAGCGGACCGCCTGGGTCGCCTGCGCCGGCCACGACATCCCGGCCGGCCCGCCCACCGGCGAGATCCGCCACCCCGACGTCGCCGCCCAGGTGTACGCCTCCCTGCTGCGTCCCATCGACCCGCACTGGACCCTCGACGGGCGCCCCTTCCCGGTCGCCCGGCCGGTGTCCGCGACGATCTGACCTGCCGTCGCACCGTCCTGCGGGCCGTTCGGGGCGGTCCGTTCCCCCCGGGTGCAGCAGGCCGGACTGCGACGGGCCGGCGATTGAGTCACGCTCGATCGCGGGCCCGAACGGCCCGTACCTCGGGGACCGGCCGCCGGACATACGCCTGAAGGTGGAGACGGTACCCCGTGGGTTGGGTGCAAGATCGCGACCTCGTGGTGACGATCCGAAGGGGCGGTCCGGGCCAGGATGGATACACCCGGACGGCGGACCGCTCCGCCGGACGGTCCGGACGGGCCGAGCGCGGTCACTCCGGCAACCGACACATCGGCACCGGACACGGAGAGGGAAGTCGGGTATGAAGGGCATCGTGAGCAAGGTCGCGCTGGGAGTCGCGGGCACCGGCATGGCCGTTGCCGTGGCCGCCGTGGCAATCGGCCCGCGGGTGTCCGAGTGGTGGGACGGGCGCCATCAGGAGCAGGCCTCGTACGAGAGCGGGTCCCAGGCCAAGGCCGACCGCCGTTCGATGCCCGCCTGGCTGCCCGACAACGCCTCCTCGGTGAAGTACGTGATGTCCACCTCGGGCGACGACCGCCTGCTGCGCGCCACCCTCCCCGAGGGCCGGCTGCCCGCCGGCTGCACCGCCGGGCTGCTGGGCAAGGGCCCGCACCCGGTGCCGCTCTCGCTCAAGGCGGGCTGGTTCCCGGAGAGCATCGCGACCAAGGCGAGCGGTACCTGCGGGTACTACAATGTGACGCTCACCGGCAACCAGCTCTACGCGTGGCAGGACGGCGCGACGCTGCAGGCGGCCCTTCGAGCCGAGCACGTCGCCAAGCACTGAGGGTGCTGACCGGGCGCTGATCCCGGATCAGCCGTCCTGACCAGGGAGTGGAACGGCCCGCCGGGCACCGGAAGGTGCGGGCGGGCCGTCGTCGTGCGCGTGTCGAGCGTCGTGCGCGCGCCGCGATCGACCGGTGGGCGGATCCGCCCGGGCGCACCCCTGCTGTCGTTCCCCCGCCGGGCTGCGAAAGGACGGATCGCAAACGAACCCACGTCACCGCGTCCGTTAGGAGAGCCATGCCCGGCCCGACCGTCGGCCCCGCCGACGACATGTCGACCGCTTCCGCACCGACCGCACCGGCATCAACCGCACCGGCATCGACCGCTTCCGCACCGACCGCACCGGCATCAACCGCACCGGCATCGACCGCTTCCGCATCGACCGCACCGGCATCAACCGCACCGGCATCAACCGCTCCCGCATCGACCGCGTCGGCATCCGGCACCTCGCCCGTCGTCGGCCGGGCCGGTGCCGGCCGGGCGATGATCGCGGTCCTCGGCGGACTCACCGCGCTCGGCCCGCTCACCACCGACCTCTACCTCCCCGGTCTGCCGGCGATCGCCGAGGACCTGGCGGCCGGACCGGCGGCCGTTCAGCTCACCCTCACCTTCTCGATGTTCGGGGTCGCGGCCGGTCAGCTGCTCTTCGGACCGCTCAGCGACCGCTTCGGGCGCCGACCGCCGCTGCTGGCGGGGCTGGTCGTCTACACCGTGTCGAGCGTGGTGTGCGTGCTCGCGCCCAACCTGTCGGTGCTGATCGCCGCCCGCTTCGTCCAGGGTGCGGCCGGGTCGGCGGGGCTGGTCATCGGGCGCGCCGTCGCCCGGGACCGCTTCCAGGGCGTGGCGATGCTGCGCTTCCTCGCCTCGATCGCGCTGATATCCGGGCTGGCGCCGATCCTCGCCCCGATCATCGGCGCACAGCTGTTGCGGTTCACTTCGTGGCGCGGCACCTTCGGCGCGCTGACGGCGCTCGGACTGCTGCTCACTCTGGCCGCTTTCGGCGCGCTGCGCGAGACGCTGCCGCCACAGGCCCGGAACGGCGGCGGGGCGGGCGCTGCGCTGCGCACCATGGGGCGGCTGCTGCGCCGACTGCCCTTCCTGGGGCTGGCGTTGACCAGCTCGCTGTCTTTCGGTGCGCTGTTCGGCTACATCAGTGGGTCGTCGACGGTGCTGCAGCACGTGTACCAGGTCTCGCCGCAGACCTACAGCCTGCTGTTCGGGCTCAACTCGCTGTCGATCGTGGTGATGACCCAGCTGAACGGGCGGGTGCTGGCCCCGCGCTTCACGGCACGGTCGCTGATGCTGGGCGGGCTCGCCACGGCGGTCGCGGCGGGGATGGCGCTGGTGCTGCTGACAACGGTCTGGGACTTCGGGCTGGCCGGGTTCTGCCCGCCGCTGTTCGTGCTGATGGGCAGCCTCGGGGTGGTCCTGCCGAACACGGCGGCCCAGGCGTTGAGCCTGGTCGAGCCGCAGGTCGCGGGGACGGCCTCGGCGCTGCTGGGCACCGGCAACTTCCTGTGCGGCGCGCTGGTCGCACCGCTGAGCAGCCTCGGCGGACGGCCGTCGGCGGTGCTGCTGGCGGTGGTGGTGCTGGGGTGCGGGGTGCTGGCACTGGTGGCGTACGTGACGATGTGCCGGCCGGGGCGGCTGCGGGCCGCGGCGGGGTGACGGCTTTCGGCGAACAGATGACGGCTGACAGATTTCAACATCTGTCAGCCGTCATCTGTTGCACGTCAGCCGTCAGCCCACAGCCACTAGGAGATCGAGAAGTCGTCCCCGTAGACATCGCCCTGCCCGTACCAGCCGTGCAGGTACACCGTCACGGCGCCGGAGGCGCCGGTGGTGAAGGGGACGGACAGCTTGGTCCAGCCCGAGGAGTTGGCCCAGGTGCTCCCGGTGGCACCGCCGCTGACGCCGATGTAGGCGTAGTTGCCCTGCACCCAGCCGCTCAGGGTGTAGCTGGTGTTGGGCTTCAGCGTCACGGTCTGGGTGCATTCGCCGGTCTGGCTCGCGCCGGGCGCGGCCTGCAGCGCGTAGGAGCCGGAGTGGACCGGGGTGGAGACCACGGCGCCGCCGCTCTGGCAGGTCCACGGGGCCAGGCTCCCGGTCTCCAGGTCGCCGTTGGTCAGGCCGGTCGACGGGGTCGTCCCGGTGACGGTCAGCGAGTAGGTCGCGGTGTGGGTACCGGAGGGCGCGGTGGCGGTCACGGTCAGCGGGTAACTCCCGGGCGCCACCGCCGAGGTGGTGGCGATGTTGAGCGTGGCGCTGCCGCCGGCCGTGACGCTGCCGGGCGTGACGGTGGCGGTGACGCCCGCCGGGGCGCCGCTGACCGAGAGGTTGACGCTCTGCGCCGAACCGGCGGTCACCGCCGTCGCGATGCTCGCCGAGGAGGACGAACCAGCCGCCACCGTACCGGAGTTCGGGTTCACCGCGACGGAGAAGTCGTTGGTCGCCGTCGAGCCGTTGGTGAACGGCGCGAAGATGTGGCTGAAGTCCCAGGTGTTCTGGGCGATGCCGGAGCAGGAGTCGTCCCCGCCCTTGCCGACGCAGCCGCCGTTGTCGCGCTGGAGCGCCCAGAAGGACAGGGTGTTGATGCCCTTCGACACCGCCCAGTTGTACACCGTGGTGGCGTTCGCCACGGTGAAGGTCTCGGCCGCTCCGTAGTCGTCGATGCCGACCATCTCGGTGATCCCGATCGAACCCCACAGCTGCGCCGGGGTCTTGGACGGGTAGAGCTTGGCCAGCTGGTTGTACAGGCCCTGTGCGGAGGTCTGGGTGTCGGCGGCCATGTCGTGGGTGGCGCCGTCGTAGTAGTCGAAGGTCATCATGTTGACGACGTCGATCCGCGCGTTGTTGCTGACCGCGTTGCGCAGCACCGCCAGGCCGTTGTCGGCCAGCCCGCTGGTGGTGGTCGGCAGGGTGTAGGAGAACTGGGCGTTGCGCCCGTTGGCGGCGGCCCAGTCCTGCACGGTCTTGATCGCCTTGTTGCGGCGGTCGATCCCGGCCGTGTTGGTCAGCGAGTTGTCCTCGATGTCGAGGTCGATCCGGCTGATGTCGTAGGTGGTGATGAGGTTCTCGTAGGCGGCCGCGATCTGGTTGACGTCGGTGCAGCTGTCGGCCAGTTCGGTGCCGGTGTTGTCGGCGGTGTAGCCGCCGAAGGAGGGGATCACGTCCCCGCCGTTGGCCCGGACGGTGGCGATGTCGGCGCCGAAGGTCGAGGAGGAGACCGGCTTGGAGGTGTCGCCGTTCCAGTACGGGGTGCAGGAGCCCTTGGTGGCGGCCTGCAGGAAGGCCATGGTCAGGTACTTGGCGCCGGACTGCGCGGCCAGTGTGGCGGGGCTCTGGCCCGTCCAGGACTCGAAGTAGGGGGCGAACACCCGACTGGGCAGCGGGGTCGCGGCCTGGGCGGTGCCCGTCCCGGCGGCGACCAGGCCGGCTGAGGCGGCCAGGGTGGCACAGGCTGTCAGCGCGGCCTGGACGGTTCTGCGAAGACGCATGGATTCTCCAACGGACGTGGTGGGGCAGGACGTTGGGGCGGTGGGAGCGGGCCGGGGCGTCGGCGGCCGTGTGGGGGGCGGCCGCGCGGACCCTGGTTCGGGGGGTTCGGTGCGGACACAAGGGCGTGCGGAACCCGCCGACTCGCGTGGAGGCGGGCGACGGTGCGAACGTGCGCACGCCGTACGGAGCGGGGGGTGGAGCGGAGCAGGGCAGGGCAGGGCAGGGCAGGGCAGGGCAGGGCAGGGCAGGGCAGGGCAGGGCAGGGCAGGGCAGGGCAGGGCAGGGCAGGGCAGGGCGGTGCCTCAGCCGCCGGTGGTCACACCCCCACAGTGCATCCCGGTCGGATCGACATGCTTATGTTTGGACTAGACCACTGGCCTGTCAAGAGTCCTGACTGTTCGTCAGCATACGGCCCCGGCCGCCGAACGGAACGGATTGGCGGCCGGGGTGGCGGGGGAGGAACCGTCAGGTGGTGCGGCGCAGGTCGCCCGGTTTCTGCTCCACCGGTCGCAGGGCGGTGGTCTCCCGGTGGCAGTGCGGCGGCGTCAGCTTCTCGACGGCCTCGGTCAACCACGCGTCGTCGCCCAGGAGTTCCGTGCGCCGCTCGCAGGCGACGTGCATGAGCGGGAAGCGGAGCGGCAGAACGTGGCGGGCGGGGTGCCAGGCGTGATGGTGGGTGAACCGCGCTGCCCGGCCCGCGAACGCCGATGGCCGCGCACCCGGCGGGCGGGGCGCGGCCACGGCTGCCCGGAGCTCAGGACGCCGGGCGGTTCGGGGGCGCGGATCGCGCTAGCGCGGCGACGGGCAGAGCGTGGTGCGCAGCGCGTCGTTGATCTTCGCGGCGGTGTCGGGGCCGAAGCCCTGCGGGTGGTCGGGCGAGGTGAAGTGCTGATCGGCCAGCTCGATCAGCTTTGCCTTGTCCTTGGGGAACTGGTACATCGACTGGCACTGCTTGCGGGCCTGTTCCACCACCTGGTCGGGCTTGCCGCCGACGATCGCCGGGTCGATGGCGTTCAGCGCGGCGACCACCTTGCCGGTCAGGTCGGAGTCCGGCTTGGCGGGCAACCCGGCATCGGCGGGCGGTGCGGGCTTGGCCGGGGCCGACCCGTCCGCGCCGGGCGAGGAGCCCGCGGGTGCGCCGGTGGCGCCGTCGGCGGTAGCAGACGCGGAGGGCGCGGAGGGCGTGGAGGGCGTGGAGGTGGCGGGCGTTGCGGCGGCCGAGCCGGTCGAGGCGTCGGACGGGTTGGCGGCGGCGGTGGTGGGGGAACCGGCCGCAGTGGTGGCCTTGCCCGAGCTCGATCCCGAGCTGGAGCAGGCAGCGAGGCTCACCGCGGCGAGTGCCGTGAGGGTGGCGGCGAGGAGACGAGTGCGCATGGCGCCACACTGTCATGTTCGCGGCGCCGAAGGGAAGGTCCCGCCTGACGGTGAACGGCGGGCTGTGAACGGCGGGCGGCGGACAACGGGCGGTGGACGGCGGCCCGGAAGCCGATGCCTCCGCGCCGCCGTCCACCGCACCAGCCGTTCGCCCTACGACTCGGTCGTCGTACAGGTCGTCAGCCGAGGCCGTTGGCCTTCAGCCAGTCCTTGGCCACCGCCGACGGGTCCTCCTTGTCGATCGCGACGCGCTTCATCAGCCCCGTCAGCCCGGCGGTGTCGAGCTTGGCCGACACCGCGTTGAGCGCCGCCGTCGCGGTGGCGTCCACGCCCGCCTTGTTGACCAGCGGGGTGATGTTCTGCGCGCCGAAGACGTTCTTCGGGTCGGTCAGCGGAACGAGCTTGTACTGGACGATCTTCGGGTCGGTGGTGAACACGTTGCCGACCTGGATGCTGCCGTCCTTGAGCGCGTTCGCGGTGGTGTCGGCGGTGGGCTTCCACTCCTTGAAGGTGAGCCCGTAGACGTCCTTGAACTGCTGCTCGCGGCGGGACTTGAACTCCGGCTGGCCGCCGATGGTGAACTCGCCGGCCTTGGCGGTGAGGTCGGAGATGCTCTTGAGGCCGTACTTGTCGGCGGTCTCCTGGGTGACGCTGAGCGAGTCCTTGTCCTCGGCGGGCGAGGAGTCGAGGATCGCCAGCGAGGCGGGCAGCGTCTTGGTCAGCGCCGCGTTCACGTCCTGGGTGGTGACGGCGGTGGCCTTGGCGTCCAGGTAGGCGAGCAGCGCGCCGTTGTACTCGGGCAGGACGGTCAGGTTGCCGCTCTGCAGCTGCCCGTAGAGCACCTCGCGGCTGCCGATGTTGAACTTCTCCTCGACCTTGACGCCCTTGGCCTTGAGCGCCTGCGAGTAGATCGAGCCGAGCAGGACGTTCTCCGGGAAGTTCGCCGAGCCGACGACGACCGTCGACCCGGAGCCGCCGCCGGCCGCCGCGGCGCCCCCGGAGGCGGTGGTGCCCGCCGCGGCGGTCGAACCCCCGTCGAGCGGGTTGCTGCTGGAGGAGCCGCAGGCGGTCGCGCCCAGGGCGAGCGCGGCGAGGGTGCCGAGGAGGACGGCACGCCTGCTTCTCTTCAATGTCGACATGGTGACAGTTGTCCTTCCGGAGCGGATGGGAGAGGAGGGCTTCAGTGGGCCCGGCGCTGGGCGCGCATCCCGGGCGGGAGCGCGAACCGGGCGAGCAGGGCGAAGAACAGCTGGGCGCCGACCGCGAGCAGTACCACCAGCAGCGCGCCGCCCACGGTCACCGCGTACTGGCGGGTGGCCAGGCCGTCGATGACGTAGCGGCCGAGGCCGCCCAGCCCGACGTAGGCGGCCACCGTGGCGGTCGCGATCACCTGGACGGTCGCGGTGCGCAAGCCCGCCAGCAGGGTCGGCGCGGCCGACGGCAGGCAGACCTGGAAGAGCACCTGGGGGTGGGTCAGCCCGATGCCGCGCGCGGCGTCCCGGACGTCCGGGTCGGTGCCCCGCACCCCCTCGACGGCCGCCACCAGCAGCGGCGGCGCGGCGAGCGCGACCAGCGGGATCAGCACGGCGGTGTCGCCGACCCCGCCGAGCAGCACCGCGAGCGTCACCAGGCCGAGGGTGGGCAGGGCGCGGGCGGCGCCGGCCAGCGCGGTGACCGCGGTGACGCCGCGCCCGGTGTAGCCGATCAGCAGCCCGAGCGGCACGGCCAGGACGGTCGCGAACAGCAGGGCCTCGCCGGAGAGCTGCAGGTGCTCGGCGACCCGGTGCACGATCGAGTCCGGGCCGCTGCGGCGGTCCGGGGCGGAGAAGAAGTCGTTCAGCCAGTTGAGCCAGTTCACGAGCCTGCTCCCTTCTCCCGGACGGCCCACGGCGCGAGCAGCCGCCGGGCGGCCACCAGCAGCAGGTCGACGACCAGCGCGAGCGCGGCGATCAGCACGATGCCGGCCACGATCGGGGTCGGGAAGGTGCGCTGGAAGCCGTCGATGAACAGGTAGCCGAGCCCGCCGCGCCCGACCAGCGCGCCGACACTGGCCAGCGAGATGCTGGACACCGCGGCGACCCGCAGCCCGGCGATCAGGTACGGCACGGCAGCGGGCAGTTCGACCGAGGCCAGCCGGTGCCAGGGTCCGTACCCCATCGCGGTGGCCGCCTGCCGGACCGACTCCGGGACGGCGCGCAGCCCGTCCACGGTGGTCGGCAGGAGGACGGCGAGGGCGTAGAAGGCGAGCGGGATCATCACGGTCGCCTGGGTGGCGAGCCCGGTGTAGGGGATCAGCACCACGAACACGGCCAGCGAGGGCAGCGCGTAGACGATGTTGAACACGGCCGCCAGCGGCTGATACAGCCGGGGGAACCGGGCGCAGGCCAGGCCGAGCGGGACGGCCAGTAGCAGGCCGATGAGCACCGGGAGCAGCGCGATCAGGGCGTGGTCGGCGAGCAGGTGGCCGAGGTAGCCGAGGTGGTCGCCGATCCAGTACCAGCGGACGATCGGTTCATCGTCCACCGTCGGCTCCGTCCGTCCGGTCGGTGCTGAGGGTCTTGCCGCTGTCCGGGGTCCTGCCGGTGTCCGGGGCCTTGCCGGTGTCGGTGGTCTCGCCGGTGCCGACGGGCTTCTTGAGGGCGTCGGTGGTTCGGCCGGCGGGCGCGAGTGCGGCGAGGATCGCCTCGCGGCTCGCGGTGCCTGCGGCCCGGCCCCCGGCGTCCAGCGCGACCGCGACCCCGGCGGGGGAGAGCACGGCGGCGTCCAGGGCGGTGCGCAGGGTGTCGGTGTCCGGGCGGTATCCGGCCACCGGCTGGAGCTCGGCGGTGACGGCGGTGCGGTCGATCCAGCCGATCGGGCGGCGCTCGTCGTCCAGGGCCAACTCCCAGCCCCCGTACCGGACTCCCTCGCCCACCGGGCGCAGCGGGACGGCGGTGGCGGGGCGCAGCCCGAGGCCGCGCAGGCCCCGGTCGCGGCCGAGGAAGGCGGCCACGCCGTCGTCGGCGGGCGTGGTCAGCAAGGTGTGCGGGTCGGCCAGCTGGGCGATCCGGCCGTGCTCGCGCAGCACCACGACCTGGTCGCCGAGTCGGACGGCCTCCTCGATGTCGTGGGTGACGAACAGCACCGTCTTGTGCAGTTCGGACTGCAGCCGCAGCAACTCGTCCTGGAGCCCGGCGCGCACCACCGGGTCGACCGCGCTGAACGGCTCGTCCATCAGCAGCACCGGCGGGTCGGCGGCCAGCGCGCGGGCCACGCCGACCCGCTGCTGCTGGCCGCCGGACAGCTGGAACGGGTAGCGCCTGGCGGTCTCCGGGGCGAGTCCGACCAGTTCCAGCAGTTCGGCGGCGCGGGCGCGGGCCCTCTTGCGGTCCCAGCCGAGGAGGTAGGGGACGGTGGCGATGTTGTCGATCACCTTGCGGTGCGGGAAGAGCCCGGCCTGCTGGATCACGTACCCGATGCCGCGGCGCAGCTTGGCGGGTTCCAGCTGGGCGACGTCGGTGTCGTCCAGCAGTACCCGGCCGGAGGTGGGCTCGACCATCCGGTTGACCATGCGCAGCAGCGTGGTCTTGCCGCAGCCGGACGGTCCGACCAGGACGGTTATCCGACCGGTCGGGACCTCCAGGTCCAGGCCCTCGACGGCGATCGTGCCGTCGGGGTGGCGCTTGCCGGCGCCCTCGAATCTGATCACGGGGTGTTTCCTCGTCAGGGCGCCCCGGGGAGGCGGCGCCTGTCTCGTTCGGTCGTTCGGTCGTTCGGTCGGGTCGTTCGTGTGACGGCGGGTCCAACCGCCCGGGCGTTCTTCCGCCCGCGTGGCTGCCCAGCTTTGGACCGGCGGAAACTCCGATCAGATTATGACCTGCATCATCTCCTGTCCGTGATTTACCGTCCGGCACGCGCCGTGGAGCCCGGCTCAGGCCCGGCTTGAGTCCTTCGTCCCCGCTCCTGTCGGGGCCTCGACGTCAGCCGCCCGGACGGGTCGGCAGCCCGGCAGCGGCCCAGCCGACGAAGCCGCCGTCCAGGTCGGTCGCCCGGTGCAGGCCCAACTCGCGCAGCGAGGCGGCGGCCAGGCTGGAGGCGTAGCCCTCGGAGCAGACCACGATCAGCTCGACGTCGTAACCCGAGGCCTCGGGGATGCGGTGACTGCCGGTCGGGTCGAGCCGCCACTCCAGGACGTTGCGCTCGATGATCAGTGAGCCGGGAATCTCACCCTCGGCCGCCCGCTGCGCCGCCGGACGGATGTCCACCAGCAGCGCGCCCGCCAGTTGGGCCAGGTGCGCCTCCTGGGCGCGGGGGCGGTGGACGCCCTCTCGGGCCCGTGCCACCAGGTCGTCGATCGTGGTCACCACTGCTCTGGTCCTTCCTCCGAGGTACGGACGAGCCCGCCGGCCCGCAGGTCGTAGTGCGCCATCGAGCTGAGCGGGGGCGAGTAGGCATGCAGGGTGACGGCCGGGCCGGAGGCGGTGTTGCGGACATCGTGCACGTACTCGGGGCCGAAGGCGCGGGCGGTGCCGGCCGGGACCCGGCGGATCAGCAGGCCCTGCTCCGGGCCGCCGAGGGACAGCTCCTCCAACTCGCCGAGCGCGACGGTGAACGCGCCGCGCGAGCCGCCGTGGTCGTGAAAGCCGGTGGACTGACCGGGCAGCCAGCTGATCAGCCACACCTCATGGTCGTCCTCGGCCACCAGGCGCTGGTACCAGCGCTCCTCGGTGGAGAGGCGGACCAGGTGGATCCACTGCTCGGGCTGCTCGGCCAGCTCGCGGACGATGCTCCGCAGGGAGTTCGGGGTCAGCGGAGCGCGGGCGCGCTCGTCGGCGGGTGTCTGGGGGGTTTGCGTCGGAGTCTCGGAGGCGAGGTCCAGGCTCATGGGGGCGTCCTCGGGTGCGGCGGGAACGTCGGCGGGGTGCGGCCGGGTCCGGCGGCTGCGGTGGTGCCCGGCGGGCGCGAGTCGGCGGAGCGACCCGGCACGACCGGGCACGGCACGCACGGTGCCGCCGGGCGAGGCGGGAGTACGACAGGAGTCAGAACTGCGGGCACGGGTGCACGGCGCGGGCCCTGGCAGAGGTCACAGGGCGGGACCGGCGGGGAGGAGCAAGGTCAACAGGCACAGATGGAACTCGCCTGGCGTCGCAGATCGACGTGCAGGCGGCAGACCAGAGTGGCGCCGGAGTCCATGCACCGGATCTTTTCCGAGCCGGTCGGACGAAGTCAAGCCGGGGCGCCCGTCTGTTGCGCCCTGTTAACTCTCGGCAGGACGGCGCGGAGCCAGGGGAGCCGCGGCCGACGGCGCCGCAGCCGAGTGCTCGGACGATGCCGAGGACGCGCCGCCCGACGCCGAGGACACGCTGCCCGATGCCGAGGGCGCGCCGCCCGACGCCGAGGACACGCTGCCCGACGCCGAGGACACGCTGCCCGGCGACTGTGCGGGGACAGGCGCCGCGGAGTCGTCCGCGGCGGCCGACAGGGCCTGCTCGATCACCGGCCCCGCCTGCTCGCCCAGGTAGCGCCCGAGCGTCTGGTAGGCGTCGAACTGCTGGTGGTTGAACCACTGGTCGCTGGTGCCGTCGTTGGGGAAGGCCTGGTTGGCCACCGCGTAGGAGTGCAGCTCGTACGGCATGCCAGCGGTCAGCACGGCCTGGAGGACGATCAGCGTGCCGTGCCGGTCGGACTCTGGGAGGCCGTCGGTGCGGGGGTAGCGAATGTCGCCGGTGATCACCCCGCGGGCGGAGAGCCGGTCGGAGAGCTGGGCCGCCAGCCCGCGCAGGGGCGCTCCGCCGCCGTCCCGCTCGGCGGTGGCGCTGCCCGGGATCAGCAGCTCGGGCCGGTGCAGGGTGATCACGATGCCCAGCTCCTCGCGGGCCAGCGTGATCGCGGCGGCCAGGTTGGCCGCGTAGCCCGAATCCCCGCTGGCGTCGATGCACACCGCCGTCCGCACCCGGTGCCGCAGCAGCTCGACCAGTCCGAGGTTCTCGTAGTGGCCGCCGTCGGTGGTGAGCAGGAAGCGGTCGTCCGCCGGGAACCGGCCCGTCAGCTCCCGCAGCTGGTAGGGGAGTCGGCGGACGGCGGGCTGCGCGGCGCGGCGCCAGTCCGGGGTGCCGGACCAGGCCGGCCCGAGCACCGCAGGGTTGGGCAGCCACGTTCCGAGCCGGGCGTTGGTCACCGCGAACAGCCCCTGGTAGACGCGGGATTGGCGTCCCATGGCGGAGGAGAAGGCGGCCCCGGAGACGGCCATCGCCGACTGCACGGTGAGGTCCCGGGCGATGTGTCGCCGGGTGCGCCGCTCCAGCAGGTCGGTGCGGGCGTACCCGACGTCCGGACCGCCCACGTAGTCGTGGGAGAGCGAGAAGGAGACCGCCCGACGGCCCGGCGGCGTGCGGGAGTTGCCGGAGAGGTTGGCCGCCGCCGAGAAGATCACCTGGGGGAAGTCGGGGTGCCGGGCCGCGTAGTGGCTCAGCCAGGTCTGCTCCCGGTAGAAGTCGTACCCGCGGGCGAACGACCGGCCGCCGTCGGTGACCCGGCGGACCGCGAACGCGGAGGCCAGCCGCAGCCGGTAGAACGGGTGCAGGCTCATCCAGGTCTGGTCGAGGTTGAGCCCGACCGCAGCGAGCACCAGCGGCAGCAGCACCTGCACGGCCGTCGGCCAGGCGTACCCGGTGGCGACCGCCCAGCCGAGGGCCAGCAGCGCGCAGGCCGTCAGTGCGGTGAGGGCCGCCCAGACCACGATGTACTGCGGCAGGTTGGCGGTCAGGCCGCCGCCGAGCCGGCCGGCGCCGCGTAGCGCCCCGGCGAACGCGGCCGCGCCGCTGCGGATCGTCCGGCGGTCGCGCCAGAGTATGCCGAGCAACAGGGCGAGGTAGCTGAGCACCACGGTCAGGCTGAGCCCGGCACCGGTCAGCCGCGGACCGGCGGCCAGGGCCTGTTGGAGGCGGACGGCGCCCCAGGCCAGCCCGGGGACCGCCAGCACCCCGACGGCCAGCAGGGCGGCCAGCGCGAGCGCGGCGGAGTAGAGCCGGTGCAGGGTGCGCGGCAGCAGTGCGTGCCAGCCGAGTGGCGGGAAGGCCAGCAGCCACAGCAGCCAGCACCCGGCCGCCGCGGCCAGCAGTGCGGCGAGGCCGGCCAGCGCGGGCGTCCGGAAGGCCAACTCGCCCGGCACGGCGCCCGCGTGGCGCAGACCGACGGCCGCCAGGGCGTGCAGATCGGTGAGCGGGACGGCGCGGTAGAAGCGGCTGAGTCCGAGGCCGAGCACCAGAACGGCGGCCAGCAGCAGGGTGAGCGCCGACAGCACGCCGCGCAGCAGCGTCCCGAGGGCGACCAGCCACTCGCCGGCGCCGTCGGCGATGAACTTGCCGTGCCGACGGAGGTGGTCCTCCTCCGGGGAGCCGGGCTCCAGCACGGTGTCGGCCGTCAGGCCCGAGACGGCGTGCACCGGGCTGCCGGGGGCGGAGTCGCTGAGCGCGAGCTGCAGCGCGCCCACGGTGTACCCGCCGCCCGAGACCGAGACCAGGTACCGGGCCCGTTTGAGCCATGGGCGCAGCGCCTGGAGCGCCCCGAGCGTGACGCAGGCCGAGCGGATGCCGCCGCCCGAGGCGCAGAACCCCAGCTCGGCGGGCTCGCGGCCGGGCGGCACCCGTGCGGCGTCGCGCCAGTGGGTGTGGGCCTCGGACGGCCCCTCGGCTGACTGCCCGCCGTCCCCGTCGTACCGGGCGCGCCCGTCGTGTCGGGCGGCTGTCGGCCAGGGTGGGATCAGCGCCGGGCGATCCGTCTCGTCCGTCCCGACTGCGGGCTTCGACGCGGAGGACAGCAGTCCGCGCACCGCCCGCGTGGCCGTCACCAGCAGCACGCCCGCCGCGGCCATCCCGGCCGGCAGGAGCAGCAGCCACGCGACGGTGGCGAGCGCGGCCGCCACCGCGAAGGGGGTGTCGGAGCCGTGGTGGTCGAGCGCGACGCGCAGCAGCAGGCTGCCGGTGAGGTCGCAGCCGGCCGCGAGCAGACCGGCCCCGCCGACCGCCAGCGCCAGGGCGCGCCCACGCCGCGGGCCGAACACGTACCGGCCGAGCAGCGCAGCGGCCACCAACGTCAACCCGTACCCGGCGACCGGCCAGAGCTCGGCGCGCAGGGCGGCCGTGTAGTCCCCGGTGCGCCCGCCGATCAGCGCCTCGGCGGCGGTGCGGGAACCGGCCAGCCGCAGGGCGACCTCCCGCGCCTGCGGCGCCTGGCGGTGGTGCAGCAGCCAGCCGAGGACGAGCGGCAGCACCGCACCGAGGGCGAGCAGCAGGCCGGCCCAGGCGGGCAGGGCGGGCGCCCGCCCCGTCGCCACCGGGCCGCCGCCCACGGCCGTAGCCGGAGTACCCGAAGTACCCGCCGCACTCGAAGTACCCGCCGCATCCGAAGCACGCTCCGCGCGCCTGCCGAGCGCTGCCATCCCCACCACCCCCTTGGTCCCGTTGCCACCCCGTGTCGTCGCCGTGCCGTCGTTCGATTCGACTGCCAGATACCCGAGTTCACGCCGCCAGGCGCCGATGCGGCGGCCCGTCGTGACGTCCATCGGCGTGTTACCCGCTGGCGGCGGATTCCGCACCCTGGGCGCTCGCTTTCACTCGAATGAGTAAGGAGCGCGCGTGTGGGGTAGATCAGCGTTTCATCCCACCCAGGGCCACCCGCGTGTCCGCGCAACAAGATCGCCCCAGACGCGTTACCGCCAACGTATTGTCAGGCCACCGAGGCCAGGCCTACCGTCTACAGATCGCTTTCTACGCACGTAGACCCCTGTGGCTCCCTGAGCGGACCGCAGGAGAGACCCGCCCCGTCAACCCTCAGACCGCGGGCCCGACCGCACGGCCGGACCGCGGAGTTGCGGAGGTACCCATGTCGCAGATCGTCCGTGCCGCGCTCGTCCAGACCCGCTGGACCGGCGACCAGGAGAGCATGATCGCGCTCCACGAGCGGTACGCCCGCGAGGCCGCCGCCCAGGGTGCGCAGATCATCGGCTTCCAGGAGGTCTTCAACTCCCCGTACTTCTGTCAGGTCCAGGAGCCCGAGCACTACCGCTGGGCCGAGGCCGTCCCGGACGGTCCGACCGTGCGCCGGATGCGGGAACTCGCCCGCGAACTCGGCCTGGTCATGGTCGTACCGGTCTACGAGGAGGAGCAGACCGGCGTCTACTACAACACCGCCGCCGTGATCGACGCGGACGGCAGCTACCTCGGCAAGTACCGCAAGCACCACATCCCGCAGGTCAAGGGCTTCTGGGAGAAGTACTACTTCAAGCCCGGCAACCTCGGCTGGCCCGTCTTCGACACCGCCGTCGGCAAGGTCGGCGTCTACATCTGCTACGACCGCCACTTCCCCGAGGGCTGGCGCGCCCTGGGCCTGGCCGGCGCGCAGATCGTCTACAACCCCTCCGCCACCAGCCGCGGCCTGTCCGCCTACCTGTGGCAGCTCGAACAGCCCGCCGCCGCCGTCGCCAACGAGTACTTCGTCGCCGCCATCAACCGGCTCGGCACCGAGGAGTACGGCGACAACGACTTCTACGGCACCTCCTACTTCGTGGACCCGCGCGGCCAGTTCGTCGGCGACGTCGCCTCCGACAAGGAGGAGGAACTCGTCGTCCGTGACCTCGACCTCGACCTGATCGAACAGGTCCGCCAGCAGTGGGCGTTCTACCGCGACCGCCGGCCCGACGCCTACGGACCGATCGCCGAGGCCTGAGGAGCACCGCGATGACCACCCGCGACCCGCAGCAGCGCACCGTCGTCCGCGGCGGCCTCGTCATCACCGCCGCCGACGAACTCCACGCCGACGTCCTGATCGAGGGCGAACGCATCGCCGCGCTGGCCGCCACCGGCAGCGCCGCCGCCGAGGCCTGGACCGCCGACACCGTCATCGACGCCACCGGCCACTACGTGATCCCGGGCGGCGTCGACGCCCACACCCACATGGAGCTGCCCTTCGGCGGCACCGCGGCCTCCGACACCTTCGAGACCGGCACCCGCGCCGCCGCCTGGGGCGGCACCACCACCATCGTCGACTTCGCCGTCCAGCCCGTCGGCGGCTCGCTGCGCGAGGGCCTGGACACCTGGCACGCCAAGGCCGAGGGCAACTGCGCGATCGACTACGCCTTCCACACCATCGTCTCCGACGTCAACGACGCCGTCCTCAAGGAGATGGACACGCTCGTCGACTCCGGCGAGTCCACCTCCTTCAAGCTGTTCATGGCCTACCCCGGCGTCTTCTACAGCGACGACGGCCGCATCCTGCGCGCCATGCAACGCGGCGCCGCCAACGGCGGGTTGATCATGATGCACGCCGAGAACGGCATCGCCATCGACGTCCTGGTCGAACAGGCCCTCGCCGCCGGGCACACCGCCCCGCGCTACCACGGCGAGGTCCGGCGCGAACTGCTGGAGGCCGAGGCCACCCACCGGGCCGTCAAGCTCGCCCAGGTGGCCGGTAGTCCGCTCTACGTGGTGCACGTCTCCGCCGCCTCCGCCCTCGCCGAACTCGCCCAGGCCCGCGATGCCGGGCTCAACGTCTTCGGCGAGACCTGCCCGCAGTACCTCTTCCTCTCCACCGACGACCTCGCCGAGGAGGGAACGGACGGCTTCGAGGGCGCCAAGTACGTGTGCAGCACGCCGCTTCGGCCCCGCGAGCACCAGGAGGCGCTCTGGCGCGGGCTGCGCACCAACGACCTCCAGGTGGTCTCCACCGACCACTGCCCGTTCTGCTACGTGGGGCAGAAGGAACTCGGCCGCGGCGACTTCTCGAAGATCCCCAACGGCCTTCCCGGCGTGGAGAACCGGATGGACCTGCTCCACCAGGCGGTGGTGGACGGGCGCATCAGCCGGCGGCGCTGGGTCGAGATCGCCTGCACCACCCCGGCCCGGATGTTCGGGCTGCACCCGCGCAAGGGCACCATCGCGCCGGGCGCCGACGCCGACCTGGTCGTCTACGACCCCACCGCGGTGCAGACCGTCTCCGCCGCCACTCACCACATGAACGTGGACTACTCGGCCTACGAGGGCCGCCGACTCACCGGCCGGGCACGGACGGTGCTCTCCCGCGGCACCGTCGTGCTGGACGAGGGCAGCTGGCTCGGCCGGGCCGGGCACGGCGCCTTCCTGCGCCGCGACACCTGCCAGTACCTGACCTGAACCCCTCCCTCTCCCGGCCGGGGCCGCGCGGCGCACGCCGGCCCCGGGCCGCCCTCCCACCCCTCCCGGAGCCACCCATGGACATCGGCCTCGTCCTGCAGACCGACCCGCCCGCCCGCCTGCTCATCGACCGGATGATCCGCGCCGAACGGGCCGGGTTCAGCCACGGTTGGACCTTCGACTCCTGTGTGCTGTGGCAGGAGCCGTTCGTCATCTACAGTCGCATCCTCGCCGAGACCGAGCGGTTGACCGTCGGCCCGATGGTCACCAACCCCTCCACCCGCACCTGGGAGGTCACCGCCTCCCTGTTCGCCACGCTCAACGACATGTACGGCAACCGCACCGTCTGCGGCATCGGCCGCGGCGACTCCGCCATGCGGGTCGCCGGACGCCGGCCCGCCACCCTCGACCGGCTCTCCCAAGCCATGCACGCCATCAAGGAGTTGGCCGAGGGGCGCGCCACCGAGGTGGACGGCGCCGAGATGCACCTGCCATGGGTGGGACCCGGCGCGGAGCTGCCGATCTGGATGGCCGCGTACGGCCCGAAGGCGCTCGCACTGACCGGTCGTCAGGCCGACGGATTCATCCTGCAGCTGGCCGACCCGTACCTCACCGAGTACATGATCAAGGCGGTCCGGGCCGCGGCCGCCGAGGCCGGCCGGGACCCGTCCTCGCTCACCATCTGCGTCGCCGCCCCCGCGTACGTCACCGCCGACGACTCGCCCGCCGCGCTGGCCCACGCCCGGGAGCAGTGCCGCTGGTTCGGCGGAATGGTCGGCAACCACGTCGCCGACCTGGTCGGCCACTACGGCGAGCACTCCGACCTGGTGCCCGAAGCGCTCACCGACTACATCAAGGGCCGCCAGGGCTACGACTACAGCCACCACGGCCGGGCCGGGAACCCCGACACGGCCTTCGTCCCGGACGAGATCGTCGACCGCTTCTGCCTCATCGGGCCGGTGGAGGCGCAGCGTGCCCGGCTGGCGGAACTCCGCTCGCTCGGCGTCGACCAGTTCGCCGTCTACGCCATGCACGACGCGGTCGAGTCCACCATCGACGCCTACGGAACGGACGTCATCCCTCACCTCTGATCCCTCCGTGCAAGACGGGAGTTGCCCATGGCCGACACCGCGACCGGCGGCGGACAGCGGCAGCACCCCGACGGCCGGGTCGAACTCGACCCGGCCGACCGGGTGTTGCCCCTCAACGGCTTCACCAGCGACGACCTGCGGCCGGTCCCGGTGCGGCGGCGCACCTGGACCACGTACAACTTCCTGGCGCTCTGGGTCGGCATGGCCCACAACATCCCGTCCTGGACGCTGGCTTCGGGCCTGGTCGCGATCGGCATGGACTGGAAACAGGCGGTGCTGACCATCGCGCTCGCCAACCTGATCGTGCTCGTCCCCATGCTGCTCACCGGGCACGCCGGCACCAAGTACGGCATTCCCTTCCCGGTGTTCGCCCGGGCCTCCTTCGGGCTGCGCGGCGCCAACCTGCCCGCGCTGATCCGGGCGGCGGTGGCCTGCGCCTGGTTCGGCATCCAGACCTGGATCGGGGGCGAAGGCATCTTCCTGCTGGCGGGCAAGCTGTTCGGTGAATCCTGGCGCACGGCTTCGGAGTTCGGCGGATACCCGTGGACGCAGTGGCTCTCCTTCCTGCTGTTCTGGCTGATCGAGATGGCCATCATCGCCCGCGGGATGGAGACGCTGCGGCGCTTCGAGAACTGGGCGGCGCCGTTCGTCATCGTCGGCGCGCTCGCCCTGCTGGTATGGATCTCCGTCAAGGCGGGCGGACTGGGGCCCCTGCTCTCCCAGCCCTCCCGACTCGGCTGGAACGGCGGGTTCTGGAAGGTCTTCTTCCCGTCGCTGATGGGGATGATCGGTTTCTGGTCCACCCTGTCGCTGAACATCCCCGACTTCACCCGCTTCGGCGGCAGCCAGCGGGCCCAGATCCGCGGCCAGGCGCTCGGCCTGCCGACGACGATGACGCTCTTCGCGCTGCTGTCGGTGCTGGTCACCTCGGGCTCCGAGGCGGTCTACGGTGAACCGGTGTGGGACCCGATCAAGCTGGCCGCGAAGATGGAGAACCCGGTCGCCGTCCTGTTCGCGCTGCTGACCGTCCTGGTCGCGACGCTGTCGGTGAACATCGCCGCCAACGTCGTCTCCCCGGCCTACGACCTGACCAACCTGTTGCCCAGGTTCGTCAACTTCCGTACCGGGGCACTGATCACCGGCGTGGTCGGGATCGCGATCTTCCCCTGGAGGCTGATCGCCGACCCGCACGTCTACATCTACGTCTGGCTGGGCGTGGTAGGCGGCCTGCTCGGGACGGTCGCCGGGGTGCTGATCGCGGACTACTGGGTGGTGCGCCGCACCCGTCTCCAACTCGTCGAGCTCTACCGGCCGTTCGGAGCGTACTGGTACACCGCCGGGTGGAACTGGCGGGCGGTCGCCGCACTGCTGGTCGGCGGCCTGCTGGCGGTCGGTGGCTCGTACTCGGCCGTCGACGGGCACGGGGTCAAACAGGGGCCGTTCCCGGTGGACGGGTTGGTCCCCTTCCTCAAGCCGCTCGCCGACTACGGCTGGGCGGTGGGCTTCGCGGCGGCGTCGGTGCTGTACCTGGGGCTCAGCGCGGTGTCCGGCGGGTGGCGGCGCGCGGGCGCGGGGCGCCACGCGGCGGGCGGGTGATCGGCGACCAGGATGCGGGCGGCCTCGGTGTTCCGAGCTGGACGGCGCGCCGGAAGGGCGCTACGCGCGGACCGGTCGGCTCGGGACGGGCGGCTCGCGCGCGCCCCGCCCGGACGGCGGAACCGGGCCCGTGGGAGGCGGCGTCCTTCCGGGCAGGGCGGGCGGACGGGGCCGCCGCGCCGCGGACGGGAGGATGGACGGATGAGCGTCATCGCGTGGATCGTGCTGGGCCTGGTGGCAGGCGCCCTGGCCAAGCTGCTGCTGCCCGGGAGGGACCCGGGCGGCCTGATCGTGACGACCCTGATCGGCATCGCCGGCTCCTTCGTCGGCGGCTGGATCGCGTCGCACTTCCTGCACAGGTCGATCACGGCGCGCTTCTTCGACGGGCCGACCTGGGTGTCGGCGATCGGCGGCGCGCTGGTGCTGCTGATCGCCTACCGACTGCTGTTCGGCAACTCGCGGCGCTGATCGCAGAGTTGCCTCGGACCCGACGAGGCGGCCCGCCGGGGGAGCGGCGGCCGGCCCGGACGTCTTCCCGGGACGTCCGGGCGCCGTTCGGTTCAGAGCCCCGTCGACACCTCGGCGACCCAGTCCGGCAGCTCCTCGCGGGCGGCGAGCCAGGCGGGCGGGACGTCCGCGAGCCCGGTGCGGGCGGCGACCACCCCGGCGGCGATGGCGCAGGTGGTGTCCATGTCGCCGGCGCCCTCCAGGGTGTGCCAGATCGCCTCGGGCAGCGAGTCCAGGTGCCCGGCGGCGGACCAGAGGGCGAACGGGACGGTGTCCGGGGCGGAGATCATCAGCCCCGAGCCCAGTACGGTGGCCGCGTGCCGGACGCTGGTGTGCCCCGGCATCCGGGCGGCGATCCGCAGACCGGAGCGGACCTCGCTGTCCGGCAGTCGCCCGGCCACCTCGCTCAACAACTCGGCCCGGCCGGGTGGGGTTTGCCCCCGGCTGCGGACGGCGAGCGCCGCGGCGAGTGCGACCGCCACCGCCCCGGCGACCGCCTCGGGGTGGAAGTGCGTGGTGAGCGCCTGGAGTTCGGCCTGCCGGACCGTCTCGTCCAGGTCGTCGGCGAACCAGGCGCCCAGCGGGGCGACCCGCATCGCCGCGCCGTTCCCGTGCGAGCCCTGACCCTCGAACTGGCCCGAGGTGATGGCGCGCCAGTCCCCGCCGGAGCCGATCCCGCGCAGCACCCGGTGCATCGAGGGACCGTACTTGCGTGCGTACTCGCGGGTGTACTCCGCCGCGAACTCCTCGGCCAGCGCGTCCTGTCGGACCTCGCCGCGGGTGGTCAGGTGGCGGACCAGGACGAGGGCCATCGCGGTGTCGTCGGTCCAGTGCCAGGGCGCCGGGCGGGCCAGCCGGGCGGCCAGGGCGGCGGACGTCTCGTCGGCCGGGACCGAGAACCAGCGGTCGCCGAAGGCGTCGCCGAGGGCGAGCCCCCGCAGGCTGTCCAGGACCGGGCCGGCCGCACGCATGTCATCCTCCAAGTGAGATCAACTGTGTGCGACAGTCTGCCCGACGGCCGAGGCGCCGGCGACCGGATTTCACTCCGGACGCCGGCGCCTGGACCCGATGATCTGCGTCACTTCGCCTTCAGGCCACCGAGAACGAGCTTCCAGACGGCCTCGAAGCGCTCGTCCGCGGCCGGCTCGGACCAGGTGGGCGCATAGGCCGGGTCGTGGAAGGGGGCGGTGGCGTCGAAGACCGCGCGGGAGGTGGTGAGGACGTGGGCGAGCTTGAACTCCTTGCCGTCGATGCCGTCCTGGACGATCTGCGCGATCTGCTTGACCAGGGTGTCGATGTGCGCCGCCACGGTGCCGCTGTTCTCGTCGACCAGCACCATGTAGGTGGCGAACAGCTCCGGATCGTCCAGCGCCTTCTTCCGCTTGGCCGCGAACAGCGTGCTCAGCCAGCGCTTGAGACGCTCGGCCGCGCCGCCGGCGTCGGTCGAGATGGTCTCCAGCTCGTGGTGCGCCTGGTCGAGCCAGCGCTGGGTGACCGCCTCGCGCAGGGCGGCCTTGCTGGGGAAGTGGCGGTAGACGCTGCTGTGGCTGACGCCGAGGTCGCGGGCGACGTCCACGACGGTGGCCTTGGCCGGGCCGAACCGACGCAGGACCTCCTCCGCCGCGATCAGGATCTGCTCGGCGGTGAGTGCGGTGTCCGTGGTCACGGGGAGGGCCGTCCTTAGGGTCGTGCGGTCAGGTGGTGCGGAGGTTTCCGCTGGTCAGCGTTCGCTGTCCAGGTTCGCCATCTGCGCGGCAGCGTACCGGTCGCCAGCGGCGGCACCGGCGGGGACGGCCGCCTCGATGGCGGCGAGGTCCTCTGCGGTCAGCGTGACGTCCAGCGCGCCGAGGGCCTCGGTCAGGCGCTCCCGGCGACGGGCGCCGATCAGCGGGACGATGTCCTCGCCGCGCGAGGCGGCCCAGGCGATGGCGACCTGGGCGACGCTCGCGCCCTTGGCGGTGGCGACCTGGCGCAGCGCCTCGACGAGCGTGAGGTTGTGGGTCAGGTTGTCGCCCTGGAAGCGCGGGCTCTGGCCGCGGAAGTCGGTGCCGGCCAGCGGGCGGTCCTGGTCCCAGTGGCCGCTGAGCAGGCCGCGGGAGAGCACGCCGTACGCGGTGATGCCGATGCCGAGTTCACGGGCGGCGGGCAGTACGGCGGCCTCGATCGAGCGGGAGAGCAGCGAGTACTCGATCTGCAGGTCGCTGATCGGGTGGACGGCGGAGGCGCGGCGCAGGGTGTCGGCGCCCACCTCGGACAGGCCGATGTGGCGGACGTAACCGGCCTTCACCAGGTCGGCGATGGCGCCGACGGTCTCCTCGATGGGCACCTTGGGGTCGAGGCGGGCCGGGCGGTAGATGTCGATGTGGTCGGTGCGCAGGCGGCGCAGGGTGTAGGCGAGCGCGGTCTTGGTGGCCGCCGGGCTCGCGTCGTAGCCGAGCCACTGGCCGTTCGGGTCGCGCTGGGCGCCGAACTTCACGCTGATCTGCACGCTCTCGCGGTCGCGGCCGCGCAGTGCCTCGTGGATCAGCAGCTCGTTGTGGCCCATGCCGTAGAAGTCGCCGGTGTCGAGGAGGGTGACTCCGGCGTCCAGGGCGGCGTGGATGGTGGCGATGCTCTCGGCCTCGTCGGCCGGGCCGTAGAGGTCGGACATGCCCATGCAGCCGAGGCCGAGGGCGGAGGTGACGGGCCCGGAGGTGCCGAGCGCGCGCTGTGCGGGGCGGGTGGTCGAGGCCATGAGTACTCCAGGGACGGGTGTGGCGCCGGGGGGCGGGTGGTGTGACCCGGGTCTCACTATGGCATGGCAGCGAACAGATTTCAAAATCTGTTCGCTGTCGTCTGTTATCTGTCATCTGAAATCTGTCGACTGTCATCTGTTCGGATCGGGCTCCGGAGTGAGGGCAAGGGCGAGGGCAGGGGCAGTGGCGGAGGCGGGCGGGGCCGGGGTCGGCGCCCAGTCCTGCCGTCCGCCCGGCGAGCGCAGCAGGTAGGCCCGGGCGGGCGGCAGGTTGCGCCACACCGTGCGCTCGCCCAGCCCGTACGTCGCCTCGAAGCGTCGCAGCAGCCGTGCCACCACCCGGTGGCGGGCGACCCGGCGGGGCCCGGAGGTGAGCGTGCGTGCCGTCGTGGTGCCGAGGTAGCCGAAGTAGGTCAGCTCCCCGCCGGGCGCCAGCAGCCGTAGGTAGAGGTTGAGGAGGTCCCGGACCTGGGTCGGCTCGAAGTTCGTGAACGGCAGGCCGGACACGATCACGTCGTACCGCTCCTCGGAGCCCGGGGCGGCCCCCGCGACCTCGGCCCCCGCGGCCTCGACTCCCGCCTCCGGCAGCTCCTCCACTCGGCAGGCCGAGAGTCGCAGCCCCACCCCCGGTCGGCGCGCCGCCAGGGCCGGGTCCTCCCGCAGCCGCTCGGCGAACCGCGGGTTCGCCTCGACCACGTGCAGCCGGTCGCCGGGGCGCAGTACCTGGGCCAGCCGCCGGGTCACCGCCCCCGTCCCGGCGCCTACCTCCAGCACCGAGATCGGCCGGTTCGGACGGCTGGTCGCCGGCACCACCAGCGCGTTCACCAGCTCCGCGCCGCTCGGTGCCAGCGCGCCGGTGTCGTGGAAGGTGCGCAGCGCCTCGGCGAGGAACAGCAGGTGGTCCCCGCCGGACGGCGAGTCGAGTGCGCCGTGCGAACTGGTCTGCGGCGGAAGGGAGTCGGGGCGGTGGAGGAGCTGTCCGTTCGTCATGCCGTCGACGCTAGGGAGACCGGGCGGGCCCGGAATCGGCCGGAGAGCGGCATCGCCCCCCGACCAAAGTCGAGGGTGCGGCTACCCGGGAGACGGGAGCGCCGCGTCGCCGCCCGCCCTAGCATCGAGCGAGCGAATGGACGGACAGGCAGACGGACAGGCGGACGGACGAGGCGGGAGGGGAGGAGCCTGATGCGCACTGGCCTGCTCGGCTGGTTCGGCCCGGACCGCCGGCCCTGGACCGACACACTGCTGCTGCTCGGCGTCCTCGCCCTCACCGTGGAGGAGGGTCTCGTCCAGTGGCTGAACACCGACAGCCCGCTGCGCCTGCCTCGGACGGCCATGGCCGCGCTCGCCGCGCTGTCCCTGCTGTTCGCCCGCCGCTACCCGGTGGCCTCCGCCGTCCTGCCGGTGCTCACCGGCGGCCTGTTCAACCGGGCCTTCCCGGCTCTGTTCAGCGTCTACTACCTCGCCTCCCTCGGGCGGATCGCACCGGCAGTGGTCGGCGGCGCGGCGATTGCGGTACTCAGCGCGACCGGCGCCGACTCGCTGGTCGGCTGGGCGGGCACCATCGGCTCCCAACTCCTCGTCCAGGCCGCCGTCCTGTCCGTCGGGCTGTGGCTGCACGGCCGCCGGGTGCTGATCCGCACCCTGCACGAACAGGTCGAAACGCTGCGCCGCGAGCGGGAGTTGCGTGCCGAGCAGGCCAGATCCGCCGAACGCGCCCGGATCGCCCGGGAGATGCACGACGTGCTGGCCCACCGCCTCAGTCTGCTGGTGCTGCACGCCGGGGTGCTGCGCGACCAGGCCCGCGCCGGGACCGCCGCCGCCGACCCGGACCGGCTCACCCACCGCCTCGAACTGCTGCGCACCGCCGCCGCCCGCTCGCTCGACGACCTGCGCGACGTCCTCGGCGCCCTGCGTGCCGACCCGCCGGAGTGGCCCGCCGCCGAGGACGAGCGGCCCGGGCCGACCGGGACGACCCGTGTCCCGGCGCCCGCCCTGCGCGACCTGACCGAGCTGGTCGGCGAGGCGATCCAGGCCGGGCAGCAGGTCGAACTCGCCGTCTCCGGCGACCCGGAGGCCGTACCGACCACCCACCGGCTGGCCGTCCACCGGGTCGTCCAGGAAGCGCTGACCAACGCCCGCAAGTACGCGCACGCCGCGCCCGTCACCGTCCGGGTCGGCTACGGCGGGCCCGCGACCACCGTCGAGGTCCGCAACGGTCCGGGCGGGGCGTCGCCGAACGGGTCCGGCATCGGCGGCGGGTACGGCCTGGTCGGACTCGGTGAACGGGTCGGCGCACTGGGCGGTCACCTCGACGCGGGCCCGGACGCCGCCGGCGGCTTCCGGCTCTCCGTCCGGTTGCCCGCGCCGGACCGCCCGCCGCAGCCGTTCCCCGCCCCCGGCGGTGCTCCGACCCCGCGGCCACCGACCGCGGAGCCACCGATCGCGGAGCCACCGCCCCCGGAGCCGCTGGCCCAGGAACCATCGGTCCCGCAGCCGCCGCCCCCGGAGCCAACGATCCCGCAGCCCAAGGACGCCTCATGATCCGCACGATGGTGGTCGACGACGACGCGCTGGTTCGCCTCGGTCTGGTCGACCTCCTCGCCCAGGACCCGGCCCTGACCGTGGTCGCCGAGGCCGCCGACGGGCTGCAGGCCGTCGAGCTCGCCCGCGGCCACCGGATCGACGTCGCGCTGATGGACATCCGGATGCCCCGGCTCGACGGTATCGCCGCCACCCGGCGGCTGCGCGAACTGCCGGACGGCCCGCGGGTGATCGCGCTCACCACCTTCGACCTGGACGAGTACGTGTACCAGGCGCTCGCGGCCGGGGCCGACGGCTTCCTGCTCAAGGACACCCCGCCCGCCGAGATCGCCCGGGCCGTCCACGTGGTCGCCGGGGGCCAGGGGATGCTGCACCCGGCGGCCGCGCGACGGCTGATCGACCGATACCACCGGGTCGGCGCGCCCCGGTCGGTCGCCGCCCGCAGCCGGGTCGCCGGGCTCACCCCGCGTGAGACCGACGTGCTGCGCGAACTCGCCGACGGGCTGTCCAACGCCGAGATCGCGGGCGTGCTGGGGATGCGGGAGAGCACCGTCAAGGCGCACGTCAGTCGGATCCTGACCGCGCTCGGCGTGGGCAACCGGGTCCAGGCCGCGCTGCTCGCACGGGATGCGGGGGTGGTCGGGGACGGTGCCTGACGACGGGCGCGCGCGAGGGCGGGGTGGGGCGCAGTGCCGGACGGTGTTCACACGGATGTTCCCCGGACGTCAGGCCGGGCGTCGCGACGGGCTTCCCTGAGCCGCCGCGTGCCCCCGGTTCGTACCGCCTGCTGAGCCGCTGTCACCCATCCGGCCTGGAAATGCCGTGCCTTGGCGGTTTGCGCTGCCGAACCCGGGCGGCAGGTCCATGGTGGAGATGGGCGCGATCCGGCGACCGCGCCCGCGTGCCGATCCGGGCCCGCGCGCCGAGCGCCCGTCGCCGTTGTCCGACGGGCGTGCCAGGTTGGGGCCGGTACCGGCACGCTGGGAGCAGGGCCACCTCGCAGGAAACCGAACGGTTCTTCTAGGCTCACATCTCGGCTTCCCTGCGGCGGTCCGGCTTCCGCGCCCGCTGCCAGGAGACCGCCGTGTACGGGGCTCCGGGCGGACCGGGGCACCGGATCGAGCGAGGAGGACGCAATGCCAAGCACGCCGCCCAGCCGTTCCACCGCACTTGGGCCAGACTGGCCGTTCCGACCGGCCGTGAATCATCCCGGCCGACCGGTGCGGTCCGGGCGGGCCTGGCACCCGGGCGGGAGCGGTCGGCCGGTACGGCCGCTGAATACCGGCGGCGGCCGCGGAGGCGAGCGTTGAGTCCCCAGATCGTCGGGTCGCCGGCCGCGCCGGGTGCCGCCGCCGAACCCGACCGCGTACCGGTGACTGTTCCCGCCGCCGCCGACGGCGAGGCCCTCGTGGTCGCCGCCGGTGCCGCTGCCGCTTCCGGTACTGTGCCCGGAACCGCGCCCGGAACCGCTTCCGCTACCGTCACGTCTGCCACGCCTGCCAAGTCCGCCACTTCTGCGGCTTCCAGTACTTCCAGCACCTCCGCGACGGCCAAGTCCGCCGCTGCCGGTGCCACTGCGGCGCTGCCCGGCCTGCCGCAGGCGCTCAGCGCCCGTGCCCGTACCCTCGCCGGTGCCGTCCGGCGGCGCTGCGCCGACTTGGCGCGGATCGAGTCGCCGAGCGGGGACGCGCCCAGACTCGACGCACTGGCCGAGGAGTTGGCGGCTGGCTTTCGGGCCACCGGGGCCACTGCCCGCCGCGAACCCGGGCCAGCCGGTGACCATCTCGTCCTGGAGTGGGAGGGGCGCGACGAGACGCTGCCGCATCTGCTGATCGTCGGCCACCACGACACCGTCTGGCCGGTCGGCACCCTGGCCGACTGGCCGGTGGCCGAGCAGGACGGGCGGCTCACCGGGCCCGGCGTGGTCGACATGAAGGGCGGACTCGCCATCCTGGAGGGCGCGTTGGCGCTGCTCGCGGACCTGGGGGAGCGGCCGCACCGCACCGTGCGGCTGGTCGTGGTCTCCGACGAGGAGGTCGGCAGCCCGGACGGGCGTCGCCTGGTCGAGCGCCAACTGCGCGGGGCGGCGGCGGCGCTGGGGCTGGAGCCCCCGCATCCGGACGGCCGGCTGAAGACCGCGCGGCGCGGCAGCACCCGGGTCCGGCTCACCGTGACCGGGCGGGAGGCCCACGCGGGCAACGACGCCCACGACGGGGTGTCGGCGGTGGACGAGCTCGTCGACCAGCTGGTGCTCGTCCGCGGACTCGCGGGCCAGCCCGGTACCGAGCTCAACGCCGGTCGGATCAGCGGGGGTTCGCGGGCCAATGTGGTGGCCGGTCGGGCCGAGGCGGAGCTCGGCCTGCGGTTCGCCACCGCGGAGGCGCAGCGCCGTACGCTGGACAACCTCGCCCGGCTGACCGCGCTGCGCCCGGGCGCCCGGGTGCGGACGGAGGTGCTGTCCAGCCGCCCGGCCTGGCCCGAGCGGACCGGCAACCCGCTGCTGCGGCACGTGCGTTCGCTCGCCGCGGTGCTCGGGCAGCAGTTGGACGGCGCCCCGGCGGGCGGGGCCGGGGACACCAACCTGCCGGGTTCGCGCGGACTGCCGACGTTGGACGGCTTCGGTGCGGTGGGTGCCGGCGCCCACGCCCGGCACGAGTACATCCGGCTGGACGAGCTCGCTCCGCGGATCGCGCTGCTGGCGGCGCTGCTCGCGGTGCCGCTGCCACGGTTGCGGGACCGCGGGGAGGGATGAGCCGAGCTGGCGGGGGGCGACCTGACAGGAGACGGCTAACAGGCCACAGCTAACAGAACACGGCTAACAGATAACAGCTGACAGATTTCAGATTCTGTCAGCTGTTATCTGTTTCTGCGCCTGTCCACACCCGGCGCGCGCCCACAGTCGTCCCGCCTGTACGTCGCCGCCCCTCGCCGTCCCTTGCCATCCCTTGCCATCCCTCCTCCCCACCGCGCAGAATGGGACCGACCGAACGGTCAGTCGGTTGGTGCTCGGCGTCGACGCAGGGAATGCCGAAGCAGTAAACAGCCGATGCAGGAAACAGGAGAGGGGCCCGTGGTGACAGCAGAGGTGGCCGAGCCGGTCCCCGCGCAGACACCGGAGGACCGTTTCGAGGCGGTGGTCGCCGCCGAGCAGCGGATCGAACCCAGGGACTGGATGCCCGACGCCTACCGGGCCACCCTGATCCGCCAGATCGCCCAGCACGCCCACTCCGAGATCATCGGCATGCAGCCCGAGGGCAACTGGCTCACCCGGGCCCCCTCGCTGCGCCGCAAGGCGATCCTGCTCGCCAAGGCCCAGGACGAGGCCGGCCACGGCCTCTACCTCTACGCCGCCGCCGAGACCCTCGGCGTCGACCGCGCCGAGCTCACCGAGAAGCTGATCAGCGGCCGCCAGAAGTACTCCTCGATCTTCAACTACCCCACCCTCACCTTCGCCGACGTCGGCGTGATCGGCTGGCTGGTGGACGGCGCCGCGATCTGCAACCAGGTCCCGCTCTGCCGCTGCAGCTACGGTCCGTACGCCCGCGCGATGGTGCGGATCTGCAAGGAGGAGTCCTTCCACCAGCGCCAGGGCTACGAGCTCCTGATGACCCTGATGCGCGGCACCGAGGCGCAGCGCCGGATGGTCCAGGACGCCGTCGACCGCTGGTGGTGGCCGTCGCTGATGATGTTCGGCCCCTCGGACGCCGACTCGCCGAACACCGCCCGCTCGATGGCCTGGCGGATCAAGCGCCACACCAACGACGAGCTGCGCCAGCGCTTCGTCGACATGACCGTCCCGCAGGCCGAGCACCTGGGCGTCACCCTTCCCGACCCCGAGCTGCGCTGGAACGAGGAGCGCGGCGGCTGGGACTTCGGCGAGCCGGACTGGTCCGAGCTGACCAGGGTCATCCACGGCCAGGGCCCCTGCAACGCCCAGCGGATCGACCGTCGGCGGGCCGCTCACGAGGACGGCGCCTGGGTGCGCGAGGCGGCCGTCGCCTACGCCGCCAAGCGCGCCGCCGAACAGACCGCAGCCGCCGAGCAGCACACCGAACAGGAGAACGGAAAGTGACCGAGCCCAAGGCTGAGTCCCCGGCTGAGTCCAAGGCCGGCTGGCCGCTGTACGAGGTGTTCGTGCGCCCCCGGCGCGGCCTGAACCACGTCCACGTCGGCTCGCTGCACGCCAGCGACGACCGGATGGCCCTGCTCGCCGCCCGCGACCTGTACACCCGCCGCAACGAGGGCGTCAGCCTGTGGGTGGTCCGCTCGGACGCGATCACCGCCTCCACCCCGGACGAGCGCGACCCGTTCTTCGAGCCCAGCGGCGACAAGGTCTACCGCCACCCGACCTTCTACGACATCCCCGAGGATGTCCCGCACATCTGACGGGGGAGCCACCGTGCACGACCACACCACGTCCGCCACCGAGGACGACCACGTCTACCTCAGCCTCGTCGATGCCACGCCCGGCCCCGAGGGCGAGGGCCGCTGGGCGTACGGGACGGGCTTCGCCGACCCGCTGCTCGGCGTGGACACCGCCCTGCCCGCCGGCCTGGACGGCGCCGACCTCGCCGACTACTGCCAGATGCTCGGCGACGACGCCCTGATCCTCGCCCAGCGGCTGATCGAGTGGTGCACCCGGGCGCCCGAGCTGGAGGAGGAGGTCGCGCTCGCCAACCTCGGCCTCGACCTGCTCGGCCAGGCCCGGCTGCTGCTCACCCGGGCCGGGCAGGCGGACGGCTCCGGCCGCACCGAGGACGACCTGGCGTACTGGCGGGAGGAGCACGAGTTCCGCAACGTCCGCCTGGTGGAGACCCCGAACGGCGACTTCGCGTACTCGATCGCCCGGCTGCTGCTGTTCGCCACCGCCCGCGGTGCCCTGTACGAGGCGCTGAGCGCGCACCCCGACCCGGTGCTGGCCGCGGTCGCCACCCGGGGCGTCAAGGAGCTGGCCTACCACCGCGAGTACGCCAGCGCCTGGACGCTGCGCCTCGGCGACGGAACACCGTACTCGGCGGAGCGGATGCAGGCCGGGCTGGACGCGGTCTGGCCGCTGCTGGAGGAACTGTTCACCGGGCACCCGGCGGAGCTTCGGGTGGGCGCCGACCCGGCGGAGCTGCGCGAACCGGTGCTGCGCTCGCTCGGCGCCGTCATCGCCGAGGCCGGGCTGACGGTGCCGGACGTCCCGCCGCTGGCCACCGTGCTCGGCCGGGCCGGCCGGGACGGGGTGCACACCGAGGCGCTCGGCCCGCTGCTGGCCGAACTGCAGGTGCTGGCCCGCGCACACCCGGGGGCGACGTGGTGACGGACACCGTGACCACCACCCGGGACCTGGCCTGGTCGGTCGCCGCGGCCGTCCCGGACCCGGAACTGCCCATGCTCACCCTGGCCGACCTGGGCGTGCTGGCCGAGGTCGAGGTGGACGGCGCCGGCGGCGCGGTGACCGCCTGGCTGACCCCGACCTACTCGGGCTGCCCGGCCGTCGCCGAAATGGCCGCCGACGTCGACCGCCGGCTGCGCGCGGCCGGGTACCTGGACGTCCGGGTGCGGCTGCGGCTGGACCCGCCGTGGTCCACCGACCTGATCACCGCGGAGGGCCGCCGCAAGCTCGCCGAGGCGGGCATCGCCCCGCCGCGCCCGGCCTCGGCCGTCGGCGCCGCCGGGGCCGGTCCGGTGCCGCTGACCCTCGGGTCCACCCGCATCGGAGCCGTGGCCCCCGTGCCCTGCCCGCTCTGCGGCGGCACCGACACGGAGGAGCTGTCCCGCTTCGGTTCCACCGCCTGCAAGGCGCTCTGGCGCTGTCGCGCCTGCCGTGAGCCCTTCGAACGCGTCAAGGAGATCTGAATGCCCGCCGCCTCTCCCGCAGCCACCCCTGCCGCGTCCGCCACGTCCGGCACCTCCGCCACGGACACCGTGCGCCCCGCCCGGCGCCCGAGCTTCCACCGGCTGCCGATCGACCGGGTGGAGCGGCTCTGCGACGACGCCGTGGCGGTGACCTTCGCGGTGCCGGACGGCCTGGCCGCCGAGTACGCCTTCCGCCCCGGGCAGACCCTGACCCTGCGCAAGGTGGTGGACGGCGCCGACGAGCGCCGCTCGTACTCGATCTGCGCCCCCGTCGGCGGCCCGCTGCGGATCGCCGTCCGGGAGGTGCCCGGCGGGCTGTTCTCGCGCTGGCTGGTGCGTGAGGCCCGGCCCGGCGAGGAGGTGGAGGTGCTGACCCCGTCCGGCCTGTTCACCCCCGAACTCGGCCTCCCCGCCGACCACGTGCTGCTCGCGGCCGGCTCCGGCATCACCCCGATGCTGTCGATCGCCGCCTCCGTGCTGGCCGCCGACCGCCGCTCCACCGTCACCCTGCTCTACGGCAACCGGCGCAGTGACACCGTGATGTTCGCGGACGAGCTGGCCGACCTGAAGGACCGCTACCTCGGCCGCTTCCAGCTGGTCCACGTGCTGTCCCGGGAGACCAGGGACGCCGAACTGCTCAGCGGCCGGCTGGACCCGGAGCGGGTCCGGGCCCTGCTCGCGGCGCTGGTGGACGTCGCCGGCGTCGGGCACTGGTGGCTGTGCGGCCCGTTCGGCATGGTCGCCGGGGCGAAGGAGCTGCTCGCCGAGCTGGCGGTGCCGGGCGAGCGGGTGCACCAGGAGCTGTTCCACGCCGAGGACGAGCCGCTCGCCGAGCGCGACGAGGACTGGGACCGCGCGGACGGCGACGCCGAGGGCGCGCCCGGCGAGCGCAGCGAGGTCACCGTCGTCCTCGACGGCCGCGGCAGCACCCTCACCCTCCCGCGCGACCGTTCGATCCTGGACGGCGCCCAGCGCTCCCGCCCCGACCTGCCCTTCGCCTGCAAGGGCGGGGTCTGCGGCACCTGCCGCGCCCTGGTCACCGAGGGCGAGGTGGAGATGCGCCGCAACTTCGCGCTGGAGGAGAAGGAGCTGGCGGCCGGCTACGTCCTCACCTGCCAGGCCCGTCCGCTCACCGACCGGGTGACGGTCGACTACGACCGCTGAGCCGCTGTGGCGCCTCAGACGGTGGTGAGCTCCTTCGCCGGGTCCCCGAGTAGTTTGACCAGGTCGTTGACGGCTGCGCGCCCGGCCCGGTTGGCGCCGACGGTGCTGGCGGAGGGGCCGTAGCCGACCAGGTGGACGCGCGGGTCGGCGGTGGCGCGGGTCCCGGTGAGCGCGATGCCGCCGCCGGGGGAGCGCAGGCCGAGCGGCGCGAGGTGGCCGACCTCGGGGCGGAAGCCGGTCGCCCAGACGATCGCGTCCACCGCCACCTCCTGCTCGCCCCAAGCGACCCCGTGTTCGGTGAGCCGGTCGAACATCGGCCGGCGGTGCAGCGCGCCCAACTCCTCGGCGCGCCGGTAGGCGACCGAGGGGCCGAGGCCGGTCACGCTCACCACGCTGCGTACGGGCAGGCCCTGGCGGACCCGCTCCTCGACCTCGGCGACCACGGCGCGCCCGTACTCGGGGGTGAACGGGCCCTCGTGGTAGACGGGTTCGGAGCGGGTGCCCCAGACCGTCTCGCCCACCGCCGCCACCTCCGACAGCACCTGGATCGCCGAGGCGCCGCCGCCCACCACCAGGACGCGTCGGCCCGCGAACTCCTCGGGGCCGTGGTAGTCGGCGTAGTGCAGCTGACGGCCCGCGAAGTGGCCCGGGTAGTGCGGGAGGAAGGGGCGGGTCCAGGTGCCGGTGGCGTTGATCAGCGCGCGGGCGGACCAGGTGCCCCGGTCGGTCTCGACCAGCAGGCGGGAGTCGGGGCGCTCGGACTCGGCACGCACCGCGCGGACCGCGACCGGGCGCACGATCGGGAGCGCGTGCCGGGCCTCGTACGTGGCGAAGTACCCCGGCACCACCTCGCGCGCGGGGGCCTCCGGATCGGTCGGCGGGAGCTCGGCGTCCGGGAGGTCGTGGAAGCCGTGCACGGTGGCCATCCGCAGGGACGGCGAGCGGTGCGCCCAGGCGCCGCCGGGGGAGGCGTTGGCGTCGAGCACGACGAAGCCGCCGTCGGCTCCCTCCCGGAAGGGGGCGAAGCCGCGGCGGCGCAGGTGGTAGGCGGCGGACAGGCCCGCCTGCCCGGCGCCCACCACCAGGACGTCCACGCGCCGCTGCGGGGCGTCGGGCCGCTGTCCGTCGGGAAGCCGCGGGACGCTATTGGTTGCACCGTAAACAGTCACGCGGGTGAAACATCTAGGGGTCGGCGGCTGTTCCCGGTGCCCACGTTCGCCGCCTCGGTCACGTCGAAGCGCATCATCGACGCCGCGTTGCCGCGGCCCGCCGGCGGCGGTTCAGGCGATCGGCGAGACCACCGCGGCGGTGCCGTAGGCGCAGACCTCGGTGCCCACGTCCGCCGCCTCCGTCACGTCGAAGCGCATCATCAGCACCGCGTTGCCGCCGCGCGCCCTGGTCTGCTCGATCAGCCGCTGCATCGCCTCGTTGCGGCTCTCGACCAGGGTCTTCGTCAGACCCCGCAGCTCACCGCCGATCAGCGACTTCAGCCCGGCGCCGATCTGGCTGCCGATGTTGCGGCTGCGCACGGTCAGTCCGAAGACCTCGCCGATCACGCGGTCGACCCGGAAACCGGGGATGTCGTTGGTGGTCACGACCAGGACGTCGGCGTTCGGGCCCTGCCCGCCGCCGTACTCGTTGATGTCAGCCATGGCGCCCATCCTGCCGGGTCGTGCCTCCGAGTGACAGAGGCGCGGCCGGGCCGTGGCCGAGAAGGCTTCGCGAAGCTGGTTCAGACCGGTGATCGGGCGGCCGAAAAGCCGTACCGTAGCCCCATGGGCGAGCGAAGCGATCATCCACAGGGGCCGGGCGCGGCGGAGTACTCCGACGCGCCGGAGATCGAGGCGACGGTGGTGCTGGGCCTGCGGATCACCGACTGGCCGGCGCTGCGCGCGGCCGCGATCAGGGCCGTCGAGGAGTTGGACTTCGAGGGTATCGACCCGGCCGGCCAGCGCCGGGAACTGCTGCGCGAGGTGGCCGAGGACGCCAACGCGGCGCTCGGCGCGCTGCTGCACCCCGACCGGCTGGTGGCCGCCATCCCGGGTGTGGAGGCGATCGGCGGCACCCTGGAGATCAGCGTCACCGAGGACTTCACGCCGGACTTCGCCGAGCTGTTCCCGCTGGACGGCGAGGACGAGGACGGCGGCGCGGGCGCCGACTGGACCCTCACCCCGCGCACCGCCTGCCTGCTGCACGCCCAGCTGATCGGCCTGGGTGACGCCGCGTACGACGACCTCGACGAGCACGGGGACGACCCGGTGGTCGAGGCCGAGGACACCGACTGGACGGTCTTCGCCCGGCTGCCCCAGCGCACCTGGCGCCTCCACCGGGGCTGGCGCCGCTCGCTGGCCCGGGCCTTCGACGACCTGGCCGACGACCTCGCACTCGGCGAGTGGCCGCTGCCGCGCTGCCTGGCCGAGGAGATCGCGCTGCGGATGGCGTTGGTGGACGCCCGGGCGCTGCTGGGCTCCCAGCCCGAGTCGGTGGCCGACATGATGGGCGATCTGCCGGCCGACCTGTACGACTACGACTGGGACGGCTGCCACGACGAGCTGTTCGGCGTGTACGGGCCGGACGACGGGGACCCGGATCTGGGCGCGGAACAGCGCACCGAACTGCTGCTGGCGGCGACGCACCCGGAGGGGTGGTTCCTGATGTACGAGGACGCTGAGGAGCGGGACCCGCAGCGCGGGTACCGGCGCTGAGCGGGCGTCGGCCGGAGGGCCTTCCGGTGGGCCGGGCGCGGCGGCGGGTGGGCGGCTAGGCTGCGGGCATGTCCGATGTGTCCGATGTGTCTGGTGTGTCCGGCGTATCCGGTTCGTTCGGTGGTGCGGGTGCGTCCGGTCCGTCCTCGGGGGAGTCGGGCGGGGACGAGCCGGGGTTGGCCCGGGTCGCGCTCGGGCTGGACGGCGTGCAGGCGGCGCAGCGCGGGCGGACGGCCGAGGCGCGGGCCAGCTTCGAGGCGCTGTGGGAGGCGCTGGGCGAGCGGGACGTGTTCCACCGCTGCGTCCTGGCGCACTATCTGGCCGACTTGCAGGACGACCCGCGAGCCGAGCTGGAGTGGGACCGGCGGGCCCTCGCGGCCGCCGACTCGCTGACCGCCGAGCGCGCCCAGACGTACGAGTCGGCCCTCCAGGTGCGTGCCTTCTATCCCTCGCTGCACCTCAACCTGGCCTCGGACCACCTCAAGCTCGGCGAGCCGGACCTGGCGCGCGAACAGCTCGAACGAGCGGTGCGGAGCCTGGACGCGCTGCCGGAGGACGTGTACAGCGCGGGCATCCGGGCGGCGGTGGACGAGCTGCGGCAGCGGCTGCGCTGAGCCGGGGGCGGGCCGAGGCGGGGGTCGGTGGGGCTGGCATGCTGGACGGGTGACTTCTCCGTTCGATGCCCCGGCCCCCGTTTCCGCGCCCGACGACGCTCCCGGCGGCGTACCTGGCACCGGGGACGCTCCCGCACCCGAGGGTCGTGACGCGCGGCCGCAGTACGTGCTGCCGCTGGTCGTCCGGCTGGAGAAGGCCACGCCGCCGGGGCGGACGGACGCGCTGGAGACCTCGGCGCGGGCGGTGCTCACGCTGCTCGCCGACCCCCGGGTGACCGAGGCGGAGGGCGAGTGGGCGGAGCAGGTCACGGCCTGGGAGGACGCCCGCATCCGCAAGGTGGTCCGGCGGGCCCGGGGTGGGGAGTGGCGCCGGGCCGGGGAGCTGCCGGGCGTCACGGTGCGGGGGAGCGAGGCGGAGGTGCGGGTGTTCCCGCCGATTCCGCTGGACGGCTGGCCGAAGGAGCTCGCCAAGCTCCAGGTCTCCGGGACGGATCTGGAGGAGACGGCTGAGGTCGGCGTGCCCGAGCCGGGGCTGCCGGTGCTGTGGCTCAATCCGGAGCTGGAGATGAGTGCGGGTAAGAC
Organism: Kitasatospora sp. NPDC048296; assembly: GCF_043201815.1. NCBI lineage: Bacteria > Bacillati > Actinomycetota > Actinomycetes > Kitasatosporales > Streptomycetaceae > Kitasatospora > Kitasatospora sp. NPDC048296. Next base: position 107,174 of record NZ_JBICZB010000002.1, read on the forward strand.
GATGGCGCAGACCGGGCACGCCGCCCAGCTGGCCTGGTGGCGGCTGGACGACGCGCAGCGCAAGGAGTGGGCGGAGGCGGGTTTCGCGCTGGCGGTTCGGACGGCCTCGCCGGAGGCGTGGGAGGAACTGGTCCGCAGCGGGCTGCCGGTGGTCCAGGACGCTGGCTTCACGGAGATCGCGCCGGGCAGCTGCACGGTGATCGCGGACCATCCGGCGCTGCGGTGACGGGCCGCAGGGGGCGGGCCGTAGGGGGCTAGTAGCGAGTGGCGGGTAACAGATAACAGCGAACAGATGACAGATTTCGAAATCTGTCATCTGTTCGCTGTTATCTGTTCGCTGTTTGTTGTTCGTTGTCCGCCGGCCCGCCGTCAGGCGCCCGAGGCCTGGTGCCGCTGCATCGCCCGCCGGCCGCCGTACACCGCCGCGGCAGTCCAGAGCGCCATGATCGCCAGTCCGGTCCAGTGGCCGTAGTGGATGCCCGGCTCGGTCTGGGTGCGCATCGCGTACAGGCCGGCCCGGTCGGGCAGGAACTGGCCGGCCTCGCGGACGCCGGGGATCGCGCCCAGCCAGGTGGTGCCGAGGAAGACCATCGGGGTGAGCAGGCCGAGTGCTGCGCTGAAGTTGCCCAGCATCGCGGTCAGTCCGAGGCAGATCAGCACCATCATCGGGTGGTAGAGCACGCCGGCCAGGAAGCTGCGGGCCAGGCCCGGGGTGGAGAGGTCCAGGCCGGCGGTGACGTCGACGGCGAGGAAGGAGCCTGCCGTCGAGGCCAGCCCCAGCAGCAGGCCCAGCCCGGCGCCGAGCGCGAGCTTGGCGCCGTAGAGCCGGCTGCGGCTGGGGACGGCGGTGAGCGAGGTGTCGATCATCCGGGTGTTGAACTCCTGCCCGATCAGCAGGATCCCGACGCAGGCCACGGCCACGTGGCCGAACAGCAGGCCGTAGTAGATCATGTTGGCCGGGTCCTTGCCGGAGCCCGGAGCCGGGGCGCCCTCGGTGGCGCTGACGGCCGCGGTGATGCCGACTGTGAGCACCAGGGCGGTCAGCGGGGCGGCCCACTGCGAGGGCAGGGTGGTGAACTTGATCCGTTCGGCGCGCAGGGCGTTGCCGAGGCCCATCTTCATCTCTCCTTCGCGAACGGTCACTTGGCCCGCCGCATCGCCCGCAGACCGCCGTAGGCGGCCAGCGCCGTCCAGAACGCCATGATCAGCAGTCCGGTCCAGTGCCCGTACGCGGTCTGCGGGTCGTCGACGTAGCGCAGCGCGTACTGCCCGGCCCGGTCGGGCAGGAACTGGAAGACGTGGCGCGCCACGGGCAGGCCGGCCAGCATCGGCGAGAGCAGGAACACGGTCGGGGCCAACAGGCCCATGGCGGCGGTGAGATTGCCCAGCAGCGCGGTCAGTCCGAGGCAGAGCACCACCAGCAGCGCCGGGTACAGCACCCCGGCCGTGGCCGCGCGGGCGAAGGCGGGGCCGTGCCAGTCGGCGGGCACGGTGGCCGCGTACCCGGCGAAGGCGCCGGCCGTGCCGAGCGCGCCTACGCCGAGGCCGATCAGAGCGCCCAACGCCAGCTTGGCGCCGTAGAGTCGACCGCGCCGGGGGACGGCGGCGAGCGAGACGTCGATCATCCGGGTGTTGAACTCCTGGCCGATCAGCAGGACGCCGAAGGCGACCAGCACCGCCTGGCCGAAGTTGAGCCCGTAGAAGATGCCGACGCCCGGGTCGTCGGTGATGTGGTGGTCCTTGTCGCCGAGTGCCGCCCCGACGGCCGCGGTGACCCCGGCGGTGAGCAGGACGGAGAGCAGCGGCGCCAGCCAGAGCGAGCGCAGCGTGGTGATCTTGATCCGTTCGGCGCGGAAGGCGTTGACGGCGTTGACGGCGTACGACGGCGAATTCATGCGGCGGCCTCCGCCCGGAACTCGACGCTGTCGGCGGTCATTCGCATGAACGCCTCCTCCAGCGAGTCCTGTTGGACCGCGATCTCGTACAGCACCACGCCGTTGGCGGCGGCGAGCGCGGCGATCCGCTCGGGTTCGGCGCCGGCCACCTCCCAGGCGCCGCCGTCGACTTCGACGGCGTCCAGGCCGTGGCCGTCCCCGCCGAGCAGGGCGGCCAGCTTGGCCGCATCGACGGCGCGGACCCGGATCCGGGTGCGGCCGTGGCGGTCGATGAACTCGGAGGTGGCGGCGTCCGCGAGCAGCCGGCCGCGGCCGATCACCACCAAGTGGTCTGCGGTGAGCGCCATTTCGGTCATCAGGTGGGAGGAGACCAGCACCGCCCGGCCCTCGGCCGCCAGGTCGCGCAGCAGGGTGCGGATCCAGCGGATACCCTCCGGGTCCAGGCCGTTCACCGGTTCGTCCAGCAGCAGCACCGGCGCGTCCCCGAGCAGCGTCGCGGCCACCCCGAGGCGCTGGCGCATCCCGAGCGAGAAGCCCCGGATCCGGCGCCCGGCCGCCTCCGTCAGCCCGACCTGGGCCAGTACCTCGCCGACCCGCCGCTGCGGCAGGCCGTTGCTCGCGGCGATCCAGCGCAGGTGGCCCTGCGCCGTCCGGCCGCCGTGCAGGGCGTGGGCGTCCAGCAGCGCGCCGACCTGCCGCAGTGGTGTGGTGAGTTCGGCGTACGGGCGGCCGCCGACCAGGGCGTGCCCGGCGGTGGGGCGGTCCAGGCCGAGGATCAGCCGCATGGTGGTGCTCTTCCCGGCGCCGTTCGGGCCGAGGAATCCGGTCACCACGCCGGGCCGGACCTCGAACGACAGGTCGTCGACGACCCGTCGGCCGTCGTACTCCTTGGTCAGGCCCTGGATCTCGATCACGGCCGCCCTTCCCTTCTCACAGATGGTCACCGCCAGTGCCCCGGACGGTGGTTCCATTCGACCGGAGCGGGGCCGGTGGGCGGATCCCGCCGGGGTGGGGACGCGACTCCCTCCCGGGAGGGAGATCGGGACGCCCCCGCGGGGGGCCGCGGGAGGGGCGTTGACCTGGCAGGATGGCCCGGTGCCAAGAATGACCGTGTCTCGGATCGGACGACTCAGGGGCGGAGCGCCCGGGTACGTGCTGCCCAGGCTCCTCGCGCCGCTGGTGGCCGGTGCCACCTACGCCCGACTGTTGCACCTGCTGGTCGGGTGGATCTTCGCCGGCGTGGTCCTGCTGGTCTACCCGGGGACGTACCAGAAGAGCCTGGGGGAGATCCTGGCGGGGGCCGTCTGGTTGGACACCGTCCTGCTCGCGCTGGTCGCGCTCATCCCGGCCGCTCGCCGGGCCGAGGGCGTGCAGGCGCGGCTGCTGCTGGTGCCCGACCGTGAGGAGGACATCGCCGTCGAGCCCTCCCGTACCTGGGCCGACCGGCGGCGCACGGCGGGCTGGCTGATCGGGCGGGTGGTGCTCGGTTCGGTGATCGGCTTCGCGATGGTCTGGGGCCTCACCCCGGCGTTCAACCTGCTGACCGGGCCGCACGCCCTGTGCTACCTCCCGCTCGCCCCGGCGCTGGCGATCGGCTACGGCTGGCTGGTGGTGTGGGCGGGGCGCCTGCAACTCGTCATGGCCGCACGGCTGCTGGGGCCGTCCCCGGCGGAGCGCCTGGCGGATGCGGAGCTGCGGGCCGAACGGCTGCTGGAGCGCAACCGGTTGGCCCGTGAGCTGCACGACTCCATCGGCCACGCACTGACCGTGACGGTCCTTCAGGCGGGAGCGGCGCGCGAGGTGGGGGACCCGGCCTTCGTCGCCAAGGCGCTCGAAGTCATCGAGGAGACCGGGCGGCAGGCGATGGAGGACCTCGAACGCACCCTCGTCCTGCTGCGCGAGAGCCCGGCGGGGGCGGCCGGCGGAGCGGCCACCGAGCAGCCCGGGGTCGACCAGCTGCCCGTGCTCTTCGACACCGCGCGGGCGGCCGGCAGCCAGGTCGAGGCGCTGGTCGACCTGTCGGAGGGGAAGCTGCCCGGGGTGCTCTCCCGCGAGTCCTACCGGATCGTCCAGGAGGGTGTCACCAACGCGCTCAAGTACGCGCCCGGCGAGCCGATCAGCATACGGATCGGCGTCCGGGGCGGGCAGTTGGAGCTGCGCTGCGCCAACGCGATGTCGGCCGGAGGGGGCGTCGCGGCGCGAAATCCCGCCGCCGGGGCGCGCAAGGGCGGCAAGGGGCTGCGCGGCATCCGCGAGCGGGCCACGCTGCTCGGCGGGGAGGCCACGGCGGGGGCGTCGCAGGACTGCAGTGGGGAGTGGGTGCTGCATGTGCGGCTGCCCCTACGCTTGGGCTCGTGACGAATGATCTTGCGGGTGACCGCCGGACCGCGGGCGCGGCCGGCCCGACCGACATCCTGCTCGCCGATGACGAGGAACTGGTCCGGGTCGGGATGCGGGCCGTCCTGGAGGCCCAGGGCGACCTGCGGGTCGTCGGCGAGGCGGCCGACGGCGCGGAGGCGGTGGCCCTGGCCCGCGCGCTGCGCCCGCAGGTGGTGCTGATGGACGTCCGGATGCCCGTCCTGGACGGACTGGCGGCCACCCGCGAGCTGCTGCGCCCCGACGGGTCGGGGGAGCGGCCGCCGCGGATCCTGGTGGTGACCACCTTCGAGAACGACGACTACGTCTACCAGGCGCTGCGCGCGGGCGCCGACGGCTTCCTGCTCAAGCGCTCCCGCCCGGCCGAGATCGCCCACGCGGTACGGCTGGTGGCGGCGGGCGAGTCGCTGCTGTTCCCGGCCGCGATCCGCCGCCTGGCGGCCGGGCACGGCAACCCCACCGCCCGCGCCGCCATGACCCGGGCCTCGCTGACCGAGCGCGAGGCGGAAGTGCTGCGGCTGATGGCGCGCGGGCTCAGCAACGGGGAGATCGCCGAGCAACTGTTCCTCGGGGTGCAGACGGTCAAGACGCACGTCAGCAGCGTGCTGGCGAAGCTCGGCGCGCGGGACCGCACCCAGGCGGTGATCGCGGCGTACGAGTCGGGGTTCGTCGAGCCGTCGGAATGACCCCGGCGGGCCCGGCCTGCTGCGCGGTCAGGCCTGCTGCGCGGTCAGGCCGGCTGCGTGGTCAGGCCGGGTAGGCGTGGGTCTGGGCGGCCTTGACCGAGGCCCAGACCGCCGCCCCCGGCGCCAGCCCCAACTCCGCGACCGCGGCCGGGGTGAGGTCGGCGGCCATCGACAGCTCCCCGGACAGCTCGGCGCGCACCTGGTCTCCGTGCAGGTCCAGGCCGGTGACCTCGGCCTTCCACAGGTTGCGGGCACTGGACTGCGGCCGCTCCCGGTACAGGGTCACCGCGGAGGGCGGGAAGGCCACGAAGGCCGGACCGGTCAGCTCCTCGGCGGTGGCCACGACCGTGCCGTCCAGGAGGGTGACCTGGGGGCCCTCGGCCCGGCCCTGGTACAGGTTCAGTCCGACCAGGCGGGCGATGTAGTCGGTGCGCGGCCGCCGGGCGACCTCCGCCGGGCTGCCGGACTGCACCTCCCGGCCGTCCTCGATCACCACCAGCCGATCGGCCAGCACCATGGCGTCCAGCGGGTCGTGCGTCACCAGCACCGCCACCGCCTCGAACTCCGCCAGATGGCGCCGTAGTTGAGCCCGCACGTCGAGCCGGGTGCGGGCGTCCAGGGCGGCCAGCGGCTCGTCCAGCAGGAGCAGCCGGGGCCGGACGGCCAGCGCCCGGGCGAGCGCCACCCGCTGCGCCTGGCCGCCGGAGAGCCGGCCCGGACGTACCGCGGCGTGCTCGGCCAGGCCCATCCGGTCCAGCCAGGCCGCGGCCTCGGCCCGGGCCTCGCGTTTCGGACGGCCCTGGCAGCGCGGGCCGAAGGCGACGTTGTCGAGCGCGCTGAGGTGCGGGAACAGCAGGTAGTCCTGGAACACCACGCCGACCGGCCGCGCCTCGGCGGGGGTGTGCAGGCGCTGCGCCGGGTCCTCCAGGACGCGGCCGTCCAGGCGCAGGTGGCCGCCGGTGAGCGGGAGCAGGCCGGCCAGTGCGCGCAGGGCGGTGGACTTGCCGGCGCCGTTCGGGCCGAGCAGCGCGACCACCTCGCCGGGGGCGGCGGCGAGCGCGAGGTCGAGGGTGAACGCGGCGCGGTCCACCCGGAGGCGGGCGTCCAGGGCGGGGCTCGGGGTGCTCATCGGCTCTGCATTTCGGCTCTGCATCTCGGTTCAGGGGCCGGTTCGTTCGGTTCTGGGCCGGTTCGGGGTGGTTCGTTCGGTTCGGGGCCGGTTCGGGCTTGGGGGCGGTTCAGGGCGTGGGTCGGGTCAAGGGGTCGACATCCAGCGGTCGCGCAGGCCGACCAGGACGGCGACGGAGACCGCCAGCAGGACCAGCGACAGCGCGATCGCGGCCTCCGGATCGGACTCCATGGCCAGGTACACGGCCAGCGGCATGGTCTGGGTGCGGCCCGGGAAGTTGCCCGCGAAGGTGATCGTCGCGCCGAACTCGCCGAGCGCCCGGGCCCAGGCCAGGACGGCGCCGGCGGCGATCCCCGGGGCGATCATCGGCAGGGTGACCCGGCGGAACGCGGTCAGCCGGGAGGCGCCCAGGGTCGCGGCGGCCTCCTCGTAGCGGGGGTCGGCTGCCCGCAGCGCGCCCTCGACGCTGATCACCAGGAAGGGCATCGCCACGAAGGCCTCGGCGATCACGACCCCGGTGGTGGTGAAGGGCAGCGTGATGCCGAAGGCGGAGTCCAGCCAGGAGCCGACGATCCCGCGCCGCCCCAGCACCAGCAGCAGCGCCACACCGCCGACCACCGGCGGCAGCACCAGCGGCAGGGTGACCAGCGCCCGGACCACCCGCCGGCCGGGCAGTTCGGTGCGGGCGAGCAGCCAGGCCAGCGGGACGCCGAGGACCAGCGAGACCGCGGTGGCGGCCGTCGCGCAGAACAGCGACAGCCGCAGGGCGTCCCAGACGGCCGTGCTGGTGAGCTGCTCGGACAGGCCGCTCCACGGCGCCCGGACCAGCAGGCCCACCAGCGGGAGGACCAGGAACGCCAGCCCGAGCAGTGCCGGGAGCAGCAGCGTGACCGGGACGCGCTGCGTGCCCGGGCGGCGGCGCGGCAGGGCCCTCGCGGGTCCTGCCGTCGCCGGGGCGCCCTGGTCCCCGGAGCCGTCGCGGCCGTCGGCACGGCTGCCGTCGCGGCCGGTGGTGCGCTTGTTCACGGCGCCTGGAAGCCCGCCGCGGTCAGCACCTGCTTGGCCTCGGGCGACTGGATGTAGGCGACGAAGGCGGCGGCGCCGTCCTTGTTCGGCGCCTTGGCGAGCGGGGCGATCGGGTAGTCGTTCACGGCCTTGTCGGCCTCGGGGAATTCCACACCGTCGATCTTCGCAGCATCGGACTGCACATCGGTCTTGTACACCAGCGAGGCGTCGACCTCGCCGAGCTCGACCTTGGTGAGCGCGCCCTTGACGTCCTGCTCCAGGGTGACCGGGGTGAGGTTGAGGCCCGCGGCCTTCAGCGCGGTCTGGGCGGCGGCGCCGCAGGGCACCTCCTTTGCGCACAGCGCTACCTTCACGCCGGGGGCGGTGAGGTCCTTCAGGCCCGCGACGTGCTTGGGGTTGCCCTTGGGCACGGCGATGGTGAGGGTGTTCTTCACGAAGGTCTTCGGCTCACCGCCGGCGCCGCCCGCGTCGGTGACGGTCTTCATGGTGGCCGGGCTGGCGGCGGCGAACACGTCCGCCGGGGCACCCGAGTTGATGCTGGTGGCGAGGGCGGAGCTGCCACCGAAGTTGAACGTGACCTTGGTGCCCGGGTTGGCGGCCTCGAACTTCTTGCCGAGGCCGGTGAAGGTCTCCTTGAGCGAGGCGGCGGCGAACACGGTGATGTCGCCGTGGGCCTTCGGGGCGCTGCTGTTGCCGGTCGCGCCGCCCGTGGTGCTCGCGCTGCTGCTCGCGGCCGAGGAGGTGGAACCGCCGTCGCTGCCGCAGGCGGTGACCCCGAGGCTGAGGGCGAGGACCGCCGCGGCGGCGACGGCGAGTCTGCGGCTGGCGGTGGTGCGGGTGCTCATCAGTAGCTTCCCCTCCAGGGTTCGCGCCGGAAGGGGCGCGGAGGTGTGATCGCAGATGCGGCCATGATGGCGATCATAGTGCCGCAGATGCGAGCGATAAATCCTCTGTCGCTTCGCACAGACAGGCTGGGGGGAGGGGCTCGGGCCCACTGTGGGAAGGGTCAAACGTGCACGGACGGTTCGTGTTCGCGAATGGTCCGGCGGGGCGGACCGCTCGGCGGGGTGGCAGGTGGTCCCGGCGTGGAAAATGCGTCGCACCGAGGCCGGTCGAACGGCCAGAGTGTTCGCAGTCCGGCCGTACGACCGAGGAGCGGTCGCGCCGGGCCCAACAGCCGAGCCCAGGGGAGGAGTCCACCCATGTCCACACTTCGAGTCACCGCCGAGAGGCTGGTCATTCTTGAGCACCCGAACGCCGATGCCCTGGAGTTGGCGCAGGTCGGCCTCTACCGTGCGGTGGTCGCGAAGGGTGCCTACCGGACCGGCGACGTCGCCCTCTACATCCCCGAACAGGCCGTGCTCCCGGATGAGTTGATCGAGGAGATCGGTCTGACCGGAAAGCTGGCCGGTGCGCGGGCGAACCGGGTGAAGGCGGTACGGCTGCGCGGAGAGCTCTCCCAGGGCATCGTCTGCCGGCCCGCCGCGCTCGCCGACACCGACCTGGCCGGGGCCGCGGACCGGGGCGAGGACTTCGCCGAGCTGCTCGGGATCGTCAAGTGGCAGCCTCCGGTGCCGACTTCGATGAGCGGAGAGGTGGTCAGCGCGCCGGACCTGCTGCCCTGGGTGGACGTCGAGAACCTCAAGCGCTACCCGGACGTCTTCGAGCCGGGCGAGCCGGTGGTGCTGACCGAGAAGCTGCACGGCAGTTGCTGCCTGGTCACCTACACCGCCGCCACCGGTGGGGTGCAGGTCTCCTCCAAGGGGATCGGCGCGCAGGGGCTGGCGCTGGTCGAGGACGCGCGCAACCTGTACTGGCGGGCGGTGCGCGGGTACGGCATCGCGGAGGTGGCGGCCCGACTGGCCGAGCGGCTGGGCGCCGAGCGGGTCGGCATCTTCGGCGAGGTGTTCGGCGAGGGCGTCCAGGACCTGACGTACGGGGCCTCCGCGCGCACCGAACGGCCCGGCTACGCCGCGTTCGACGTGTCGGCCGTGGTCGACGGGCAGCTGACCTGGCTGCCCGCCGCCGAACTGCTGGACGGCGAACTGCCGTTGGTGCCCGAGCTGTGGCGCGGGCCGTTCGACGCCGGGACGGTGCTGGCGTACGCGCAGGGCAGGGAGGCCCACTCCGGGCGCGAACTCCACCTGCGCGAGGGCGTGGTGGTCCGGCCGGTCGCCGAGCGCTGGAGCCCGGTGCTGGGCGGGCGGGCGATCGCCAAGGTGGTCAGCGACGCCTATCTGACGCGCAAGGGCGGCGCCGAGTACGAGTGAGCCGGGCGCTCGGCGCTCGCGGTCGGGTCGGGTCGGGTGCGCGGTCGGGTCTGGTCGGGTGTGTGGTTGGGGGGCCCGGTTGGGGCGGGTGCGCACGATGCGCGCCCGCCCGCGCGTTTGCGCCCGACGCTTCCGTGGCTGAATACCCGTCAGTAAGGTTGAAGGGTCGCCAGCGCAGAAGGAGTGCCGATGACCACCGCAGCCGCCGTACCCGGACCGGCCGGGAACCCCCTGGTCGGGTCGCTCTTCGACCTCACCCGCCGTCCGCTGCGCACCTACCTCGCGGCCCGTCGCGACTACGGGGACGTGGTGCGCTTCCAGGCCGGGCCGCCCGGCCTGCGCGTCGAGTTCTACGGGGTGTTCTCGCCCGAGGGCGTCCACCAGGTGCTGGGCACCGAGGCGGCCAACTTCCGCAAGGAGAACAGCTTCTACGACGAGCTGCGGACCAGCGTCGGCAACGGGCTGCTCACCAGCCAGGACGGCGACTACCAGCGCCAGCGTCGGCTGGTCCAGCCGCTGTTCACCCGGCGCCGGGTGGACGGCTACGCCGACGCGCTCGCCCGGGAGGCGCAGGCGCTCGCCGAGCGGTGGCGGGCCGTGCCGGACGGGGTGGTGGACGCGGCGGAGGAGATGTCGCGGTTCGCGCTGCGCGCGGTGGCGCGGATCCTATTCGGTGCCGACGTGGAGGAGGCGGTGGAGGTGGTGGACCGCAGCTTCCCGGCGCTCGGCGAGTACATCAAGGAACGCGGCTTCGCACCGGTCCGGTTCCCGCGCAACTGGCCGACGCCCGGAAATCGGCGCGGCGCCGAGGCGCAGCGGGCGCTGTACGAGATCTGTGACCGGATCATCGCCGAGCGGGCCGCGCGCGGGGGTGGCGACGAGGACGCGGACGACCTGCTGACGCTGCTCGGAAGGGCCCGCGGCGAGGACGGGGAGCAGCTGGACCCGGCCGAACTCCGGGACCAGGTCCTGGTGTTCCTGCTCGCCGGGCACGAGACCACGGCCACCTCGCTGGCCTTCGCGCTGCATCTGCTGGCCAAGCACCCGGAGCAGCGCAAGCTCGCGCAGGAGGAGGCGCGGACCGTCCTGGCCGGACGGGCGCCGACGGCGGCGGACCTGGAGCGGCTGCCGTACATCACCCGGGTGCTGAAGGAGGCGATGCGGCTCTTCCCGGCGGCGGCGCTGGTCGGGCGGCGGGCGGTCGAGGAGACGGTCATCGACGGGTACGTCATCCCGGCGGGCGCCCAGGTCGTGGTCGCGCCGCTGGTCACCCAGCGGCACCCGGACCACTGGGTGGAGCCGGAGCGCTTCGACCCGGACCGGTTCCTGCCGGAGGAGGAGAAGGCCCGGCACCGGTACGCCTGGTTCCCGTTCGGCGGGGGGCCGCGGGCGTGCATCGGGCAGCACTTCTCGATGCTGGAGGCGGTGCTGACCCTCGGGGTGCTACTGCGGGACTTCGAGATGGAGGTGGTGGACCAGCGGGTGGCGCTCGAGCAGGGCATCACACTGCGGGCGGCGAGTGCGATGCGGGTGCGGGTGACGGCGGTGGGCTGACGCCTGACGGCCGACAGCTGTCGGGTTTCGGCGTTCAGGGTTCAGCGTTCAACTTTCAGCGGACAGATAACAGATTTCGAAATCTGTTATCTGTCCGCTGTTCGCTGCCTGTTGTCCGCTGTTCGCTGCCCGTCGTTGGTCGTTCGCCGGGTTCCATGCCGGGTTCCACGACAGGCTCCGGACACACGACCGGGCCATTCGAACACATCACCCCTGCCGTGCGGGCAGCTTTTCAGATCTTCGGGTGGTCGATTCAGGCCCCTCGGTAGCGTCCCACGCACCCCAGGTCGAAAGCGCACATGCGACTGGCATATGCCCCGTGTGCAGTCCGCCCGGCCGGGGAAGCCCGGGCGCACCGCGTTCCGGTCCGGGCCCGACCGGTCGACCGGAGGTCCCATGGGCACCCTGAACCACTTCAGCTTCGGCTGGCTGACCCCCGTCCTCTCGTACCTGATGGCCTGCGCCGGCGCCGCCCTCGGGCTGCGCTGCACCCTGCGCGGCCTCGCCGCGAGCGGCACTGTCCGCCGGAACTGGCTGGTCACCGCCGCCGCAGCGATCGGCTCCGGTATCTGGACCATGCACTTCGTCGCCATGTTCGGCTTCACCGTGGACGGCACCGAGCTGCGCTACAACGTGCCGCTGACCGTGCTCAGCCTGGTCGTCGCGGTGCTGGTCACCGGCCTCGGCCTGACCGTCGTCACCTACGGCAGACACCGGGGCCTCGCCCTGCTCGGCGGCGGCTTCACCACCGGGGTCGGCGTCGCCGCGATGCACTACCTCGGGATGGCCGCCGTCCGGATGCACGGCGGGCTGCGCTACGACGCGGGAACGGTCGCGCTGTCCGTGCTGGTCGCGGTCGGCGCCGCCACCGCCGCGCTCTGGGCCGCCGTCACCATCCGCAACGTGTACGCGGCGGTCGCCGCCTCGCTGGCCATGGGGCTCGCCGTCAGCTGCATGCACTACACCGGCATGGCTGCCGTGCACGTCCAGCTGGACCCCGCCCGCACCGGCCTCGGCGGGGTCAGCCCGATGGAGTTCGTCTTCCCGCTCGCCGTCGGCCTCGGCTCCTTCCTCTTCCTCGCCTCGGCCTTCGTCGCGCTCTCCCCGACCGCCCAGGAGCGGGCCGGCTACCTGGCGGCGGGCGAGCTGACCATTGAGGAGTTCCCGGCGCCACCCGCCCACCCCGATGTCGAGCTCCCGGGCGCGGGACTCCCCGACCCGTACCGCCACGGCTCCGAGCAGCACGACCGAGCCGCCTGAGCGGCCGCGCCCGAGGCGGACCCCGGCCGGCGCCGGTACCCGCCGACGTCCGTTGCGGTCGAAGTCCGTTCCCGTCCGACGCCAGTCCCCGCCCGAAAGGCCCCTCACCCATGCGAGAAGACCGCGGTACCGCCTCCGGGGCGCGCCGGGGTGCCCACGCCGGGCCGCCCGCCCGTCCACCGCGCCCCGGGCCCTGGCTGCGCGGGCTGCGTCCCCGGACCGTCCGGGCCCGGATCATCGCCCTGCTGATGGTCCCGGTCGTCTCCGTCATCGCCCTCTGGGGCTTCGCGACCGTCACCACCGCCCAGGGCGTCTGGGACCTGCTGCGCCTGCGCGACGCCCAGCGCACCCTGCTCGCGCCCGTCGCCGGGACGGTCGCCGGCCTGCAGGCCGAACGCGCCGCCGCCGGCCAGCTGTTGGCCACCCCGGGCGCCGCCCCCTCCGGGCCTTCCGCGCCCTCCGCCCCGTCCGCCGCTCGGGAGAGCGCCCTGCGCGAGGCCGCCGACACCACCGACCGGGCGCTCACCCCGCTGTTCCCCGACCCCCGTCGCCCGGGCCAGGGCTACAACCGCGCGGACGCCCAGGGCCTGGGCGCCGACGCCGCCGCCCGCCTGGACGCCCTCGGCACCTCCCTCGCCGCCCTGCCCGAGCTGCGCGCCCGGGTGCTGGCCCGGACCGTCGGTTGGCCCGAGGCGTACGCCGCGTACGGCGCGGCCGTGGACCGGGCGCTCGCCGTGTCCGGCGCCGTCGCCCCGCAGCAGGACGGCAGCTCGGCCGCCGACACCCGGGTGCTGCTGGACCTCGCCCGTTCCCGCGAACTCCTCGCCCGCGAGGACGCGTTGCTGCGCACAGCCCAGCTCTCCGGCACGCTCGGCGACGACCAGCTGCGCGAGTTCTCCGGCGCGGTCTTCGCCCGGCGCGAGTTCGAGCAGGGCACGGCCGCCGACCTGCGCCCCGCCGACCGGGACGCGCTGCTCGCCGTCACCGACGGCCAGGACCACCGGGAGCTGGTCGGCTACGAGGACAGGATCCGTACCGCCGTCGACGGCCGGGCCGCCGTCGCCGCCGTGCCCGCCGACCGGTGGGCGATGGTGGCCGGGAACGTGACCGGTGGCCTGCGCGCCGTCGAGGACCGGGCCGGACGGCTCGCCGCCGAGCGCCAGAACCCCTACGCCCTGGGCCTGTTCACGCCGGCCGGGATCGCCGTGCTGCTCGGTCTGCTCGGGGTGGTCGCCTCGCTGGTGATCTCGGTGCAGATCGGCCGCGGTCTGGTCACCGAGCTGATCGGCCTGCGGAACTCGGCACTTGACCTGGCCGGCCGCAAACTGCCCGCCACGATCCGGAGGTTGCGCGCGGGGGAGGAGGTGGACATCGAGGCCGAGGCGCCCCGCCCGGAGGGTCGCGACGACGAGATCGGCCAGGTGCACCGGGCGCTCGGCACCGTCCAGCGGGCGGCCGTCACGGCGGCGGTGGAACGGGCCGAGGTGCTGTCCGGGGTCTCCGGGGTGTTCGTCAACCTCGCTCGCCGCAGCCAGGTCCTGGTGCACCGCCAACTCACCCTGCTGGACGCCATGGAGCGGCGCACCGAGGATCCGTCCGAGCTGGCCGACCTGTTCCGTCTCGACCACCTCACCACTCGGATGCGCCGCCACGCGGAGGGGCTGATCATCCTCTCCGGGGCCGTCCCCGGCCGGGCCTGGCGCCGGCCCGTCCCCCTCGTGGACGTGGTGCGCGCGGCCGTCTCGGAGGTCGAGGAGTACGCCAGGGTCGAGGTGCACCCGCTGCCGCGGGCCGCCGTGGTCGGCCACGCCGTCGCCGACCTCACCCACCTGGTGGCCGAACTGGTCGAGAACGCCACCGGGTTCTCCCCGCCGCACACCCGGGTGCACATCCGGGGCGAACAGGTCGGCAACGGCTACGCGTTGGAGATCGAGGACCGCGGCCTCGGCATGGGACCGGCCCCGCTGGCCGCCGCCAACCGCCGGATCGCCGCCGCCGAGCAGACCGACCTGTTCGACAGCGACCGGCTCGGCCTGTTCGTGGTCAGCCGGCTCGCCCGGCGGCACGACGTCAGGGTCTCGCTGGTGACCTCCGCGTACGGCGGCACCACCGCCGTGGTCCTGCTGCCCACCGGGGTGCTGGCCGACGAGCGGCACGGCGGGGCGCAATCCTTCGATCCGGTGGCGGAGTTGGACGTCGTCACCGCTCCGGCCGGTCCGGCCGCTCCGGAATGGATGGCCGTGCCGGAGGGCCGGGCCTTCCCGGAGTCGCCGACCGCCGAGACGCGGCCGGAGCCCGCACCCCTCCCGGCCGATGGCCTGGCCTTCCCGGGTGGCGGGGTGACGGAGATCGAGCTTCCGGCGGCGGGTGGGCCGCTGCCGGAGGGCGGGGCACTGCTGGCCTTCGGCGTCCGGGGCGGCGACCCCGGGCCGGTGCGCCGCACCCCCTTCCGGGCCTCCGGCGCCCGGACGGTCGGACCGGCTGTGGACGGGGGCCCGGGTGCCGCCGCCCGTCCGCAGTCCGGTCCGCCGCAGCCGTACCGCACGGCGGCCGAGCCGGCGGCCGGAGAATCCCAACCGGGCAGCGGGCCAGAGGAGTTGCCGCGTCGAGTGCGGCAGGCGAGCCTGGTGCCCCAACTGCGTGAGGCTCCGGCCGGACCGGCCCCGCGCACCCGCCGGACCGCCGCCGCCGGGGCTTCCGGGGTTGCCGGTCCGGCGCCCGCGGGTCGCAGCCCGGAGGCGGCGCGCGCGGCGATGTCCGCCTTCCAGAGCGGCTGGGCACGCGGACTGCGCCCCGACCGGCGGCCCGAGGACCCGCCGGCCGACCCAGCCCGGCCCCGGCCGCCGCGCCACCATCCGTCCTCGCCCCGACCCGAAGGAGACCGTCCGTGATCGGCACCACCCACCGCGCGGGGGAACTGAACTGGCTCCTGGACGAGTTGGTCCAGCGCGCCCCCGAGGTCCGGTTCGCCGTGATGCTCTCCGCCGACGGCCTGGCCATGGGCACCTCGACCGGACTGGACAGAGAGGACGGCGAGCACCTCGCCGCTGTCGCCTCCGGCTTCCACAGTCTGGCCAAGGGCGCCGGCCGGCACTTCGGCGCGGGCGAAGTCCGTCAGACCATGGTCGAGTTGGAGGGCGGCTACCTGCTCGTCGCGGCGGCCGGGGAGGGCACCTGCCTGGCCGTGTTCGCGAGCGCCCGGGCCGACCTCGGGCTGATCGCCTACGAGATGGCCAGACTGGTCCGCCGGGTCGGGGAGCACCTGAGCGCCGCGCCCCGCGTGGTGTACGGCGGGTGAGCCCGGTGCCCCGACCGGACCGGCCGTACCCGGCGGACCGCCCCTACCGACCGGACCGTCCGTACGGGTCCGACCAGCCGTCCGCGTCGGATCGTCCGTACGAACCGGACCGTTCGTACGAGTCGGCGCCGGCGTTCCATCCGTACCATCAGCGACATCCGGAGCATCCGCGGGCCGAGCCCGGCGAACGCCCCCGAAACCCGCTCGCCGCCGCCCACCGGGCCCGCTGGTACGACGACGAGGCCGGGCCGCTGGTCCGGCCGTACACGATGACCAGGGGTCGGACCGGCGCGGGCGAGCGGCAGTTCGACCTGATCGCCGTGGTCGTGTCCGACCTGCCCGACCCGGCGCTCGCCCCGGACACGCCCGAGCCGCCGGTCGGCCCGGAGCAGGCGCGCATCCTCGGCCTGTGCCGGGGCACGCCGCTGTCCGTGGCCGAGCTGGCCGCCGACCTCGACCTGCCGGTGGGCGTCGTGCGGGTGCTGCTCGGCGACCTGCTGGCCGCCGGGCTCGTCCGGGTCAGCCGCCCCGTCCCGCCCGCCCTGCTCCCCGACGAGCGCATCCTCCAGGAGGTCATCCATGGACTCCGTGCACTCTGACCACCCGTCCGACCGCGGGCCGTCCGACCGCCGACTGTCCGACCCGGTGGACCCGGCCGACTCCGTGCTCGCGCTCAAGATCCTGGTGGCGGGCGGCTTCGGGGTCGGCAAGACGACGCTGGTCGGCGCCGTCAGCGAGATCCGGCCGCTGCGCACCGAGGAGCGGCTGACCGAAGCCGGGCGCGAGGTGGACGACCTCGACGGTGTCGAGCGCAAGACCACCACCACGGTGGCGATGGACTTCGGCCGGATCACCATTCGCGAGGGCCTGTCGGTCTACCTGTTCGGCACTCCGGGGCAGGACCGGTTCTGGTTCCTCTGGGACGAGCTGGCGCAGGGCGCGCTCGGTGCGGTGGTGCTGGCCGACACCCGGCGGCTGACCGACTGCTTCCCGGCCGTGGACTTCTTCGAGCACCGGGGCATTCCGTTCGTGGTCGCGGTGAACCGTTTCGCCGGGACGCGTGAGTTCGGTCCGGAGGAGGTCGCCCGCGCGCTGGACCTGGACGCCGGGACGCCGGTGGTGCTGTGCGACGCGCGTCAGCGGGCCTCGGGGAAGGAGGTGCTGATCAACCTGGTCGAGCACGCGGGACGGGTGCACACCGCGCGGCTGCTTGAGGAGGTCTCGCCGATCCGGTGACCGGCTCGGCGCGGTGACCGGTCGGGTGGGACGACGGCTGGCGGATCTCAGCGAACGGATGTCGGCGAACAGGGTTCAGCGAACAGAGTTCAGCTGACGGATGACAGATTTTGAAATCTGTCATCCGTCAGCTGTCATCGCCTACCCGCTCAGCTGTGCCACTGGAACACGATCTTCGTCCAGGTGGACCCCGGGCAGTTGCCCCACACCGCCCAGGCCTGCGGCCGGGCGCCGATCCACAGGCCGACCGTGTAGCTGCCGTTGGCGCAGTAGGTGATGGTGCGCAGCTGGCCGGAGTAGATGTTGCAGTACCCCTCCCAGCGCCAGCCGTAGTTGGCGGTGATCACGCAGTGGTAGGGGGCGGCGACGACGTGCGGCGAGGCCGCCGCGGCCCCGGGGGTGATGGTCTGGTCGGCGGCCGGAGCCGCAGCGGCCGGCAGGGTGGCGGAACCGAGCACGCCCAGGGCGGCCACGGCGACCATCCCGAAGGTGGCGATCTTCCTGGCGATGCAGCCTCGCATGGCACTTCTCCTCGTTCAACGGTTGCCATCGGGCGGAGCGCCCTGGCAGGCGGAACGGCGGGTGAGGTGAATTCCCGTCTCCCGCCCGGTCGATGACGAATTGCACACGAATGACTGCGCAGCGTGAGACGACGACCTATGATGTGACTCGTGTCACAACTCGCCCGGTTGGCCGGCCCGAGGTCGGCCCCAACTGGGCGTTCAGGATGCCGATTTCCGGGGAGGGCGGCATGGCGGATTGCAGCGGACGGCATGCGGGCGGGTACGGGAAGGGCTTCGGTTCGGGTCCTGCCGAGCGCCAATCCGCCGATTTCAACCGGGTGTTCACCGACCTTCTGCCCAGACTCCACCAGGCGGCCGCGATGCTCACCGGAAACCCGCTCGCTGCCGGTGACGTCGTCCACGACGCCTACCTGCGGATCGCCCGCCGCCCGGAGCGGTTCCTCAGCCATCCTCAGCCGTACGCCTACGCCTTCACCACGATGACCAACATCCTGCGTGACCAGTGGCGCCGGGAGCGCCGCCGGGTGGCGCTGCCCGAGGTGTCCGGGCTGGCCGAGGCGGTGGAGCGCGGCCGGTCCGCGCTCGACCCGCCGTCCGGCGGGATGGCCGAGCTGCAGGCCCGCTGGGAGGTGGTTCGGCTGCTCGGCGTCCTGACCGCCAAGCAGGCCAGGGTCGTGGTGCTGGTGGACCTCGACGGCTACTCCGTCGACGAGGCCGCCGAACTGCTCGGTCTGCACCGCAGCACCCTGGCCGTCACCCGGCGCCGCGCCCACGGCCGGCTGCGCGCGGTCCTGGAGCAGGAGCGTCGGCACGGGGCCTGAGCGCGGCGCCCAGGGTGGTGCCCGGGGTGGTGCCCGGGTGCTGCCCGGACGGCATCCGAGGGCTCCGGACAAGGCTCCGACCGGGCCACCGACGCACCGAACTGACGGTAAGTCGGCTGATGCGCGCCCCCGGCCCGTACGCTCAAATCGTGATCACGGACGAGGACCACCGCCTGCGAGCCCTGGCCGAGGACGGCCGATGGCCCGAGCTGCTCGCCGCCTACCGGCAGGGCCGGGCGGCCGCCGTCGTGCAGGCCGGGGAGCGGGCCGCCGTGGACCTGACCGCGCCGCTCGGCCACCTGATCGCCTACTCGGCGCCGCCCGAACTGGCCGTCCGGCTGTTCGACGCGGACGGTGGCGAGGGGACGGTCGCCGGGGTGGCCGACCACGACGCCGGCCCGCTCTGGGAGGTCCTGGCGACCCGGCACTCCTGGCTGCGGCTGGCCCCGTTGCTCGGCCCGGCCCCGGTGCGCCGACTGGTCGCGCACACCCGGGTCCTGCTCGGCGAGGACCTCTCGTACGGTGCCGAGCCCGACCCGGACGGCGTGCCGCTGCGGTTGGAGCCGTGGGAGGCGGCGGGCTGGGACGAGGCCTCGCGGGTGCGCGAGTACCTGCCCGGTGGAGGAGCGCGCAGCGCGGTGCTGACCCTGCCCGCCAGCCGGGAGGGCCTGGTCGAGGTCGAGCTGCCGGAACCGGGCGGGCGGCTGGGCGGCCAGCGGGTCACCCGGGCGCTGGCCGAACTGTCCGCGCTCGCGCCCTGGGTGGAGGTGGTCTGCGTCCGCGGCCAGGCCCAGTTGGCAGCCGCCGTGCTGGCCCGGCGCCGTCGGGTGGTCGGCGGGTACCTGCCGTTCGCGCTCGCCTGCCCGGCGCTGGTGCAGGCGGCCGCCGTGGGCCGCACCCACGGCGGAGCGCACGGGCGGCTGGGCCTCTGGCGGGCGCTGGGCGCGATGGCCGGTGCGGAGGGGCCGGACCGGACCGAGGTGAACGCCCTGGTGGCCCGGATGCGCTGCTTCACCTGGCAGGAGCCGGCTGCCGGGCTGCGCCACCTGCACCTCGCGCTGGAGGACCCGGCGAGCGGGGTGGCCTGGGCGGTCAGCGGCTCGCAGGAGTTCTGACCGCGGCGGCGGACATGGAGAACCCCGGCCCGGCGCCGTTTCCGGGGGTTGGTGGGGGCGCCGGACCGGGGAGTCGAAGAACGGCCGCTCAGACGGCGGCGGCTGCGGTTGCTGCCGCGCCCTGGGCGGCCAGGGTCTCGGGCTCGGGCTCGGCTGCGCCCGGGGCGCCGTGGACGTCGTGGGCGTCGACCAGGGTCAGCTCGTCGAACGGCAGCTCGCCGCCCAGCACCCGGCGGGCGCGCTCGGCGTCCAGCTCGCCGGTCCAGTGCCCGATCAGTACGGTCGCGACGGCGTTGCCCGCGAAGTTGGTGAGCGCCCGGGCCTCGGACATGAAGCGGTCGATGCCGACGATCAGGCCGACCCCGTCCACCAGCGCCGGCTTGTGCGACTGCAGCCCGCCCGCGAGGGTGGCCAGCCCGGCGCCGGTGACCCCGGCCGCGCCCTTGCTGGCGATCACCATGAACACCAGCAGCGAGAGCTGCTCGCCGATCGACATCGGCTTGTCCATCGCCTCGGAGATGAAGATCGAGGCCATGGTGAGGTAGATGGCGGTGCCGTCCAGGTTGAAGCTGTAGCCGGTCGGCACGGTGATGCCGACGACCGGGCGGCTGACGCCCAGGTGCTCCATCTTGGCGATCAGCCGGGGCAGCGCGCTCTCCGAGGAGGAGGTCGACAGGATCAGCAGGAACTCGCGGCCGAGGTACTTGAGCAGCGCGAACACGTTGATTCCGGCGATCAGGCGCAGCAGTGCGCCGAGCACCACGACGACGAACAGCACGCAGGTCACGTAGAAGCCGATCATGATCACGGCGAGGCTCTTCAGCGCGGCGGTGCCGGTGGCCCCCACCACCGCGGCCATGGCGCCGAAGGCGCCGATCGGCGCGACCCACATGATCATCGACATGATCCGGAAGACCAGGCGCTGCAGGTGCTCGATCCCGCGCAGCACCGGGGCGCCGACCGGGCCCATCGCCTGCAGCGCGAAGCCGGCCAGCAGGGCGACCAGCAGGGTCTGCAGGACCTTGCCCTGGGTGAGGGCCGAGAACAGGGTGTCGGGGATCATCCCGAGCAGGAAGTCGGTGGTCGACTGGGCGCCGCCGGCGGCCGCCTGGGCGTGGCCGGACTTGGCGAGCGCGGCGGTCAGGTGCAGGCCGTCACCGGGCTCCAGCAGGTTGCCGACGGCCATGCCGATGGCGAGCGCGACGGTCGACATGGCGAGGAAGTAGCCGATGGCCAGGCCGCCGACCTTGCCGACCTTGGCGGCCTTGGTGACCGAGCCGATGCCCAGCACGATGGTGCAGAAGATCACCGGGCTGATCATCATCTTGATCAGGTTGACGAAACCGGTGCCGACCGGCTTCAGCTCCACGGCGAAGCCGGGGGCGACCAGCCCGACCACCACACCCGCGACCACGGCGGCGATCACCGCGAGGTAGAGGTAGTGGGTCCGGTCCTTGCGTCTGGGTCCCCCCGCCGTTGCGGCTCCAGCGATCGACATCTGCGGCTCCTTCGCCCTGCAGTCCTGGCGGCCCCAGGTGGTGGGCCGATCCGACTATGGGCTCGGGCGTGACGGAGGTCACGTTTGCGTTCATAGAGTTCACGGTCGCGCGGTCGCGGGGTTCCCGGCGTCCCCCGCCGAGGCGGGTGATCCGACCCCTGGGGCGCCCCGGAGGGCGTGGTGCACACTGGCAGGCATGTCCGTGCGCACCGCCTCCGCCCGCCCGCGCCGCCGGTGGCTCCCGCTGCCGCGCCGGCTGGTCCGCAGCCTGGCCGGGCAGCTGTTCGTCGTCCAGGTGGTCATCGTGGCCGCCGTGGTCGCGGGCGGCGCGGTGCTCGCGTACCTGTTCACCGCCGAGCGAACCGAGGACGCGGCCCGCCGTGAGGTCACCTCGGTCGCCCATGCCGTCGCCGACTCGCCGTCCGTCCGGTCCGCCGTCGCCGGGTCCGACCCGACCGTGGTGCTCCAGCCGTACGTCGAGCAGGTGCGCCAGGACACCGGGGTCTCCTTCATCACCGTCATGGACACCGACGGGGTGCGCTGGACCCACCCGCTGCCCGAGCAGATCGGCAAGCGCTACCTCGGGCACATCGACTGGGCGCTCGCCGGCCAGACCCGCAGCGAGACCTACACCGGCACGCTCGGCCCGTCCGTGCGGGTGGTCACCCCGGTGTGGGACGACCGGCACCGGGTGGTCGCGCTGGTCAGCGTCGGCCTGACGCTGGAGTCGATCTCCGCCCAGCTGGGCGGCCCGCTGCTGGCCCTGGTCGGGGTCGCGGTGGCCGCGCTCGCGCTCGGCGCAGTGGGCACCTACCTCGCCAACTCCCGGCTGCGGCGGCACACCCACGGCATGGGGCCGGACGAGCTCAGCCACCTCTACGAGTACCACCAGGCCACCCTGCGCTCGGTGCGGGAGGGGCTGATCCTGCTCGACCGCTCGCACCGGGTGGTGCTCTGCAACGACGCCGCTCGCGAACTGCTCGGCCTGGCGGGCGAGGTGGACGGACGGCCGGTGGCGGGGCTGGGCCTGCCCGAGGCGCTGGTGGCGGCCGTGCTCGGCGAGGCGCCGGTGCGGGACGAGGTGCACCTGACCGCCGAGCGGGTCGTGGTGCTCAACACCTCTGTCATCGGGACCGGCCTCGGCCGGGTGGTGACCCTTCGTGACCACACCGAACTGCAGTCACTCAGCGGTGAGTTGGACTCCGTGCGCGGCTTCAGCGAGGCGCTCGGGGCGCAGGCGCACGAGGCCGCCAACCGGCTGCACGCGGTCGTCTCGCTGATCGAACTCGGCCGCCACGAACAGGCGGTGGAGTTCGCCACCGCCGAACTCGAACTCGCCCAGCAGCTCACCGACCGGGTGGTCGCGGCGGTCAGCGAGCCGGTACTGGCCGCGCTGCTGCTCGGCAAGGCGGCCCAAGCCGCGGAACGGGGCGTGGAGTTGACCCTCACCGAGGACAGCCGGATCGACGACGGGGTGCTCCCGCCCGGCCTCTCCGCCCGGGACCTGATCACCGTGCTCGGTAACCTGATCGACAACGCCGTGGACGCCGCGATCGCCGGGGCCGCGCAGAGCCCGGCCCCGCCGGAGGTCACCGTCACCGCCCGGATCGACGGCGAGGACTCCCCGGACGCCTGTCTGCTGCTGCGGGTCGCCGACACCGGGGCGGGCATCGACCCGTCCGCCGTCCAGGACGTCTTCCGGCGCGGCTGGAGCACCAAGCAGGACGGCCACGGGCACGGCCTCGGGCTGGCGCTGGTCGCCCAGGCCGCCCGGCGCAACGGCGGTACCGTCGAGGTCGGGCGGGAGCGCGGCGCGGTGCTCACCGTACGGCTGCCGCTGGTCGGCCGGGCCCGGGAGCGGGAAGGGGCCCTGGCGTGACGGCGACCGAAGGCGCCCGGGCGGGGATCTCCGCGCTGGTGGTCGAGGACGACCCGGTGGCCGCCGCCGCGCACACCCTCTACGTGGAGCGCGAGCCCGGCTTCCACGCCGCCGGGACGGTGCACAGCTGCGCCGAAGCGCTGCGTTTCCTGGAGAAGGCGCGCGCCGCCGGGACGCCCGTCGACCTCATCCTGCTCGACCTCTATCTGCCGGACGGCCACGGCCTCCAGCTCTGCCGCACGCTGCGCGCCGCCGGGCACGGCACCGACGTCATCGCCGTCACCTCGGCTCGCGACCTCGCCATGGTGCGGCAGGCGGTCTCGGCGGGGGTCGTGCAGTACCTGCTGAAGCCGTTCAGTGCGGCCGCCCTGCACGACCGGCTGGAGCGCTACGCCCGCTACCGGGACAGCCTCGGGCGAGCCGGCGACGCGACCGGGCAGGACGAGGTCGACCAGGCGTTCGCGCTGCTCCGCACGCCCGAGCGCAGCACCCTGCCCAAGGGGCTGAGCGCGCCCACCCTGGACTCCGTCGCGTCCGTCCTGCGCGAGGCCGCGACCGGGCTGTCGGCGGCCGCCGCGGGCGCGGCCGCCGGGGTCTCCCGGATCACCGCGCGGCGCTATCTCGAACACCTGGTGGACACCGGGCGGGCGGTGCGGGAGCCGCAGTACGGGAACGTCGGGCGACCGGAACTGTGCTACCGGTGGAAGGGTCGGGCGTGACCTTTCGGCGCGGCGCTCGTTGCGCTGGTCGGGGGTGGCGCCAGTCATACCGGGGGAGGTTCACCCGCTCGGGTGGTTCTGGGGTGCCCCGGGGCATTCCGCCAGGTCATGGGCGGTAAAGTTAGGCTTACCTAACTTCTTCTGGGGGTTCGCCTTGTCGCTTGCCGCCGTATCCGCCCAGGCCGCCTCCGGGGCCACCGCCGCCGGGGCCCCGCCCTCCGGTGAGGCCATCCTGCGCCGCCAGCGCGTCCGCGAGTCCGCCGCCCGGACGTACGCCCGCTCCTTCCCCATCGTCCCGGTCCGGGCCAACGGCATGACCGTCGAGGGCGCCGACGGGCGGCGCTACCTGGACTGCCTCTCCGGCGCCGGCACGCTCGCCCTCGGTCACAACCACCCCGTGGTGCTGGAGGCGATCCGCCGCACCCTCGACAGCGGCGCCCCGCTGCACCTGCTCGACCTCGCCACTGCAGAGAAGGACGACTTCACCAGCGCGCTGTTCGAGAGCCTGCCCACCGAGTTCGCCGCCCGCGCCCGGGTCCACTTCTGCGGACCGGCCGGGACGGACGCCGTCGAGGCCGCGCTCAAACTGATGCAGACCGCCACCGGTCGCCCCGGCGCCCTCGCCTTCACCGGCGCCTACCACGGCATGACCGCCGGGGCCCTCGCGCTCACCGGCAACGTCGCCGTCAAGGAACCGCTGCCGAGCGGCGGCGAAGTGGTCCGGCTGCCCTACCCGTACGGCTACCGCTGCCCGTTCGGGGTCGGCGGGGACACGGGCACCGAGCTCGCCGCGACCTATGTGGAACGGTTGCTGGACGACCCCTCGGGCGGGGTCGTGCCGCCCGCCGCGATGATCCTGGAGGCCGTCCAGGGCGAGGGCGGGGTCGTCCCCGCGCCCGACGGCTGGCTGCGCGAGATGCGCCGGATCACCGCCGAACGCGGCATCCCGCTGATCGTCGACGAGGTGCAGACCGGCGTCGGGCGCACCGGCGCGATGTGGGCGGTCGAGCACAGCGGCATCGTCCCGGACGCCATGGTGCTCTCCAAGGCCATCGGTGGCAGCCTGCCGCTCGCCGTCGTCGTCTACCGCGAGGACTACGACGGCTGGCGGCCGGGCGCCCACACCGGCACCTTCCGCGGCAACACCCTCGCCATGGCCGCCGGGGCCGCCACCCTGCGGTACGTCGCCGCGCACGGGCTGGCCGAGCGGGCCGCCGTGGTCGGCGCCCGGATGGTCTCCCGGCTGCGGGAGCTCGCCGCCGAACTGCCGGTGATCGGCGACGTGCGCGGGCGCGGGCTGATGCTCGGCGTCGAGCTGGTCGACCCGGCGGCCGAGGCCGACGCCTGCGGGGCGCATCCGGCGGATCCGGCGCTCGCCGTGCGGGTGCGGGAGGCGTGCCTGGCGCGGGGCCTGATCGTGGAACTCGGCGGACGGCACGACGCGGTGCTGCGGCTGCTGCCCCCGCTCACCATCACCGACGAGCAGGTGGCCGCGGTGCTCGATCGGCTGGCGGAGGCGATCACGGCCGCCGCGTCCCCCCGAGGTGGCGCGTGACCGCCGAGCCCGGCGCGGTACCCGAACTCCCGGGCGAGGACGTCCCGTTGGACGCGCTCGCGGGTGGGCCCGGCGGGCCCGGCGCGCTCGGGCCGCTGCTGGCCACCGTCCTCGACGCGCTCGACACCGGCACCGCGCTGCGCTCCGGCCCGCTGCCCGCGGGCAGCCCCGCCGAGATCGCCGCCCTGGTCGCCGACGGTCTGGCCGGGGCCGGCGGGCGCGGCGCGCTGGCCCGGCTCACCGAACTGCTCGCCTACGGCGCCGCCGACCCCGCCGACCCCGCCTGCGCCGCCCACCTGCACTGCCCGCCGCTCGCCGTGGCCACCGCCGCCGACCTCGCCGTCAGTGCGCTCAACCCCTCGCAGGACTCCTGGGACCAGGCCCCCGCCGCGACGGCCCTCGAAACCGCGCTGCTCGCCGAACTCGCCGCGCTGGTCGGCTACGACCCGGCGCGCTCGGCGGGCGTCCTCACCTCGGGCGGCACCGAGTCCAACCTGATGGGGCTCATGCTGGCGCGCGACCAGAAGCTCGACGGCATCGTCGAGTTGGACGGGATCCCGGCCGGCGTACGACCCTGCATCCTCGCCTCCGAGGCCGCGCACTTCTCCGTCCAGCGCTCCGCCGCCCTGCTCGGACTCGGTGAACGGGCCGTGGTCGGCGTCCCGGTCGACCGCCAACTCCGGATGCGGCCGGAGGAGTTGGAACGCGCCCTGGCCGAGGTCAGCTGGGCCGGACGGACCCCGATCGCCGTCGTCGCCACCGCAGGCACCACCGACACCGGCGCGATCGACCCGCTGGCCGCCGCCGCCGACCTGGCCGGCCGCTACGGCGCCTGGCTGCACGTCGACGCCGCGTACGGCGGCGGCGCGCTGCTCTCCGACCGGCTCGCCCCACTGCTGGACGGTATCGCCCGCGCCGACTCGGTCTCCCTCGACTGGCACAAGCTCGGCTGGCAGCCGGCCGCCGCCGGGACCTTCCTGGTCCGCCGGGCGGAGACCTACGTGTCGCTCGCCCGGCGCGCCGAGTACCTCAACCCGGTGGACGACGAGCAGGCCGGCTACCCCAGCCTGCTCGGCCGCTCGCTGCGCACCACCCGCCGGGCCGACGCCTTCAAACTGGCCGTCACCCTGCGCGCCCTCGGCCGCGAGGGGCTCGGCCGACTGGTGGACGCCTGCCACGAACTGGCGCTCGCCGCCGCCTCGGCGGTCCGCGCCGAGCCCTCGCTCGAACTCCACGCCGAGCCGGTGCTCACCGTGCTGCTGTTCCGCTACCGGCCGCCGGGGATGACGGACGAGGCGGCCGTCGACGAGCTGAACGGGCAGCTGCGCCGGCTGCTGCTGCGCACCGGGCGGGCGGTGGTCGGGCGCACCGAGCTGCCGGGCGAGGGGCCGGGGCGGCTGCGGCTGAAGCTCACCCTGCTCAACCCGCACACGACGGCGGGGGAGGTGGGCGCGCTGCTGCGGGAGGTGGTCGGCGCGGGGCGCAAGGTCGCGGGGGAACGGGCGGGGTAGCGGGCTCGTCCGGGTGGGGTCAGTCGCTCAGCAGGATGCCGCGGGTGAGTTCCCAGGTGTGGGGATCGGCGGCGACCAGGAGGCCGTCCTCGCAGCCGGGGGCCTCGGGGCGGTAGGGGCTGCCGTCCAGGCGGGCGGCGACGCCGCCGGCCTCGGTGAGCAGCAGGGAGCCGGGGGCGTGGTCCCAGGGGAGGGTGCGCCAGTAGAAGATGAAGTCGAACCGGCCCTCGGCGACGTCCGGGTACTCGACCCCGGCGGCGCTCCGGCCGGGGGAGATCTCGCCGAAGGCCGAGCAGTTGGCTTCCAGGTGGCGGCGCTGTTCCGGAGCGAGGAAGCGGCTCTTCAGGACACCGGTCAGCTCGGCGGCGTCGGCCGGTGCCGGTGTGCGGGTCAGGCGTTCGCCGTCGCGCCAGGCGCCGGCGCCGAGTTCGGCGCGGTAGGCGGTGGCGGTGGCGGGCTGCCAGATCCAGGAGGCGACGGTCCGGCCGGAGCGGACGAGGGAGCACATCACGGCGTAGTCGGGGCGGCCGGCGACGAAGTTGGAGGTGCCGTCCACCGGGTCCACCAGCCAGACGGCGGGCTCGTCGTGGATGGCCTGGGCGAGCGAGGGGTCGGCGGCGACCGCCTCCTCGCCGACGACCGGGACGGGGAGCAGCTCGGTCAGGCGGCGGGCGATGATCGCCTCGGCCTCGCGGTCGGCGATCGTGACGACCTCGCCGGGCGCCTTCTCCATCACCTCGCCGGCGGCCAGTGCCCGGAAGCGCGGCTCCACCGCCTCGGCCGACGCCTCGGCGAGTATCTCCGCCACCTTGTCCATCAGCACGTTCGCGCTCCCTTCGCTGTCTACCACTGTCGCACGAGTGCGCGGAGGGGATTGCGGCGGACGGGGGCGGCGAACAGCTGACAGCTGACGGATGACAGATGTTGAAATCTGTCGTCTGAACTCTGTCAGCTGTCAGCTGCCGGCCGTCAGCTGTCAGACGTCACTCTCGGCGGTCGGCGGTCGGCGGTCGCCCGCGCGCCGTCACGCGCCAAGGTAGTGGAACCCCGGGCACGGGTGCATCAGGAACTCGTGGTGCGAGATGTTCCACGCGTACGCGCCCGCCATCGCGAACAGCACCCGGTCCGCCGCCCGCAGGCCGTCCGCGCCGCTCGCCGCCCGGGCGAGGACGTCCTTCGGAGTGCAGAGCTGCCCGGCCAGGGTCGCCCGCCCGGTGGTGACGGCGGGGCGCGGCCAGGAGTGCGGCCAGCCGTCCACCGGGAGCACCTCGAAGGGCTGGGAGTGTCCGCGGGTGGCGGGGGTGCGCAGGTGGTGGGTGCCGCCGCGGACCACCGCGAAGTCCTCGCCGTGGCTCTGCTTCACGTCCAGCACCTCGGTCGCGTACCAACCGCAGTAGGCGGTCAGCGCCCGGCCCGGCTCGATCCGCAGGGTGAGCCCGGGGTGGGCGTCGAGCAGCTTGGACAGGCCCTCGCCGAAGGCCGTCCAGTCGAAGCGCTGCGTCGGGTCGTCGTAGTCCACCGCCATGCCGCCGCCGATGTTGACCTCGGTCAGCGGGAAGCCGTGCCGCTCGGCGAGTTCGGCCGACCAGGCGACGATCTGCTCGGCGACCGACAGCTGCTCCGCCGCCGCCAGCCCGCTGGCCAGATGGGCGTGCACCCCGCGCAGGCGCAGCCGACGTCCGAGCGGTCCGCCGCCGGTGAGCAGCCGGACGCACTCCTCCGCCCGGTCCGGGTCGAGCCCGAACGGCGTCGGGCGTCCGCCCATCGCGAGCGGCACCGCATCCAGGGCGTCGGTGACCACCGGCAGGTTGACCCGGAGCAGCACGTCCACGACCGTCTCCGGCCGGTCGGCGAGCACGGCGGCGAGCCGGTGCAGCTCCTGCTCGCTCTCGACGTGCCAGCGGTGCACCCCGGCGTCGACGGCGGCGGCGATCTCGTCCGGGGTCTTGCCGGGCCCGCCGAAGGCCAGCGGCGCGTCCGGCACGGCGGCCCGCACGTGCGCCAACTCCCCGCCGCTGGAGACCTCGTAGCCGTCGACGGCGTCGCGCAGCGCGGTCAGCAGCGGCGCCTCCGGATTGGCCTTGGCCGCGTAGTACAGCTCGACCCGCGCGGGCAGCGCGGCCCGGACGACGGCGGCGTGCGCGCGCAGCGCGGCCAGGTCGTAGACGTAGGCGGGCAGTCGGTCGGCCGCGAGGGAGGCGACGTGGCCGTGGACGGTGCTGCTCATCGGAGGGTGCTCCCGGCGGGAAGGTGGGCGGTCATGCGGGCGGCCTCGGCGAGCACCGAGCCGGCCAGCGGGGAGGGCAGCCGGACGTACCCGGCCTCGCGGTCGGCCTTGCGCTCCCAGCGGGTCAGCAGGTTGGCCTTGGCGGGCAGCGGGACGCCGGCCAGCAGGGCCCGCAGCCGGGGCGGGCGGCCGTGCGCGGCGGCGTACTCCTCCAGGGTGTCCCGGACGGCCTGCCAGAGCGCGCCCTCCAGCTCGGGGTGCCGGTCGGCGAGGGCGGCGAGCAGTTCGGCGACGTGGTTGACCAGCAGGCAGTAGACCACCCGGTCCCAGCCGCGCTCGGCGTCGTACGTCATCGGGCCGGCCACCTCGGGCGGGAGGGCGGCCAGGATGTCGGCGTTCTGCTCGGGCACCAGCTTCGTCCCCTCCAGGTCGCGGAAGAGCACCTGGGCCGGGCGGCCGTCGGCGTCGACGCCGATCAGCACGTTCTGCAGGTGCGGCTCCAGCACCACGCCGTGGTCGAAGTAGGCGGCCAGCACCGGGGGGAGGAGCAGTCGCAGGTAGGCGCGCCACCAGTCGAGGGCGGCCGCGCCGTCCGAACCGTCGCCCAGCAGCCGGGAGATGTGCGCCGAGCCGGTCGGGTGCTCGTCCGCGACGGCGGCGGCGAGCAGCGGGGTGACGCCGGGCCGCAGCAGGCCGCCGAAGCCCTCGCGCAGGATCAGGCCGAAGCCCTCGTACAGTGCCCGGTCGGGGCGGCCGTCGGCGCCCGGCAGGGCGAGGGTGCGGAAGGCGGGCTCGCGCAGCATCGCCGCGTCGGGGAAGCGCCGGGCGAGGTCGGTGAGCGCGGGGGCCAGCAGTCGGGTGAGCGCGACGGCGCCGGTGAGCTCGTAAGCGGCGTTCTTGCGCAGGCAGTTGGTGATGCGGACGTTGAGGCTGAACTTGAGGAAGGCGTCCGCGCCGTGCAGGGTGCGCACCGAGGCGGTGGCGGCGAAGCGCTCGCCGCGCGGGCCGAGGTCCAGGACGTCGCCGCGGGCCATGGCCGCGCGCAACAGCGGGTGGTCACCTATGAGTTGGTACTGCCAGGGGTGGGCGGGCAGCAGTTGGTAGCCGTTCGGGACGTCACCGAGGCCGTCCAGCCGGGCGCTCGCGTCCTCGTCCAGGGACTCCTCGGCGAGCAGCTCGGCGCGGACGGCGAGATGGCGCAGCTGGAACGCCGCGCGGGACTCGGGTGCGTACCGGTTCCAGTCGCCCCGGGCGGCGGAGCGGGACTTGGGGGCCGGGTGGAAGCGGTGGCCGAAGAGCAGGGCCTGCTCGGACTCCAGGTAGCGGTCGTCCCCGGCGGCCGGGCGCCCGTCCAGGCCCTGGCGCACGCCGTGGTGGCTGGACGCCACCTGGTCGAGGAACTCCTCGTTCACCGTGCCGGTGCGCAGCTCCAGCTCGTCCTGGGCGTACTCGGCCAGCTCGCGCCAGCCCAACTCCCGCCAGCTGTCCGCGGCTTCCTCGAAGACCGGCCCGGCGAAGCGGTGCGCGCCGAGCAACGAGGTGCGGCGCAGGGCGACTCGCAGCAGGGTGCCGCGGCGGGGCAGGCGCAGCAGCAGGTGTCCCTTGTCGACGGCGGTCTGGTGCTCGGGTGCGGAGACCTCGCGCAGCAGGCAGTTGAGCAGAGTGTGGACCACCGCCTCCTCGGCGGTGGGAAGCATGGTGGGAGGCGCGGTGGGCGGAGTGGCCGGTCGGGCGGTGGGCAGGCCGGTCGTGGCGGCGGCCGACTGCGGGTGGGCCGTACGGGCGGTCATCGGGGGCTCCTACGGGTCAGGAGGGCGAGCAGGGCGGCGGCCAGTGCGGCGGCGGTGCCGGTGACGACGGGGGCGGCCGGTCCGCCGCTGCCGTTGGCCAGCGCGGCGGCGAGTCCGGCGGCGACGGCACCGCACTTGGAGACGGTCTCGCGGGTGCCGAACATCCGGCCCGGTGCGCGGCCCCGGGCGGCTTCGGCGGCGAGGACGGCGAGGCAGACCAGGCCGAAGGTCATGCCGAGCCCGAGCACCGCCCGGGTCAGGGCGAAGGTGAGCAGCGAGTGGGCCGGGGCGTGTCCGGCCAGCCCGAGGGCGACCAGGGCGAAGCCCACCGCCAGCCCGGTACGGGGTCGCGCCTCGACGGCGGCGTGCACCCGTCGGGCGGCGACCAGGTAGACCAGGTGCGGCAGCGCGAACAGGAAGCCCGCGACCGTGCCGTTGACGCCCGGCAGCCGCTGCTGCACCAGGGTGATCAGGTAGGGGAAGGAGATGATGGTGGCGAAGACGAAGGCGAACTCGAAGGTGTAGAGCAGCTTGAGCGAGCCCGGCGGGGCGGCCTGGGTCGCGTCCCCGACCGCCCGGACGGCGCGGGGGCGGGCCGGCTCGGGCAGGAAGCCGAGCAGGACGGCGGCGGTCATCGGCAGCAGTGCCATCAGCAGGTACTGCCGGTGCGGGTCGATCCACGGCGAGAGCGCGCCGACCAGGATCGGCGCCGCGACCAGGGCGGCCCGGGCGCTGCCCTGCATCAGGGTCAGCGCCTTGGACAGCTGGGAACCGTCCAGGGCCGAGGCGAGGTAGCCGTTGGTGGCGGAGAAGGTGCCGCCGAGGAATCCCTGGAGCACCAGCGCGATGGTGAACGCGGGCAGACTGTCGGCCGCCCCCGCGAGCAGGAAGGAGACGGTGAGGCCGAGTTGGGCGCGCAGCAGCAGCCGCTTCTGGCCGAAGCGGTCGGCCAGTCGGCCCCACAGCGGCGCGCCGAGGGCGGTGAAGACGGTCGGCACGATGTAGAGCAGGCCCGCCCACCGGCCGTCCTGGTCGCCGAGGCCCGGGAGGATCTCGGCGAGGAAGGGCGGCAGGCCGAGGGCGGCGAAGGAGGCGACGAAGTAGCAGGCCGCGACGGCGTGAACCTGGCGCCGGTCCAGTCCGACCGCCCCGGCCGGCCGTGCCAGCGGTTCGACGGTCATCGTGAACCGTCCCTCGGCAGCAGGTAGTTGGGGCCGTCCGTGTAGTGCTTGTTGATGTCGGCGGCGCCGCTGCGCTCCTTGCTGAGCAGGGTGCCGGCGCTCACCATGGCCTTGACGGGCAGCCGTTCGGCGTCCAGCAGCTCGGTGCGCAGCGGTCGCCCGGCGGGGCCGAGGCGGTCGACCGCCTCGCCGAGGAGGTCGCGCAGGAGCTGCAGGCTCAGCTCCAGCGGTACCCGGTCGTGCGCGGCGAGGCCGAACGCGAGCGAGGCGGCGCACAGGTGGCCGGTGATCGTGGTGAACAGGTCGGTGAGCGCGCGGTCCTGCTCGCCGATGATCCTCGGGTCACGGAACTCGGTGGCCAGCGGAGCGAGTTCGCCGATCCTGGCGGTGTTGATCCGGGGCCCGTCGTTGTCCTTGTAGAGCAGTCGCAGGCCGGTGTCGTCCAGGACGAGCGAGGTGTTCTGCTGGTGCGACTCCAGGGCGATGCCGTGGCCGAACAGGGCGGTCTGCCAGTCGACCAGCAGCCGCAGCAGCTCCTCGTACAGGGCGGGGACGGAGCCGCCGTGGAAGCGGTCGGCCAGGTGGTCGACGACCAGCCGTCCGTCGGGGGCCTCGGCGAGCAGGGCGGCCAGCGGCACGGTGACGGCGTCGTCGAGGCCGCCCGGGTAGCGGCGCAGCAGTACGGCCAGCAGTTCGTCGTCGGCGTGCGCGTAGCACTGCTCGTCGACGTGCAGCACCCGCCCGGCGAAGCGCGGCTCGCGGGCGATCACGGCCTCCACCAGGCGCTGTCCGACCGCCCCGTTGACGAGGGTGACCGGCTTGATGGTGCGCCGGTTGCGCAGGCCCAGGGTCGCCGTGGCCAGCGGGAGTTTGAGGTGGCAGGTCGGGTCCTGGGCGACAGCGACGGTGCGCATGGACAGCGTCGGCAGCACGGTGAGGTACGGGTCCGGGGCGAGCACCGCGCCAGGCGCGATCCGCTCGAAGTCCTCGCCCGCGGTGAGCGGGTGGACCGGTACGGTGAGGAACTTGCCCGGGACGCCCAGCTGTTCGGCGCTCGGCCACCAGGCGGGCAGCGGCCCGTCGCCGCGTACGGTCAGCCGCTCGGCCGGGACGGCGAGCCAGCGAAGTTCGAAGCTCGGGTGGAACTCCGGTGCGTAGGAGCGCAGTTGCGACTCGGTCAGACCGGAGCGGCCGCGGGCGGTCGGGTAGACCGGGTGGTCGAGGAAGGCGGCGAGGGCCTCGAAGCCGAGCGAGGCGCGCGGGCCCGTCCAGTCGGCCGTGTCCTTGCCGTAGCGCTCGGCGAGTGCGGCGTGCACCCCGGGGTGGACCCGGTCGTGCAGCCGCATGGTGGCCAGGGTCTGGCGGCACTCCTCGGCGAAGGCCAGGTGGCCGGGCCGGTCCAGCGGATCGGCGCGGTCGGCCAGGTGGGCGAGGATGGCGGGCAGCTCGGTGAGCCGGACGCCGTCCGCCTCCAACTCCGGCAGCCGGGCCGCGTGGTCGCCCTGGAAGCCCTCGGGGGCGACCGGCAGGGCGAGCGTCGCGTTGCGCAGCCAGGGCCCGTCGGCCCGCTGTTCCAGGACGCCGTCCGAGCGCAGGCCGAGCACGTCCTCGCGCAGCAGGGCGGACAGCACGCGCAGGGTCAGCCGGTCGGCGGAGGTCCCGCCGAGGGGCGTGCTGGTGTCGGCGGGTGTGCGGCCGGCGGGCGCGGTGTGGGCGGGTGCGGTGTGGGCGGGCGTGCTGTGGGCGGGCGCTGGGCGGGCGGGCGTCCTGTCGGCTGGAGTCATGAGGCGATCTCCCAGCGGTTGGCGGTGATGAACTCCGCCACGGCGGTGTCCACCGCGTCCTGGTCCGGACCGACCGCCCAGACGATCCCCAGGTAGTCGCGGTTGGTGCGGTAGAGCTCGTGCCGGGCACCGAGCTCGCGCACCGGGCGGTAGGAGAGTGTGACCCCGTCGGCCCGCCGCTCGAACAGCGGCTCCGGGGCGACGGTCAGGGTGCCGGCCCGGTCCGCGCAGACACGTTCGTGGCGGGCCCGCCGGCCGGTGCGCGCGCCGAGGTCGGTGGGCAGGTCCTCGCCGAGGTGGGCGCGCAGCACCAGCTCGAAGTACGGGAGGTCGAGGATCTCGGCGAGCATCAGGTCGCACTGGTCGCCGATGGCACGGTAGTTGACCTCGACGAGGCGGGCGCGGCCGTCCGGCTGGAGGACGAACTCGGTATGGCAGGCGCCGAGTCCGACGCCGAGGGCGTCGAGCTGGGCGAGCACCTGATCGACCACGGCTCGGGGGTGCGCCGGGGTGAAGGTCAGCACCTCCTCGATGAAGTCCGGCGGCGGGGAGAGCCGGGTGCGGAAGCCGCCGAGGACGTGGCGGGCGCGGCCGTCGCCGAGGGTCTCCAGGGTGCACAGCTCGCCGGCCAGGAACTCCTCGACCACCAGCGTGGCGCCCGGGCGGCGCCGCTGGATCTCCTTGACCCGCAGGGCGAGTTCGTCGGTGTCGGCGACCAGCGTGACGTCCTCGCTGGCGACGCCCTCGCGGGGCTTGAGGATGCAGGGGAACGGCGGGGTGAGCCCGGCCGGGTCCTGGCCGGGCGCCAGCTCGGCGGACCAGACCCGGTCCAGGCCGGTCTCGGCGAGGTGGCGGCGCAGCTCGCCCTTGTTCTTGGCCCGCAGCGCGGCCTTCCAGTCCTTGGCGGGCAGGCCGAAGTAGTCGGCGACCAGGGCGGTCTGGGTCTGCAGGTGGTCGCTGTTGCTGAACACCACATCGGGCGCGTGGTGTTGGGATATCGCCCCGATCACCTCGCGGAAGTCCTGGACGTCGCACTCCAGCAACTCGCACGGGAACCCGGCGTCGGCGTAGGCGCGTTGGTGGTCCTCGACGTGGTCGGTGAGGACGGTGACGTCGAGGCCGAGCCGGGCGGCGGCGGGCAGGAAGCCGTGGGTGACCGAGTCGGTGGGGTTGAGGGCGAGCAGGTAGAGCCGCATGGGGTTGTCCTTGGGGGCGTGGTGACGGACGGAGGACGGAGGACGGCGAACGGGTAACGGATGACAGATGTTGAAATCTGTTATCTGTTCGCCGTCATCTGTCATCTGTCATCAGTGATCTGTCGGCGGTTACTTGGGTGCGTCCACGCCCGCCGCCTTGGCGATGTCCACGAGCATCGCGTCCGCGGCCTGGACACCGATGCCGGACATCCAGGTCTCGTCCGGAACGTTGAAGACCTTGCCGTTCTTGACGGCGTTCAGGCCCTGCCAGACCGGGGTCTGCTGGACCTCGCTCTCCTTGGTCTTGGTCGGGTCGTCCGCGGTGGTGACGAACACCAGGTCGGCGTCGGCCTGGCTGATCTGCTCGGCGCTGACCTCGATGATGTTCTTGTCCACGTCCTGCGAGGCCGGGCGGGCCAGGCCCACGTCCTTGAGCACCACACCGCTGTACGAGGCCTTGGCGTACAGGCGGGTCGGGCCGGCCACGAAGCGGACCACCGAGGCGGTCGGCATCGTCCCGTTGTACTTCGCCTTGATCGCCTCGCCCAGCTTGTGCGCCCGCTCCTCGTAGTCGGCCAGCGCCTTCTTCGCCTCGTCCTCCTTGCCGAGCGCCTGGGCGTACAGCGCCAGGTTCTCCTTCCACGGGAACCCGGTGGTCTCGGCCAGCACGGTCGGCGCGATCGCGTTCAGCTGGTCGTACACCTTGGCGTGGCGGACCTTGGAGGACAGGATCAGGTCGGGCTTGAGGGAGGCGATCAGTTCGAGGTTCGGCTCGTTCATCGGGCCGACGTCCTTGGTGTCCTTGATCTTGTCCTTGAGGTAGTTCGGGAACCCGCCCTCGGTCTTCATGTGCGGGGACACCGCGCCGACCGGCGTGATGCCGAGCAGCGTGACGTCGTCCAGCTCGCCACTGTCCAGCACCACGACGCGCTTGGGCTGCGACTTGATCTCGGCGGTCCCGGCGGCGTGCTTGACG
Source organism: Kitasatospora sp. NPDC048296 (assembly GCF_043201815.1). NCBI lineage: Bacteria > Bacillati > Actinomycetota > Actinomycetes > Kitasatosporales > Streptomycetaceae > Kitasatospora > Kitasatospora sp. NPDC048296. The sequence goes on from NZ_JBICZB010000002.1 coordinate 142,680, forward strand.
CTACGCGGGAACCCGGCGGCGGTGCCGGCCGAGGCGGAGGACGCGGAGTCGCCGGACTTGGTGGCGTCCCCGTTGCTGCCGCAGGCGGCGAGGAGCGTGGCGGACAGCGTGACGGCGAGGACGGCGACGGGGAGTCGGCGGTTCATCGGGGATTCCTTGGATCGGGTCGAGCAGGGGGACGGGGACGGGAGTTCGGGGCTGGGAGTTCGGGAGTGGGAAGTGCAGGGGCGGGAAGTTCAGGGGCGGGAAGTTCAGGCGGAGGCGGCGACGGCCCGCCTCCGGGCCCGTGGCACGACCAGCGGAGTGCCGGTCTCCGGGTCGGGCACGACCAGGCACGGCACCCCGAACACCGCCTCCACCAGCTCGGCCGTCAGCACCTCGGCGGGCGGACCGGCGGCGGCGAGCCGCCCGTCCTTGAGCACCACCAGGTGGTCGGCGTACCGGGCGGCCTGCCCGAGGTCGTGCAGCACCATGACCACGGTGCGCCCGGCCTCGGCGTGGAGGTCGGCGACCAGGTCGAGCACGTCGAGCTGGTGCCGCAGGTCGAGGAAGGTGGTCGGCTCGTCGAGCAGCAGCAGGTCGGTCTCCTGGGCGAGCGCCAGCGCGATCCACACCCGCTGGCGCTGCCCGCCGGAGAGCCGGTCGACCTGCCGGTCGCGCAGTTCGGCGGTGCCGGTGCGCTCCAGTGCGTCCTCGACCGCCGCCTGGTCGGCCGTGGACCACGGGCTGAGCATCCGCTGGTGCGGGTAGCGCCCGAGCCGCACCAGCGCCTCGACGGTGACCGCCTCGGGTGTGACCGGCTGCTGCGGCAGCATGCCCATCCGCTTGGCGAGGGTCCGTGCGGGCATGCGGTGGATGTCGGCGCCGTCCAGGGTGACGGTGCCGGCGGCCGGGTCGAGCAGCCGGACCAGTCCGCGCAGCAGGGTGGACTTGCCGCAGGCGTTCGGTCCGACGATCGCGGTGACGGCGCCGCCGGGCAGTTCGAGGTCGAGCCCGTCGACGATGGTCCGATCGCCGTAGCGCAGCCCGAGGCCGTGGGCGGCGAGCCGGTTGGCGCTGACCCGGGTGGCGCTGACCTGGCTGGTGGTGGCGGCCTGGTCGGTGGCGGCCTGGTCGGTGGCCGAGCTGGTCATCAGCTGCTCCTCTGGGGAAGCCGGCTCTGGCGGATCATCAGCACCAGGAGCCAGGGCGCGCCGAGGGTGGCGGTGACGGCACCGACCGGCAGGCCGTGGACGGGGATCACGTGCAGCACGAGGAGGTCGGCCGAGAGCAGCAGCACGGCGCCGGTGAGCGCGGTGAGGCCGAGCGTGCCGAGGGTGGGCGGTCCGGCGAGCAGCCGCACCAGGTGCGGGACGGCGAGTGCGACGAAGGCGACCGGTCCGGTGAGGGCGGCGGCCAGCGAGGCGAGCGTGATGGTGAGCAGCAGCAGCCAGAGCCGGTCCCGGGCAGGGTTGAGGCCGAGACCGCCGGCCGAGTCGTCGCCGAGGTCGAGGACGGAGACCCGCCGCTGGCAGAGCAGGACGGCTCCGGCGGTCAGCGCGATGGCGGTGCCGCCGATCCACACCTCGGTCCAGTTGCGTCCGTACAGCGAGCCGGTGGTCCACTGCATCGCGGAGGAGGCCAGCTCGGCCGGGAACCGTACGATCATCAGGTTCACGGCGGCGGCCAGGCCCTGCTGGACCGCCAGGCCGACCAGCACCAGCCGGGTGACGGCCATCTTCGAGCGCCAGGCGAAGCCGCCGAGCAGCAGCGCGGCGAGCAGTCCGCCGCCGACGGCGGCCAGCGGGATCAGCTGCTGCGAGGCGCCAGTGGCGAGCATCAGCACCGCGCCGAAGGAGGCGCCGCCGGTGATGCCGATGGTGTCGGGGGCGGCCAGCGGGTTGCGGAACAGCCGCTGCAGCATCGAGCCGGCCATCGCCAGGCCGGCGCCCGCGATCAGCGCGGACACCACGCGTGGCGCCCGGAACTGCTGCACCACCAGGACGTTCCCGGGCTCGCCCTGCCCGACCAGGGCGCGCAGCGCGTCCCAGACGGAGATGCTCACCTGACCGGTGCCGAGCGCGATGCCGGTGAGCAGCACCAGCAGGGCGACGGCCACCAGCGACCAGGCGGCGGTGCGGGCCCGACGGCGCGCGATGGCGCCCATCGGAACGGCGAGCGTCGTCACTTGGCCACCTTCCGGGCCAGCACCGCGAGCAGCGGAGCGCCGAGGAAGGCGGTCACGATGCCGACCTCGATCTCGGAGGGCCGCACCACGAGCCGGCCGAGCACATCGGCGCTGAGCAGCAGCAGCGGACCGGCGATCAGACAGCCGGGCAGCAGCCAGCGGTGGTCGTTGCCGAGGAGCGGGCGAACCAGGTGCGGCGCGGCCAGTCCGATGAACGCCACCGGCCCGGCGACGGCGACCGCGCTGCCCGCGAGCAGCACGACGGCCAGTCCGCCCACCACTCGGATCCGGGCCACCGGCACGCCCAGCGACTGCGCGGTCTCGTCGCCCAGGGCCAGCGCGTTGAGCGCGGGCGAGACGGCGAAGGCGCCCAGCAGTCCGAGTGCCAGGAACGGCAGCACGGGGGTGAGGGTGTCCAGGTGCCGCCCGGCGATCGAGCCGGCCAGCCAGAACCGGGCTTCGTCCAGGGTGCGGTGACTGGCCAGCATCAGCGCGGAGGTCCAGGAGGTGAGCACCACGGTGAGCACGGTGCCGCCGAGTGCGAGCCGAACCGGGTCGAGGTCCCCGCCGCGCCGGGACATCGTGTACGCGGCGACGGCGGCGACCGCCGCCCCCGCGAAGGCGAACCAGACGTACTCGACCGGGCGGGAGAGGTCCAGCGTGTAGATCGCGGCGACCACGGCGAGGCTCGCGCCGGCGTTGATGCCGAGGGTGATCGGCGAGGCCAGCGGGTTGCGGGTGACGCCTTGGGCGACCGCCCCGGCGACGCCGAGCGCGGCCCCCACGGCCAGCCCGATGAGCGTGCGCGGGACGCGAAGGCCCGTCACCACATCGGCGTCACCGCCGTGGGCGGCGCCGGTGAGGGCATCGACGACGGTCGACAGCGGGATGGATCGGGAGCCCAGCGCGAGGCTCAGGGCCGTGCACAGCACGAGCGCGCACACGCCGACGAGCAGCAGCAACGGTCGCTGTGCCGCCGAGGAACGTGGCGTCGCCGGGGCCGGGGTGGCCGGCGGGTCGGTTCTCAACACGAGTCGACATCTTAGGTTAGGTTTACCTAGCTTCGTCAAGGTCGAGTCGCCCGCTCAGGTGGACCGCTCGACCGTGACGTGAGGTGGTCGGGTGGGTCCACTGAGGCATTGTAAGGTGAGGCTCACCTTAATCGATCTTTCGAAGTCGATCTCGGGAGTGCCGATGGTCCCCGGAACACCCCTGCCCGTACTCGCCCAGGCGCGGCCGTCCGCCCTGGTCGGCGACTACGAGCGGCTGCGCGAGCTCTGCCCGGTGCTGGAGCTGCGCCTGCTCGACCCCGTCGAGCCCGACCCCTCGGCCGCCGACGGCTGGTACTCCGGGGCCCAGCTCGGCATCGACGAAAGGGCGCTGGCCGCCGTCCTGGCCGGAGCGGAGGACCGCATCGCCGCCGAGCACGGCCGCGCCCCCCGCCCGCACGTCACCGCCTCCCGGCTGCTCCACCACTACGTCTGGTCGGTCTGCCTGCTCATCGCCGGCCCCTGGCACCTCGCCCGGCGGGTCCCCGCTGTCGACCCCGCCGACCTCTGGCTGCACGCCCCCACCGGCCGGCTCGCACTGCGCCCGGGCGGACATGTCGCCCTCGCCGGAGGCCTCGTCGGAGACCTCCCCGGCGACGTCCACGGAGACCTCCGCGGAGACCTCCGCGGAGACCTCCCCGGCGACGATGAACTGCGCGCCGAACTGCGGGCCGCCGTGGTCGCCCACCTCGAACCGGTGCTCGCCGCCTTCGCCCGACCGACCCGGCGCCGCGACCGCGCCCTCTGGGGCATGGTCACCGACGACCTCGCCTCGGCGGTCTGGTACCTCGGCCGGATGCTCGGCGCCCGCGACGCGACCGCCCGGGACGCCACCGGCGATGCGACCGCCCGGGACGCCATCGCCCGCAATGCGACCGCCCCGTACGCGACCGCGGAGGACGACGCCGTCGCCGCCGCCGGGGCCCTGCTGCCCGGCGGCACCCTGCCGCTCCCGGGCGCCGCCGACTTCCGTCGGCTGCGCACCCCCGACGGCCGCGAACACCACACCCGCACCCGGCTCGGCTGCTGCCTCTACTACGCGGTCAAGCCCGAGGCCGTCGCCTGCCTGACCTGCCCGCGCACCAGCGACGAGGAGCGGCTGCGCCGACTCTGACGGCCCGTCCGCGGGCCCGCCGCCAGGTGTGCGGTCCTACCGCCCGTCCCCTTCGTCGCCCTTGGCGCGAGGCAGCACCGCCACACCCCGCTCCAGGTCCACCCCGAAGTGCGGCGGCGCCCCCGCCTCCGCGTCGTCCCGGAGTGCCAGCTGCTCCCGCCGCTGCTCGATCTGTATCCGCTTGCCCGGGCTGAACAGCGCGTGCAGCTCCTCCAGGCCACCGCCGCCGCCCACTCCCACCCCGGGCGCGCGCGGCCGACGGCGTCGCGAGGACTCGCCCCGCATCTGACAGGCCGAGAGCACCACCAGCCCGACCGCCACGGCCACCACGCACGCCACGCTCACGATCCACCCCATGCCCGGTCAACGCCGCACCGCCGTACGGGCGTTCCCGGGCGGCCGGCCGGGCGACGTCGGCCTCCCGAAGGGCGCACCGGATACGCTGCCCGCGAAACCTCAGGAGAGAGAGCCCTCACCATGACCGTGCGCGGAACCCTCGTGGACATCCCGACGGCGGACGGCACCGCCGACGCCTACCTCGCCCACCCCGACGACGACCGGCCCCACCCCGGAGTCCTGCTCTACATGGATGCCTTCGGGCTCCGCCCGCACCTGAAGGGCATGGCCGACCGGCTCGCCGCGGCCGGGTACACCGTGCTCGTCCCCAACGCCTTCTACCGCAACGGCCGCGCGCCACTGGTCGAGCTGCCGGAGCTGATCGACATCGAGAAGTGCGACGAGATCTTCGACCAGATCGTCCCGCTGCTGGGCACCCTCACCCCGGAGGCGACCGCCCGCGACGCCGACGCCTTCCTGCGCTGGTTCGCCGAGTCCCCGCTGGTCCAGGACGGCCCGATCGGCCTCACCGGCTACTGCCGGGGCGCCCTGCTGGCGCTGCGCACGGCCGCCAGCCACCCGGACCGGATCGCCGTCGCGGCCGGCTTCCACGGCGGCAACCTCGCCACCGAGCGCCCGGACAGCCCCCACCTGGGCGCCCACCGGATCACGGCCGAGCTGTACTTCGGCCACGCCGACCAGGACGAGTCGCTGCCGCCCGAGCAGATCTCCCGGCTCGACCAGGCCCTCACCGCGGCCGGGGTGCGCCACACGACGGAGGTCTACGCGGGCGCCCCGCACGGCTACACCCAGGCCGACACCACCCGCTACGACGCGGCCGCCGACGCCCGGCACTGGAAGGCGTTGCTCGCCCTGCTGAAGCGCACCCTGCCCGCCTGACGTCCGCCGGTTTGTTGGTCCTCCGTTCGCCCGACGTCCAGACGAGGTTTGAGCGCCGGTACCGTCGGGCAACCAGCGTCGGGTTCCCGCCATGCGACGGCGGGAGCGACACCGACGGATCCAGGGGGGACCGAACGTGCAGACCAAGTGGCAAGCGCCAGCCGGGCCGGGGGGCCTGCGGGACGTCCAGGAAGCCATCGTCCGGGCCATGGCCGAGCGCACCCCGGTCGAGCTGCGGCCGGGCGAACTCGACCGCGACGGGAGGGCGTTGCGCTGGGTGGAGGTCGGAACGGGCGCCGGCGCGCCGGTGGTACTGATCGCCGGCTGCGGCACCTCCTCGCTCACCTGGGCCCCGGTGCTGCCCGAACTCGCCGAGCACGTCCGGGTCGTGGCGTACGACCGGCCCGGGCTCGGCGCCAGCGAGCCCGACCGCGCCCACGGCCTGACCCTGGAGGCGCAGACCGGGGACCTGGCCGCCCTGGTGCGGCACCTGGACGCCGGGCCGGCCGTGCTGGTCGGGCACAGCTGGGGCGGTCAGCTGGCCCAACTCCTCGCCTGGCAGCGGCCGGAGCTGGTGGCGGGCCTGGTGCTGGTGGATCCGGCCCACGAGGAGTTCCGGCCGCCGGCCATCTGCGCCGCCGAAGCGGTGCTGAACCGGCTCTGGCTGCTCCGGGCGGCGCTCACCCCCGCCGGCCCGGGTGGCGAGGACGCGCTCGCCCGGGCCGAGGCGGCCGTCGTCGCCCACCCGCACCAGCGGCGCACCGTCCTCGCCGAGAACCGGCTGACCGGCGTCGCCGTCCCCGAGCTGCGCCGACGGCGCTCCGCCGGACGGCTGCCGGAGGTGCCGGTGGCCGTGCTGAGTGCGACCGAGGGACTGCCGCGCGCCCTGCGCGCCCGCTGGACCGCCATGCAGTCCCGGATCGCGGCCGATGCCGTCCGGGGCAACCACATCGTGGTGCGCGGCGCCGGGCACGCCGTCCACGCCGACAAGCCGCATGCCGTCACCGCGGCCGTCCTGGAGGTGTCCGACCACGCCCGAAACGTCCGGTACGCCTGAGGGAAGTGCCCAATCTTCGTACGTGCAGCGCCTGCTGGGCTCGCGGCACACTCTGGCACACTGTGTGCCGACGACCCGTCGGGGCGGGTCACGACACCTGGGGGGACAGGGCCGATGATTAGCGCGGGCACCGTGCTCGGCGGTCGGTACACGCTGGTCGAAAAGCTCGGCGGCGGGGGCATGGGCGCGGTCTGGCGGGCCGACGACCAGGTACTCGCACGGCAGGTCGCGATCAAGATCCTGCGCGCCGAGCTGTTCGAGGACGGCACCGCCGTCCAACGCTTCCGCCGGGAGGCCCAGCTGGTCGCCGCGATCGACCACCCGGGCATCGTGGACGTCCACGACTACGGGGAGAGCGACGGGGACGGCGACGAGCGCTGCGCCTACATCGTGATGGACCTGATCGAGGGCCGTCCGCTCAACCAGGCGCTCGCGGAGAGCGGGCCGATGAGCGCCGAGCGCACCCTCGGCCTGCTCGCCGACGCCCTGGACGCGTTGCACGCCGCCCACCGGCGGGGGATCGTGCACCGGGACATCAAGCCCTCCAACCTGATGCTGCGCGACGACGACCGGGTGGTGATCACCGACTTCGGCATCGCCCGCGCGATCGCCAGCACCAAGCTCACCGCCCCGTACGCGATCATCGGCACGGCGGCCTACATGTCCCCCGAACAGGCGGCGTCGGCCAGCACCGGGCCGGCCTCGGACCTCTACTCGATCGGCGTGGTCTGCTACGAGCTGCTGGTCGGTCAGGTGCCCTACCTGGGCGAGGGGCCGCTGCAGGTCGCGCTCAAGCACGTCAACCAGCCGGTGCCCGAGCTGCCGGAGACCTTCCTGCCGGCCGTGCGGGAGCTGGTCGCCACCGCGCTGGCCAAGAACCCCGAGGGCCGGTACGCGAGCGCCGCCGAGATGGCGGCCGCGGCCCGGGCGGCGATCGGAGCGCCCGAGGCGCCGTGGAAGGCGGCGGACAGCGGGACGATCGACCTGCGGGCGGCGCGGGCCGGGGCTGCGGTGGCCGGGGCCGTCGGGGCGGACCAGGTGGTGAAGGTCGATCCGCAGGCGGAGACCGAACCGGGCAAGCGCCGCTCGCGGCGCACCCTGCTGGTGCCGATCATCATCCCGATCGTCATCTCGATGGGTACGGCGACCGCGCTGCTGATCGACCGCAGCCCCGGCGCCTCCGACACGGCCGTGCCACCCGCCGCCCAGCCGACCGTGGTGGTGACCGTCCCGGCGGCCGAGACCACCACCACGTCTCCCGCGGCCGCCACCACCGCGCCCGCCACCCCGCAGCCGACCGACACCCCGTCGGCCGCCCCGGCCGCCGACCAGCCGCCGCCCGGCGGACAGCCGAACGTTCCCGTCCCGGCCCAGGCCCAGGGCGGGAACGGCGGCGCGGCGAGCGGGGGAGGGGGCGTCCAGTCGGGCCGGAGCGGTGGCGGGGGCGTCAACTCCGCTGCCGGCGGCTCCAACTCCGGTTCCGGCGGCGGTTCGACGTCCGGCGGCTCCTCGGGCGGCCAGGCCAACCCGCCCGCCGGCTCCGGCAGTGGAGGAGGCAGCGGGGGAGGCCCGGCCAACCCGCCCGTCGATCCCAAGCCGCAACCGCCGAGCCAGACCACCAGCGGCGGCAATCCGCCGGCCCCGCAGGCCCCGACCCGGCCCGCGTCCTGCGGCGGCAGTGACTGGAGCACCATCGTCAGCGCCAAGGACGGCCGCACGATCGGGCTGCGCAACGACAACCTGAGCGGCGACAACCCGGTCGTGCTCGGCGGCGCCGCGCAGTACGGCTGGGTGCGCTCCACCGACCCCGGCGCCTGGATCCTGTTCAACGCCTGCAACAACGGTGGCCCGATGCTCGTCCAGACCATGGACGGCAAGGTGGTGCTGAACAACGGGTACAGCTTCCTCACCAGGTGGACGGTCCGCAACGGCAGTTCAGCGGGCTCGTACACCCTGGGCGACTACATGAACCAGTCCTGCATGACCAACAACGGCCCGGGCAACGAGATCACCATGGTCACCTGCACGCCCGGCAACACGGCGCAGGAGTGGCGGCTCCAGTGACGCAGGCTCAGGGTGTGCAGGGCACGCCCTGATGTTGCCGGTGCACTAGCAGGCGCCCGCTCAGGGGACAAGGGGAAGTGGTGGCGGGACCTCGCCACCCGAGTGTCAAGGATATGTATGGAAACCTCTACACACTTGTAAAAGTCGATCGATTGATGATCCAAAGTGATCGCCATGTTTCGGTCTGACGACCACTTGGGTGTCAACGCAGGCTGTCGCTTGTCGTTCGGGTGAGAACCCCCTGCAAGGATCGGTGGATTGCCCCGGTATGACCGCCACTTGATCTGCTTTACCAACTGGCGGGACCTGGCCAATAACTGAGGCAGACCTGTCATTTCACCTGCTGGATTGTCATGCTTCTGGTCATCCCCCAGCGGTAGCCCCCACCCCCACCCCTCGGTGGCGAGCCGCTCGACCGCACGGGGTTTCAGCACGTCAGCGCCCGTTCCGCCCCACAGGTGCCGACCCCGGCCCCCGGGACGCGGTGCGACCGCGCCCACACGCGGTTTCCCGGAAGGACTCGTACGTGAAGCGAAAGCTCGCAGCTGTCGCCGTTCTGTCGGCCACGGCCATGTTGACCGGTGTGATCCAGGTGAGCACCTCCGTCGCCGAGGCGTCGCCGGCCGCCCCGTCGCTCCAGGCCCAGGCTGCCCAGCAGCACGCCGCCGTCCTCGCGGTGGCGAACGGCCAGTCCGGCCCGATCGCCAAGGCGCTCGCGCTCGGCGACCAGGAGAAGCTGGTCGCGAAGGACGCCATCGTCGACAAGGACGGCACCCGGCACCTGCGCTTCGAGCGCACCTACGCCGGCCTGCCGGTGATCGGCGGCGACCTGGTCGTCCACCAGAAGGCCGACGGCGCCGTGAAGTCGGTGAACAAGGCGGTCTCCGCCCAGATCGCGCTGCCGAGCCTGACCCCGCAGATCCCCGCGGACAAGGCCGCCGACCAGGCGACCGGCGCGGTCAAGGCCACCGTCGGCGTCACCGTCGACTCCGACGAGGCCCCGATCTCCGACGTCCACCAGACCGGCAAGCCCGAGCTGGTCGTCTGGGCCACCGACGGCAACCCGCGCCTGGCGTACCGGACCACGGTCGAGGGCATGCGCTCCGACGGCACCCCGAGCAGCCAGATCCTGATCACCGACGCCGCCAGCGGTCAGGTCCTCTCCACGCACGAGAAGATCGAGACCGCGGCCGGCACCGGCAACGGCGTCTTCGTCGGCCAGGTCCAGCTCAACACCAACCAGAACGGCTCGCAGTTCGAGCTCAAGGACGCCGGCCGCGGCGGCCAGTCCACCACCGACATGAGCAACGGGACCACGGGCAGCGGTTCGTTGTTCGCCAACACCAGCAACAGCTTCGGTGACGGCACCGCGGCCAACCGTGAATCCGCCGCCGTGGACGCCCAGTTCGGTGCCGCCACCACTTGGGACTTCTACAAGAACACCTTCAGCCGCAACGGCATCCGCAACGACGGCGTCGGCGCCCTCAGCCGGGTGCACTACGGCTCCAACTACGTGAACGCGTTCTGGAGCGACGACTGCTTCTGCATGTCGTACGGTGACGGCAACGGCGACGCCGCCCCGCTGACCGAGATCGACGTGGCCGGCCACGAGATGACCCACGGCGTCACCGCCGCCACGGCCGCGCTCAACTACTCGGGTGAGTCCGGCGGCCTCAACGAGGCCACCTCGGACATCATGGGCACCATGGTCGAGTGGTACGCCAACCTGCCCTCGAACCCGCCGAACTACTGGATCGGCGAGCTGATCAACCTGCGCGGCGACGGCAGCCCGCTGCGCTACATGGACCAGCCGAGCAAGGACGGCCAGTCCGCCGACAGCTGGGACCCGAACGTCGGCAACCTGGACGTGCACTACTCGTCCGGTGTGGCGAACCACTTCTTCTACCTGCTGTCCGAGGGCAGCGGCGCGAAGACGATCAACGGGTTCAACTACAACAGCCCGACGGCGGACGGTTCGACGCTCGCGGGCATCGGCCGGGACAAGGCCGCGCAGATCTGGTACCGCGCACTGACCACGTACTTCACGTCCACCACGGACTACGCGGGCGCGCGTGCGGCGACCCTCAGCGCGGCCTCGGACCTGTACGGCGCGAACAGCACGGAGTACAACGCGGTCGCGGCCACCTGGACCGCGGTCAACGTCAACTAGCTCGGGCTTGAGCCGGGTCGGGCCTGAGTTGGGCAGGACCGGCCCGGGGCACGTCCGAGTGGCCCGGCCGCGGGTGGGTGCCCGCCGACCGGGTTGACGACGGGGACGACGGTGTGCGGACCAGCGTCGTCCCCGTCGTCGCGTCTGCAGGTGGTCCGTGTCGTGGTGCTCCGGTTCGCACGGCTCAGGCGAGGTCCTGGGCCGCCTCCCACACGTGGCCGGCCGGGTCGGCGAAGGCCGCCGTCCGTCGGCCCCACGGCCGGTCCACCGGACCGTTCAGCAACGCGACGCCACGCTCGGCCAGTTGGGCGCAGACCGCGTCCACGTCCGGGACCCGGACGGTGAGCAGCGCCCGCACCCCCGTGGCGGGCGCCGCCACCGGCGCGGGCTTGACCAGCTCCGGCGCCTGCTCCGCCGCCAGCAGGTTCACCAGCAGGTTCCGCAGCCGGACGACCGCCGAGGCGTCGTCCTCGTAGACCACCGGGAGGCCGAAGACCTCCCGGTAGAAGGCCTTCGCGGCGGGGACGTCCGTCACGAAGAGCGTGATGACTTCCAGTTGGTCCAGTTCCGTGTCCATGGCCACCCTCCGGATCGTCGTGCGCGTGCGACGAGGGTGGCACGCGTGGCTGACAGTCAGTCAGTGCGCCGGCTCGTTGGGCTGGTGTGCCGCTCCTGGGCGGCGAGGACGGCGTCGCCATGGTCGGCGGCCCAGGCGCCGAGGGCGCGGATCGGGCCGATCAGGGCGACGCCCGCCTCGGTGAGCGAGTAGTCGACTCGGGGTGGGGCCTCCGCGTAACGGCAGTGCTCCACCAGCCCGTTGTACTCCAAGCGGCGCAGCGTCTCGTTGAGCACCTTGGGGCTGATTCCGCCGATCCGGTCGAGCAGGGCCCGGGGGCGCATCGGCCCGCGCTCACCGAGGACGTACACCACCACGCTGTCCCAGCGATTGGCGATCACCTCGAAGGCCAGCCGGGCTCGGCAGTCCGCGGCGAACACGCCGCCGCCGAGGTCGTCGACCGTCTCGCCCCCGGTGTCCCCTTCGCTCCTCATGTGCTCATCCTGCCCGACCCGTTGCGTACCGGGCGGTGTGCATCGGCCCGGCTAGCGTCCGGGGCACGGCGGTACGCGGAGGGCGGCCGCCGGTGACGGGCAGGACGACGCGAGGAGTGGACCATGCGGATCGGCATTCTCGGTACGGGCGCCATGGCGACGGCGCTCGGCGGGGCCTTTGTGCGGGCCGGACACGAGGTTCTGGTGGGCGGGCGGGACGAGGCCGCGGCTCGGCAGGTCGCCGCGTCGATCGGGGCGTCGGGCGGTGGCGGGCCGACGGGGGCGGCGCGGTTCGGGCAGGCCGTACTGGTCGCGGTGCCGGCGGAGGCGGCGCTGTCGTTGGTCGCGCCGCTGGCGGGCGAACTGGCCGGACGGACCCTGCTGGACTGCACGGTGCCGATGGCCCCCGGAGCGCACGGGCCGGTGCTGACCACGGCGGGGGCCGGCGACTCGGTGGCCCGGCGGCTGGCCGCGGTGGCGCCGGACGCCCGGGTGGCCAAGGTGTTCGGGATCTGTCACGAGAGCATCTGGTCGATGCCGCGGCCGGACTTCGAGGGTGCGCCGCTCGGCGTTCCGTACTGCGCGGACGGTCCGGAGGCCGGTGCGGTGGTGGCCGGGCTGGTGGCCTCGATGGGGTGTACGCCGGTGGACTGCGGCGGGTTGGACCGGGCCGGACTGCTGGAGGCGGCGGCCGTGTTCGCGGTCGGCGTCTGGTGGTCCGGCGGCGAGGCGCGGCACGTCTTCCCGTCGCCGGCCCTGGCGCCGGGGGCGCAGGACGATGTCGAGTAGGGGCGGGCAGGCGGGCGGCAGCTCGCGGTTGGCGGCGAGCAATCGACAGCTAACGGCTAACAGATGACAGCGAACAGCTAACGGATGACAGATTTCATCAGCTGTCAGCTGTCAGCTGTCATCTGTCCGCGGTCACGCCAGATCCCCCCGCATCTGGTCCAGGATCAGCCCCGCCCCCGTGTACCCGATTCCGAGCATCCACAGGTTGTCGTCCACCCGGAGCACCCGGCCGTTGCGCACGGCGTCCAGGTTCTTCCACAGCGCCCCCTCGGTGATCTTGGCCTGGTCGGACCTGGCCGCGTCCCCGTACACCGAGTAGAAGATGACGTCGGCCGCCGCCTGGTCCACCTGCTCGGGGCTGATCTCCAGGGAGAAGCCGGACTTGTCCTGGTTGGCCGGGCGGCCCAGCCCGAGATCCTTGAACAGTGAGCCGACGAAGGTGTCGTTGAGGTAGAGCCGGGTGGGTGCACCGGCCAGGAAGCGGGCCATCTCGACCCGGATGGCCGCCGCCTTGGCCGGTCCGCCGAGCGCGGTGACCAGGTCTCGCAGCTTGGTCCGGTAGGCGACGTCCGCCGCCTCGGCCTCCGTTTGCCGGCCCGTCGCTTCGGCGTGCAGCCTGGCGTTCTCCTTCCAGGTCGGCCCGGTGGTCTTGGTCAGTACGGTCGGCGCGATCTTGGACAGTTGCTCGTACCGCTTGTCGTCGCGGACCTGGTTGCTGAGGATGAGGTCCGGCCGCAGCGCGGCGATCGCCTCCAGGTTGGGCTGGCCGATCGTGCCGACCGCCTTTGTGCCGGCCAGCCGTTCGGTGGGCAGGTAAGCCGGGAACGGCGCGCCCTCGCTGACCGTGGTGGCGCCGACCGGGCTGAGTCCGAGGGTGACCAGCGAGTCCAGCGCGTCGGTGTCCAGCGCCACCACCCGGCTCGCCCGGGCCGGTACGGTGCTCTCCCCGCGTGCGTGCTTGACGGTCCGGGTGCCGCCCGAGGCGGACGAGCCGCCGCCCGGCGCGGGGGAGCCGGACCCGCAGGCGACGAGCGCCAGGCCCGGGGCGAGTCCGACGGCGAGGCCGAGTGCGGCGCGGCGGCTGAGGGGACGGGTCATCGGCGGCTCCTCCGACGGACGGGCTGCTCCACTGCGCCCCGGCCGACGGGCGGACGAAGCGCGGGAATCCCTGCCCGCCCGGCAGGCCCGCTACGCCTCAGAGCCGTACTCCCGTCGCTGGCGCAGTAGTTCGGCGTACTCGGCCCGCACCCGGCGGTCCATCGCGAGCGTGAACTGCGCGTCGGCGACGGTGCGGGCGAGCGGCCGGACCCGCAGGATGCGCTCGGTGAGCCGGGCCGCCTCGCCGGGCGCCAGCGGCGTCTCGTCGGAGAGCGCGCTGAGCAGGTGGTCGCTGACCACCTCGATGAAGATCTCGGCGATGGCGTCGATGTGCTCCTGGGTGCGCCGGCTGGCGTCCAGTACCGCCGAGAGCGGCACGCCCTCGGCGACCAGTTCGGTGGTGGCGTCCATCAGGCGACGGCTGACGTGGGTGATCCCGTCCTCCTCGACCGTGATGTAGCCCTGGGCGATGGACTCGGCGGTGTTCTCCTCGGTGAGCTGGTCCCCGAAGGCGGTCTTCAGCTCGTCCCAGTCCAGTCGCACCGGGGTCTCGTCCGACCAGGGCGCGACGATCGCCGCCTCCAGCCCGATCAGCTCCGCGACGTCCTGCCCGCTCTCCCCGGCGCCGATCAGTTCGGCGATCCCGCCCAGGGTGTGGCCGCGGTCGAGCAGTTCGCCGATCATCCGCAGCCGGGCCAGGTGCTCCTCGCCGTACCAGGCGATCCGGCCCTCCTTGCGGGGCGGTTGGAGCAGTTTGCGCTCGCGGTAGAAGCGCAGGGTGCGGGTGGTGATCCCGGCCGCCTCGGCCAGTTCCTCCACCCGGTACTCGCGCTTTTTGTCGTCCGCAGCAGCTCTGACCTTGTCCACGGCGATCAGCATAGGTCCGTGACGTCGGCTGGGGTGCCTTCGGGAACTTCCGGTGAATCGGGGCCGTCGTGCTTCTTCCATCCGGTGTCAGCAGGGATTACCCTGCCAATCATGCCAGTGATTACTGGCGTTATTGGCAGGATCCCGGAGGTGAGCCCCCGGGAGGTTCCGGGGCGGACGGCCCCGGGAAAGCGCGACGATCACCGCCCCACCCCCAGGAGGTTGCCGCATGGCATCCAGCAGCAAGCGCCCCCGCTCCGGCGCGTCCGCATCGACCGACACCACTGCTGCGCGGGAGACCGTCCCGCACGTCCAGGTGGCGGTGATCGGCTCCGGATTCGGCGGCCTGGGCGCCGCGGTCCGGCTGCGCCGCGCCGGGATCACCGACTTCGTCGTCCTGGAGCGCGCGGACTCCGTCGGTGGTACCTGGCGCGACAACAGCTACCCCGGCTGCGCCTGCGACGTGCCCTCGCACCTCTACTCCTTCTCCTTCGCGCCCAACCCCGAATGGCCGCGCAGCTTCTCCGGCCAGCCGGACATCCGCGCCTACCTGGAGAAGGTCGCCACCGTCTTCGGTCTCCGCCCGCACCTGCGCTTCAACACCGAGGTGCTGGAGGCGCGTTGGGAGAGCGAGCAGACCCGCTGGCGGATCACCACCTCGGCCGGCCAGTGGACCGCCGACGCCGTCGTCTCCGCCGCCGGACCACTCGCCGACCCGCAGATCCCCGACCTGCCCGGCCTCAGCGGCTTCCCCGGCAAGGTGTTCCACTCCTCCCGCTGGGACCACGACTACGACCTGACCGGCAAGCGCGTCGCGGTGGTCGGCACCGGCGCCTCGGCCGCCCAGATCATCCCGTCGATCCAGCCCGAGGTCGGCAAACTCACCGTCTTCCAGCGCACCCCGGCCTGGGTGCTGCCGCGCCGCGACCGGGAGATCAGCCAACTGGAGAAGTGGCTGCACGGCCGCCTTCCGGTCACCGCCAAGATCCGCCGGGGCGCGCTCTTCGCCCTGCGCGAGCTCCAGGTGGACGCCTTCGTGCGCCGCCCCGGACTGCTGCGCGCGGTCCAGCGGCTCGCCGAACGCCACATCGCCCAGGGCGTCGCCGACCCGGCACTGCGCGCCAAGCTCACCCCGGACTACCGGATCGGCTGCAAGCGCATCCTGCTGAGCAACACCTACTACCCGGCGCTCGCCGCCGCCAACACCGAGGTCGTCTCCTCCGGCCTGCGCGAAGTGCGCGGCTCCACCCTGGTGGCCGCCGACGGCAGCGAGCACGAGGTGGACGCGATCGTCTTCGGTACCGGCTTCCACGTCACCGACATGCCCATCGGCTCCCGGGTGTTCGGCGTGAACGGGACCAGCCTCGCGGAGGAGTGGAAGGGCGGCATGGAGGCGCTGCGCGGCTCCACCGTGCGCGGCTTCCCCAACCTGTTCTTCGTGATCGGCCCCAACACCGGTCTCGGCAACAGCTCGATGATCCTCATGATCGAGTCCCAACTGAACTACCTGATCGATGCGTTGACCACGCTCAAGTCGGTCGGTGCCACCGCGATGCAGCCCACCGTCCGGGCCCAGCGACAGTGGAACCTCGAACTGCAGCACCGGATGGACCGCACGGTCTGGACCACCGGCGGCTGCCGCAGCTGGTACCTGGACCCGAGCGGCAAGAACACTGTGCTCTGGCCCGGCTCCACGACGTCCTTCCGTCGGGCCACCCGCAAGGTCGACCTCGGCGAGTACGAGCTGATCATGCGCGCCGCGCCAGCCAACGCCCGTACCGCCACCGCCCAGGAGGTTTCCGCATGAGCGAGCGAAGCATGGGGGTCCCCCCGGCCGAAGGCTGGGGGAGAATCATGAAGAGGTGCGCGTTGTGCGAAGCACCTGTCGAGCGATGCGAGGTGGGCGCATGAGTTCCGTCGAGTTGCCCGCCGAGTACGTGCCGCCCGTGCCCGTCGAGGAGCTGAGTGTCCGCTCGGCCGACGGCATCCGGCTGCACGTCGAGGTGCACGGCCAGCCGGGCGCGCCCACCGTGGTGCTCTCCCACGGCTGGACCTGCTCGACCGCCTTCTGGGCCCCGGTGATCCGCGAACTCTCCGACCGCTACCGGGTGGTGGCCTACGACCAGCGTGGCCACGGGCACAGCGAGATCCCGCCGAGCCGGGTCCGCTACTCGACCCGGGCGCTCGCCGAGGACCTCGCCGCCGTGCTCGCGCGGACCGTTCCGGCGGGGGAGCGGGCGGTGGTGGCAGGGCACAGCATGGGCGGGATGACCATCATGGCCGCCGGCGGTCGGCCCGACGTCGCCGAGCGCACCGCCGCCAACGTGCTGATCTCCACCGGCCCGGCCGAACTGGTCGCCGAACTCACCGTCCTGCCGGGGGCCGTACGTTCCCCGGGCCTGCGGCGCATCCTGCACCGGCGGCTGCTGCTCTCCCGGATGCCGCTCGGGCCGGTCACGCCGGTCAGCCGCGCCGCGCTCAAGTACGCCACCATGGGGCCGGGTTCGCCGGCGGGGCAGGTCGAGGCGACGGCCCGGATCGTGCACGCCTGCCCGACCGCGGTCCGCGCCAACTGGGCCGGGGTGCTCGGCCGGCTGGACGTGCGAGCCGGACTCGGCCGGATCACCGCGCCCACCGCCGTGGTGGTCGGCACCGCGGACCGACTGACCCCGCCGGTGCACGCCCACCGGATGGTCGCCGAACTCGCCGACCCACAGGGGCTGTTGCTGCTTCCCGGGGTCGGGCACATGTCGCCGCTGGAGCGGCCGGTGGAGGTCGCTGCCGAGATCCACCGGATGGCCGCCACACACCTGGCCGCCGAGGCCCCCGCTGCCGTTGCCACCGACGCTTCGGCTGCTTCCACTGCCGAGAGGACCACCGTCGCATGAACGCCATCCCGCCGTTGTCCGCGCAGGTCGTGGTGGTCACCGGGGCCGCCCGCGGGGTCGGCGCCTCGCTGGCCCGCAAGCTCGCCCGGCGCGGCGCCAAGGTCGCGCTGCTCGGGCTGGAGCCGGAGGAGCTGAAGGCCGTCGCGGCGCAGTGCGGCGCGGCCGCCACCTCGTGGGAGGTGGACGTCACCGACCTGGAGGCGCTCAACGACACCGCCCGCCGGATCAAGGAGCACTACGGGCGGATCGACACCGTGGTGGCCAACGCCGGCATCGCCATCGGCGGACCGCTGGCCGACAGCGACCACCGGGCCTTCAGCCGGGTCATCGAGGTCAACCTGCTCGGCAGCGTCGCCACCGCGCGGGCCTTCCTGCCGGCGCTGACCGAGAGCCGCGGCTACCTGCTGCAGATCGCCTCGCTCGCCGCGCTGACGCCCGCGCCACTGATGAGTGCGTACTGTGCCAGCAAGTCCGGGGTGGAGGCCTTCGCCCACTCGCTCCGCGCCGAGGTCGCCCATCGTGGCGTCAAGGTCGGCGTGGGGTACCTGAGTTGGACCGACACCGACATGGTGCGCGGCGCCGACCAGGACGCCGTGCTGAAGCAGATGCGCGGCCAACTGCCGTGGCCGGCCAACAAGACGTACCCGCTGGAGCCCGCGGTGGACCGGATCGTCGCCGGGATCGCCCGCCGCTCCGCCCACGTCTACGCCCAGGCCTGGCTGCGCGGCATGCAGCCGGTGCGCTGGCTGCTGCCGAGCCTGATCGCGGTGGTCGGCTCCCGCGACGTGGCCAAGCTCGCCCCGCAGCTCGCCGCCACCGCCGCCTCCCGCCTGCGCGCCGTCGGGGCCGGCGGCGCCGCGGACACGGCGGCGCGAGGGGACCGGGCGGGGGCGAACGGCTGACCGGTGGCGGCCGGCGGCTGACAGGCGACTGCTGACAACTAACAGATGACAGATTTCAAAATCCGTCATCTGTTAGTTGTTACCTGCTATCCGTCATCTGTCATCCGTCGGCCGCAATCCCCGCCAGCACCCCCAACGCCCGCGCCAGCACCGGCAGCGGCGGCGAGGCCAGCCCGACCCGGACCGCCGACGGCGTGCTCCGCGGGTCGACCGCGAACGCGGCCGCGGGCGTCACCGAGATCCCCGCCCGCGCCGCCGCCGCGACGAAGGTCTCCGCCCGCCAGGCCCCGGGTAGCTCCCACCACAGGTAGTACGAGCACGGGTCCGCCCGCAGCCGCTGCCCCGCGAGCACCTCCCGCGCACGCTCCTGCCGCGCGGCCGCGTCCGCGCGCTTCGCCGCCTCGACCGCCGCCAGCGTCCCGTCCCCGATCCACCGCACGGCCGCCTCCAGCGCGAAGCCGCTCGGTGCCCAACCGCCCGCCCGCAACGCGCCCGCCACCCGCTCGCGCAGCCCGTCCGGGACGACCGCGAACCCGCTGGTCAGTCCCGGGGCGAGCCGCTTCGACAGGCTGTCGACCAGGACGGTCCGCTCCGGAGCCAGCGCGGCGAGCGGCGCCAGCTCGGGCCGCAGGAAGGACCAGATCGAGTCCTCCACCACCGGCAGGTCCAGCCGGCGCAGCTCCCCGGCCAGCGTGACCGCCCGCTCGTGCGGCAGGCTCGCCCCGGTCGGGTTCTGCAGCCGCGGCTGGACGTACACCGCGCGAAGCGGCGTCGTACGGTGGGCGGCTGCCACGGCGTCGGGCAGCAGCCCGTGCTCGTCCACCGCCAGCGGCACCAGCCGGATGCCCAGCCGCTCCGCCACCGCCTTGACCACCGGATAGGTCAGCGCCTCCACGCCCAGCCGCTGCCCCGGCGGCACCAGGGCGGACAGTGCCCCCGCCATGACCTGCCGCCCGTTGCCCGCGAACAGCAGCTGCTCCGGGTCGACCTCCCAGGTGCCCGACGTCAGCAGCCCCGCGAAGGCCCGCCGCGCCGCGCCCGTCCCGGCCGCGCCGACCGGCCGCAGCGCCTCGCCCAGCGCGTCCACCCGCAGCAGCGGTGCCAGCCCCTCGGCCAGCAGCTCGGCATGCCCGGGCGCGGTGGGGTAGTTGAGTTCCAGGTCGACGGGCGCGGCGGCGGGTTCGGCGAGCGCGACCCGTCCGTCGTCCGCACCCCGTCCGGCCCGTACGAAGGTGCCCCGGCCGACCTCCCCGACGGTCAGCCCGCGCCGGACCAGCTCGCGGTAGACCCGGGTCGCCGTCGAGTTGGCGATGCCGTGGGCGCGGGCGAAGGCGCGCTGGGTGGGCAGTTGCTGGCCGGGCCGCAGCCGTCCGTCCGCGATCTCGGCGGCGATCCCGTCCGCGATCAGGCGGTAGTCGTCCATCGGCGTCCAGCCCTTCGTCCCGGGGCGCGGCACATTGCACCGAGCGCAAAGACATCATTGCATCGAGGTCGCTCCACGTTTTAGCCTCCCCCCATGAGCGAGTTGGACGCGTTGATATCCGCCGTGGACGGCCACGCCGTGCTCGGGATCGCCGCCGTGGCACTGGGCATGGTGCTGTCGCCGGGGCCGAACATGATCTACCTGGTCTCGCGCTCGATCGCGCAGGGCCGCCGCGCCGGGCTGGTGTCGCTGGCCGGCGTCGCGACCGGCTTCCTGGTCTACCTGGTCGCGGTGACGGCCGGGGTGGCCGCCGTCTTCTCGGTGGTGCCCGCGCTGTACACCGCGATCAAGCTGGCCGGCGCCGGCTACCTGCTCTGGCTGGCCTGGAAGGCGGTCAAGCCGGGTGGCACGGCGGTCTTCGCCCCGCAGCAGCTGCCCCCGGACCCGCCGCGCCGCCTGTTCGCGATGGGCTTCCTGACCTGCCTGCTCAACCCCAAGATCGCCATCGTGTACATCTCGCTGCTGCCCCAGTTCGTGGTGCCCGAGCGCGGCCACGTGGCGCTGCAGAGCCTGGTGCTGGGCCTGATCCAGATCGCGATCGCCATCACCGTCAACGGCCTGATCGCGATGAGCGCGGGCAGCATCGCCAACTTCCTCAACCGCCGTCCGACCTGGCTGCGGGTCCAGCGCTACGCCATGGGCACCGTCCTCGGCGGCCTCGCCGTCCACATCGCCGCCGACCGTGCCAAGGCCGTCGCGGCCTGACCCACCTCCTCTGGGCGCAGCAGGGCGTCGACCCGCACGGCCACGGCCAGCAGGTCCCGGTCGGCCATCCGCGCTCCGATGAGCTGGACGCCGACGGGCGCCGACCCGGTGACCGGGAGGGGGAGCGTCACCGACGGCAGGCCCGCGGTGGCGGCGGGGGACGTGTTGCGGATCAGGGTGAGGAACGTGGGCACGTCCCGACCGTTGAGGGGGAGGGCCTCCCGCCTGCAGCCGCGGCCCGTCGAGCAGGGCCGTTGCCCTGGGTGTGGGCGCGGCTGCGGCGAGTCGGTACGGTCGGGGGTATGACAACAGCCTTGATCACCGGCGCTACCGCCGGCATCGGAGCCGCCTTCGCCCGCCGGCTCGCCCGCAGCGGCTACCGGCTCGTCCTGGTGGCCCGGGACGCCGAGCGCCTGGAGCGCGCGAGCTCCGACCTGCACGCCGAGTACGGCATCGAGGCGGAGGTGCTGCGCGCCGACCTCGCGACCGACGAGGGCATCGCCGCCGTCGAGGCCCGGCTCGGCGATGCCGAGCGTCCGGTGGACCTGCTGATCAACAACGCCGGATTCGGCAACAAGGGCGCCTTCGGGGCCGTCCCGCTCCAGGCCGAGCTGGACATGGTGAAGGTGCACATCGAGGCGATCCTGCGGCTGACCACGGCGGCCCTGCCGGGGATGCGCGAGCGCGGCCGGGGCGCGATCGTCAACGTCGCCTCGGTGGCGGCCTTCCTGCCGCGCGGCACGTACGGGGCGAGCAAGGCGTGGGTGGTGAGCTTCACCCAGGGCGTGCTGCGCGACCTCGGCGGTACGGGCGTGCGGATGATGGCGCTGTGCCCGGGCTTCACCCGGACGGAGTTCCACGAGCGGGCCGGCATGGGCACCGGCAACATCCCGTCCTGGTCCTGGCTCTCGGCCGAGCGGGTGGTGGCGGAGGCGATGCGCGACCTGGCGCGCGGCAAGTCGTTGTCCGTGCCGGGCAAGCGCTACAAGGTGGCGGTGGCCATCGCCCGGATGCTGCCCTCCGGCAAGCTCGGCGGCCTGTCCTCGAAGGCGGCGCGCACCTACCGGACGAACTGAGGCGCGCGGCGGTCGGGCGGGGTACGGCGGCGGGCCAGCGGGTCGGCGGGCCGGGAATAGAGTTACGCTCACTATTAGCTTGCCTAACTATGAGCTACTCTCGCTATGCTGGCATCCACCCGACCGCCATGCCCGCAGCCATGCCCGCCGCCGCGCCCGCCGCGCGTCCGACCCAGGGAGACCCGTCCTTGAGGCCCGCCGCCATCGACTGGACCCCGCCCGAGCGCGCCGAGGGCGAGTCCCGCCCGCCCGCCGAGTGGCGGCGGATCCTCGCGCTGTTCCGCCCGTACCGCGGCCGCCTCGCCGCCGTCGGGCTGCTGGTGGCCGCCTCCGCCGTGGTCTCCGTCGTCTCGCCGTTCCTGCTCAGGGCCGTCCTGGACACCGCCATCCCGCAGGGCCGCACCGGGCTGCTCAGCCTGCTCGCGCTCGGGATGATCCTCACGGCCGTGGTGAACAGCGTCTTCAACGTGCTGCAGACCCTGATCTCCACCACCGTCGGCCAACGCGTCATGCACGACCTGCGCACCTCCGTCTACGGCCACCTGCAGCGGCAGTCGCTCGCCTTCTTCACCCGCACCCGCACCGGCGAGGTGCAGTCCCGGATCGCCAACGACATCGGCGGCATGCAGTCCACGGTGACCTCCACCGCGACCAGCCTGGTCTCCAACCTCACCGCGGTGATCGCCTCGATCGCCGCCATGGTCGCCCTGGACTGGCGGCTGACCGTCGTCTCGCTGCTGCTGCTCCCGCTGTTCGTCTGGATCAGCCGACGGGTCGGCCAGGAGCGCAAGAAGATCACCACCGAGCGGCAGAAGCAGCTGGCCGCGATGAGCTCGGCGGTCC
Organism: Kitasatospora sp. NPDC048296; assembly: GCF_043201815.1. Lineage (NCBI taxonomy): Bacteria > Bacillati > Actinomycetota > Actinomycetes > Kitasatosporales > Streptomycetaceae > Kitasatospora > Kitasatospora sp. NPDC048296. The sequence goes on from NZ_JBICZB010000002.1 coordinate 165,238, forward strand.
AGGAGTCGCTGTCGGTCAGCGGCATCCTGCTCGGCCGCACCATGGGCCGCTCCGACTCGCTCGCCCGGGAGTTCACCGGGCAGTCCGACCAGCTCGCCGACCTGGAGGTGCGGGCCAGCATGGCCGGGCGCTGGCGGATGAACACCATCCAGATCGTGATGGCCGCGATGCCCGCGCTGATCTACTGGGCGGCCGGACTGACCTCCGCCGCCGGTGCGCCGATCGTCTCGGTCGGCACCCTGGTCGCCTTCGTCACCCTCCAGCAGGGCCTGTTCCGCCCGACCGTCAGCCTGCTCTCCACCGGCGTGGACGTGCAGACCTCGCTCGCGCTCTTCCAGCGCATCTTCGAGTACCTCGACCTGCCGGTGGAGATCGACGATCCGGCGCACCCGGTCACCCTGACCGACATCCGCGGCGAGGTCCGCTTCGAGGCCGTCGACTTCCGCTACGACCCCGGGCAGGAACGCCCGACCCTGGCCGGCGTCGAGCTCAAGGTCCCGGCCGGAAGCTCATTGGCCGTGGTCGGTGAGACCGGCTCGGGCAAGACCACCCTCAGCTACCTCGTGCCGCGGCTCTACGACGTCACCGGCGGCCGGGTCACCCTGGACGGCGTGGACGTGCGCGAGCTGTCCTTTGACACCCTGGCCCGCGCGGTCGGCGTGGTCTCCCAGGAGACCTACCTCTTCCACGCCTCGGTCGCCGAGAACCTGCGCTTCGCCAAGCCCGGGGCCAGCGACGCCGAACTGGTCGAGGCCGCCCGGGCCGCGCAGATCCACGAGACCATCGCCGCCCTCCCGGACGGCTACGACACCCTGGTCGGCGAGCGCGGCTACCGCTTCTCCGGCGGGGAGAAGCAGCGCCTCGCGCTCGCCCGCACCATCCTGCGCAACCCGCCGGTGCTGATCCTGGACGAGGCCACCAGCGCGCTCGACAACCGCACCGAACGCGCCGTCCAGCAGGCCGTCGACACCCTGGCCGCCGGTCGCACCACCATCACCATCGCGCACCGGCTCTCCACCGTCCGCTCCGCCGACCAGATCGCCGTGCTCGACCACGGCGAGGTGGTCGAACTCGGCAGCCACGAGGAGCTGGTGGAACTGGACGGCCGGTACGCGGCGCTGCTGCGCCGGGAGGCGCCGGAGGCGGCGGCCCTGTCGGACGCCGCCCTCGGGCACGCGTGAGGCGAGTAGGTGGCGGTCAGGCCGCCTTCGGTACCTCGTTGTAGCTCTCCACGACCTCCTGGCCGGACAGCCGCTGGATCGCCGCCATCACCTCGTCGGTCACCTGCCGACGGGCCTTCAGCGAGCGGGCCTGCCCGTGCAACTCGTCGAAGTGCAGCGGCTCGCCGAAGCGGACCGTCACCTTCTTGATCCGCGGGACCCGCTTGCCCACCGGCAGGATCTGCTCCGGGCCCTCCAGGGCCACCGGCACGACCGGCACGCCCGCGGTCAGCGCGAGCCAGGCGACGCCCGTCTTGCCCCGGTAGAGCCGGCCGTCCAGCGACCGGGTGCCCTCGGGGTAGATGCCGAAGGCCTTGCCGTCCTCCAGGATCTCCAGCGCCGACTCCAGCGAGGCCTGAGCGGAGCGGTAGGTGCCGCGCTCGACCGGCACCGCGCCGATCGACTCGAAGAAGCCCTTGGAGATGCGGCCCTTGAGTCCCGGTGCGTTCCAGTACTCGGCCTTGGCGAGGAAGTGCACCCGGCGCGGGGCGGTCAGCGGGATCACCACGCTGTCGATGAAGGACAGGTGGTTGCTGGCCAGGATCACCCCGCCCTTGCGCGGCACGTTCTCGGCACCCTCGATGACCGGGCGCCAGATCCCCCGTGACACGGGTTTCAGCACCAGCCTGGTGACGAGATCGAGCATGTTCCCTCCCTGGACGAACGACCGCCCGGGAGGAGCCCGGGCCAGCAATCAGACCCGCAGACTACGACACCCACCCCCGCGCGCGTCCACTCCCGGCCACCGTGGCGGCCACCACGGCCGGGTAGTGTACGGCCGTCCGAACCGAGCACAACCCCGCAGTACCCAGGAGGAAACGATGGAGAGCATCGAGGCCATCAAGGAGATGTTCGACCGTATCGACCAGAACGGCGACGGCAAGATCACCCCGGCCGAGTACGCGCTGGCCGCCAACGAGATGGGCGACCACAGCGTCACGCTCTCGATGGCGGAGGCGCTGGTCCACGCGATGGACACCCGGCACCAGGGCTACCTGGACTTCGAGGAGTTCCTGGCCGCCCGCCGGCGCTGAAGTCGCACCGGCGGGGCCGGTCGTCGTACCGGCGGCACCGGCCCCGCCCGGAGCTCCGCCGGCCTTGCCGGGCCGGCTCCTCGGGGAGCAGCCCGGATCAGCCTATGACGGGCCGGCTCCCCGCAGGTAAGCCCCTGACGGGCCGGCTCCCCACCGGTCAGTCCTTGACCGGGAACACCCGGCGCACCACCCGCTCCGCCGCGCCGCCGTCGTCCCAGACGCAGAACTTGGTCCGGAACCGCGCCCGCGCCGCCGGCTCCGGATCGCCCGCCCGCAGCGCCCTCGCCAGCCCTTCCACGTCCACCGTGACCGCGCCGGGCGGCTCCTCGAACAGGTCGAAGTACACGCCGCGCTCGCGCCGGTACTCCTCCCAGTCCGGCGCGAAGACGACCACCGGCCGGTCCAGCACCGCGTAGTCGAACATCATCGACGAGTAGTCCGTCACCAGCGCGTCCGCCGCCAGGTAGAGGTCCTCCACCGTCGGGTGCGCCGAGACGTCCACGATCTCCGCCGCGTCCTCACCGGCCGTCAGGTCGCCCGGGCCGCCGACGTGGAAGTAGTGGGTGCGCACCAGCAGCGTGAACCGCGGGCCCAGGCGCCGGGCCAGCTCCGCCACGTCCACCAGCGGCACGTAGCCGCCCTTGCCGCCGCGGTGGGTCGGCGCGTACAGCACGGCCGTGGTGCCGGGCCGCAGCCCGAACCGCTCGCGCATCGCCCGGACTTCCTCCGGGGTGGTGTTGGCCAGCCGGTCGTTGCGCGGGTAGCCGGTGTCCAGCATCTCGTACCGGCCGGGGAAGGCCCGGGCGAAGTGCTCGCTGGTGTGCGGGTTGGAGGAGACCAGGAAGTCCCAGCGGTCGACGGCCTCCTGGAGCCGGTCGAAGTCCATCCCCTCGGACGCCTCCGGGCGGTCGCGCAGGTCCATGCCCATCGCCTTGAGCGGGGTTCCGTGCTGGGTCTGGATGTGCACCGTCCCCGGCCGCTTCACCATCGTCCGCGGGAAGTTTACGTTGTTCACGAAGTACTTGGCGGTCGCCATCGCCTTGAGGTAGGCGGGGGTGTTGACGATCACGTACGGCACCCCGGGCGGCATGGTGGCGGCCTGCGTGCGGTTCTCCACCACCCACACGCCCCGGATCTGCGGGGCGAGTTCCTTCGCCTTCTCGTAGATCGCCGCCGGGCTGCAGGCGTAACCCCGGTGCCAGTACGCGGCGTAGACCGCCAGGTGCTCGTCCAGCGGGAGGCGGCGGAACGCGTTGTACGCGGTGAATCGGGCACCGCTGCGCACACCCTTCTTCACCGCGGGCGCCACCGCCCGTGCCCCGCGCTTGAGTCCGCGCGGCAGCCGGCCGGTGCGGCGCAGCTCCGCGTACGCGATCCGGGCGCCTCGGGCGGCCAGCCGGTACTGCACGCCGCGCACCCCGCCGGGGAAGCGGTAGCCGGCCGGGCGGTGGCGCTCGAAGTGGTCGGAGATCCGGTGGAAGAAGTCCTTGCGCCGGTCGGCGGGGACGAGCCCCGGGGTGTCGTAGACGTTCAGCGCCTGGCGCAGGGTCCGGTCGAAGACCAGGGTGCGCAGCGACTCCGGGACGGGCCGGCCGGGACGGTCCGGGCGGCCCAGGAAGGTGAAGATCGCGTCGTACTGGGCGAACACGTCGGCGTGCTTGGGGGAGGCGGTGGCGGTGATCGCGCCGTCCCGGCCGCGCCGGTAGAAGTAGCAGGGGCGGTCGAGGTAGCGCAGCCGCTCGGCGGCCAGCAGCGCGGGGTAGGTGACCGAGATGTCCTCGTAGTAGCCGCGGCCGAAGGCGACGTCCAGGCCCTCCAGGAAGGCGCGGCGGAAGACCTTGTTCCACACCGACATCACGGTCTGGAACAGCGCCGGGTGCTCGGCCAGGGTGCAGCCCTCGACCAGCGGGGAGCCGACCAGGACGTGCCGCCAGGGGTTGGGCTCGGTCTCGCCGTCCGGGTAGACGTGGGTGAAGTCGGTGAGCAGCACGTCGACGGGGGTCTCCCGGCGGAGCTCCTGCTCCAGCTCGTCCAGGATCACGCCGACGGTCCGCTCGGGCACCCAGTCGTCGCTGTCCACGAACCAGACGTACTCGCCGCGCACCAGCGGCAGGGCGGCGGTCCGGGCGCCGCCGAGGCCCTGGTTCTCGGTGAGGTGCAGGACCCGCAGCCGGGGGTCGCGGGCCGCGTAGGCGTCCAGGATCGCGCCGGAGCCGTCGGGGGAGAGGTCGTCGACCGCGATCACCTCGAAGCGGGTCTCCGCGGCGTGGGTCTCGCCGAGGATCGAGTCGAGGCAGCGCGGGAGGTACCGCTCCACGCCGTGGACCGGGAGCACGATGCTGAGGAGGAGGGACACGCTGGCCGAGTCTACCGATCCACCGGGCGCGACCTGCGGGGACGTCCGGTCGGCGGTGGGAGGCGGGGGCCGGACCCGGAACCGCCGGTGCCGGGCCCCGAGCGGGGCGGCACCGGCAGCCTGGTGGCGGCCCGGCCGACCCTCTACGGCCGGCCGCCGGTCCGGGCACCCTGTGAGCCTGGCCACCGCAGCGTCGAGGTGACCGGGCAGTGGCTCGCGGGAACCGGAGCTGATCGAGTCATTTCATCACTCGAACACACGCTTGAGTACGGTGCGGGCACTGGCGTGTGCATCAGATATTGCTTGGAGGATCGACGCGAGTCAATCCCTCGTATGTGTTCACTTCATGAACCTGACCGCTGACGCTGCTCCCGCCGCCGGTGATCGTTTTGTCGACCTGGCGGCTGTCCCCTATATGTGGGCGACTCATCGACATCCGGGGGTGATTCGTCGACACGGGTCGTGGCACCCGCCGGACGCCCCCGCGCGCCCGGCGCATACGGCGCGAACGGGCGCCGGGGCCAGTGCCTCCTGGCCCTCCTGACGGACGGCGGGTCGTGCACCACCATTGATGCCTAGTCGTGACCGCACGGGTGGCCCCTGGTGCATCGTCAGTTGACGTCGCACGGTACGGTGGCACAACACCAAGGACGGTTGCGCGAAGGCCGTCTGTCACGGATAGTCTTCGCCTCACGGCCCTGGCGCCTCGTAGGGGTGGGAAAACTGATGGAACACATGCAAGTGCGGACTCGGCCCCGTGTGCCGGCGATCCAGTGCGGTGTCGGCGCGACCGGCCGCAGGATCGACCGACACCTGGCCGTGCTCGGCGCGCCCGCACTCTCGGCGGTGGACACCGCCGAGGCGCTCGGGCTGATAAGGGAGCTGACGCCGCGCGGCGCAGACGCCCCGGCGGCGGCCCGTCGTCGCCACACCCGGGTCTCGCTGCTGGCGCCGCTGCGTCGGCTGCGGCGGAGCCTCTTCGGCGGGCGCGGCTAGCGGCCTCCGGTCGCGGTCGGCTCGGCCCCGACTCGACCCGGCGGACCAACCGGTCCGTCGGGTCTTCGTCGTATCCGGAGGCCTGATGGCGGGCAGGTCCGTTGACGGGCAGGCCTGATGGCGGGCAGGTCCGTTGGCGAGCAGGCCTGTTGCCGGGCAGGTCCGTTGGCGGGCGGATCCACCCGCTGCTTTGGTCTGAACCTCTCACCCTATGCGAGTTTGCCTCCTTGGCAAGGGCAGACGGCGGGGCAGTAGGTCCGGCCCGCTGACCTGGGTCAGGATGGCGCCATGGCCGACAACCACCACTCCACGTCCACCGGGTCAACCGGCTCCTTCCAGACCGTCACGCTGGAGATCACCACCGGCAACCGTGAGGTCGCGCTCGACATCACGGACCGCTGCGCCGTGTTCCTCAACGACCGGGCCGCCGGGCGTGACGGCCTGCTCAACGTCTTCGTCCCGCACGCCACCGCCGGGATCGCCGTCCTGGAGACCGGCTCCGGCAGCGACGAGGACTTCCTCGCCACCCTGCGCGACCTGCTCCCGGCCGACGACCGCTGGCGCCACCGGCACGGCAGCCCCGGCCACGGTCGCGACCACGTGGTCCCCGGCCTGGTCGCCCCGCACGCCACTCTGCCGGTGATCGGCGGGCAACTGGCGCTCGGCGTCTGGCAGTCCGTGGTGCTGATCGACACCAACGGGGACAACCCGCGCCGCACCGTCCGGCTGTCCTTCCTCGGCTAGCGGGCCCGGGCGACGTGCTCGGCCACGGCGGCGAGGTAGCGCTCGATCGCCAGGTACTGGCAGAGCAGGGCGACCGGACGGCCCAGCCGGGCGTACCAGGCGGACAGTCGGGAGAACGCGGCGACCTCGAACCACACCTCGCCGTCGGCGTCCATCGACACCAGGAACGACTCCTCGCCGCACTCCGGATGCCCGGGTAGCGTCCCGTACGCGAAACCGATCCGGTGGGGCTCCGCCACCGTCCACACCACCCGGCAGGGGATCACCAGCCGCGGCCACCGGCTGCCCGGCAGACTCAGCCGCAGCAGCACGGTGGACCCTTCCTGGGCCGGCTCGCCCGGCCACACGGCGAAGCCCGTCCCCAACTGGCTGCCCCAGCCGAGCACATACCGCCCGGCCCGCTCCAGCACCTCCGGCCCGTGGCCCAGGTGGACCCGCCGCCGCAGCTGCCCGTACCCGTCCGGCAGCGGCCCTCCCCGGGTGGCTCCCACCTCGGGGTACGTGGGCGCGGCGGCCCGGGCGGCCTGTAGGCGTTGTTGGAGATCGGCGACCATGGCGGCCACGGTAGTCGGGGGCCGGGGGCGGGTCGTCGGCGGGGCGGTGGAGCCCTGCGGGTGGGGCGGTTCGGGCGACGGCGAACAGATGACGGATGACAGATGTTGAAATCTGTCATCCGTCATCTGTCATCTGTTCGCGGTCATCTGTCAGTCGTCATCCGTCCAGCGCGATCGCGTTCTTCGCCCGCTCCACCGACTCCTCGGAAGCCGGCCCGCCCGGGTTGTCGGTGGCCAGCGCCTGATTGAGCCGGACGAACGGGCGCAGCCGCCGCTCGTACTCGGCGTAGGCGGCGTGGTGCTCCCCGCCGGAGCGGGTGAGCGCGTCGGCCAGCACGTACGCGCCGACCAGGGCGAGGCTGGTGCCCTGGCCCGACAGTGGGGAGGCGCAGTAACCCGCGTCGCCGAGCAGGACGATCCGGCCCCGCGACCAGTGGTCCAGGTGGATCTGTGCCATGGAGTCGTAGTAGAGGTCCGGCGCCTCGGCCAGGGCCTTCAGCAGCCTCGGAGTCTCCCAGCGCAATGCGGTCATCCGTTCGGCGACGAAGGCCTTCTGAGCCTCGGGATCGCGCCGTCCGGCCGACAGCGGCTCGCCCGCGAAGCCGAAGCTGATCCGCAGCTCGGAGTTGCCGCGCACCGGGTAGACGCCGTAACCCGCCTCGCCCTCACGCAGCCAGAGCTGCCAGTCCTCCAAAGCGAGGAAGTTGTTCGCGCTGAAGATCGCCAGGTGCATGCCGAGGTGGCGGGCGAAGCGCTCCTCGGGCCCGAAGGCCAGCCGGCGCACGGTCGAGTGCAGGCCGTCGGCCCCTACGACCAGGTCGAAGCGTCGAGGTTCGGCGCGCTCGAAGCGGACGAAGGCGCCGTCCTCGTCCTCGCCCCGGTCGAACGCGGTGACGGTGTCCCCGAAGACCAACTCGACGCCCTCCGCCGCCGCCCGGTCGTGCAGTACGCGGACGAGGTCCTCGCGCAGCAGCTCGATGTCCTCGCTGTCGAGTCGCCCGCTGCTAGTACAGAACCGGTCGTCGCGGAAAGAGATCCGCATCACGTGAGGGAGCCGGCCGCATGGTCTCCACGCCCGAGCCCGTCCCGCCCTACCGGCGCATCGTCGACCAGATCGCCCGGCGGATCACGGACGGCACGCTCGCACCGGGCGAGCGGGTGCCCTCGACGCGGCGGATCGCCCGGGAGTGGAACGTCGCCCTCGCCACGGCCACCAAGGCGCTCACCACCCTGCGGCTGGAAGGCCTGGTCGAGACCCTGCCCCGGGTGGGCACGGTGGTGGCGGCCCGCCAGGCACCGCGGCGTCGTCCGAGCGCTCCTTCAGCGAAGACTTCGCCGACCGCCGGTTCGGCGGTCCCGGGGGCGGCCGTCGAGCTGAGTCGGGACACGATCGTCCGGGCCGCCCTGGAGATCGCCGACCACGAAGGCCTCGCCGCGCTCTCCATGCGCAGCGTCGCCGCCCGACTGGGCGTGGCGGCGATGTCCCCGTACCGGTACGTGCCGAGCAAGGACGACCTGGTGCTGCTGATGGCGGACGCGGCCTTCGGCGAGGGGACGTACCCGGTTGAGCCGACGGGGGACTGGCGGGCACGCCTGGAGCTCGGCGCGCACACCCTGTGGCGGATCTACCGCCGCCACCCGTGGCTCGCGCAGGTCGGCGCGCTCACCCGGCCGCTGATGCTGCCCGCGCTGATGGACCACGCCGAGTGGGCGCTCGCCGCGCTGGACGGCCACGGTCTGGACGCCGCGACCATGCTCGACCTGCACGTCCTGCTCTACTGCTACGTCCAGGGCGTCGCCGTCCACCTGGAACGGGAGGCCCAGGCCGAGGCCGGTACCGGCCTGACCGAGGGCGAGTGGATGGATCACCAGGGCCCGGCACTCGCGGCGCTGGTCGCGGGGGAGCGGCACCCAGTGTTCGCACGGACCGTCGGGAGCGTCGGGGACGGCTACGACCTGGACCTGGACTCGCTGTTCGCGTTCGGTCTGGGGCCGATGCTCGACGGAGTCGGGGCGATGATCGAGGCGGCCCGGGCCCGGGCCGGGGTCGTCTGCGGGGGCGTCTTGCCGCAGGGCGGGGGCGGGGAGTAGGAAGGCGGCATGAGTGACAGCGCGACGGACGATGCGGTGGTGACCGAGGGCGCGGCGGTGTGCGAGCCGGCGCCGGACGGCTCGGCGGAGGCCGCGCTGCGGCACGACCCGGAGGCGACCGGCCCGCGGGCGGACTGTGTGCTGTGCGGGGAGCCGACCGAACTGCCGGCCGACCGGCCGGGCAGCACCCTGTGCCCGGTGTGCGCCTGGCAGCAGGCGCAGCGGGTGGCGTGTTCGGGCTGACCGGCCGTTCCTAGGCGTCCTCCCGGGTGGCCAGCGCGAGGGTGGAGCCGTGGCGGCCCTTGCGGACCATCAGCTGGGCGGGGATGCGGCTGCGCAGGTCGGCCACGTGGCTGACGATGCCGACCGCGCGGTCCCGCTCGCGCAGGCCGTCGAGGACGTCCATCACCTCCTCCAGGGACTGCTCGTCCAGGGTGCCGAAGCCCTCGTCGATGAACAGCGTGTCCAGCGGCATGCCGCCCGCCTCGTCGGTGACCACGTCGGCCAGGCCGAGGGCGAGCGAGAGCGAGGCGAAGAAGCTCTCGCCACCGGAGAGGGTCGCGGTGTCCCGCTCGGTGCCCGTCCAGGCGTCGACCACCCGCAGGGCCAGGCCGGAGCGCTTGTTGCCGGCGCCCCGGTCGTCGCTGTGCACCAGGGTGTAGCGGCCGCCGGACATCCGGACCAGCCGGTCGCTGGCCGCCGCCGCGACCTGCTCCAGCCGGGCGGCCAGGACGTACGACTCCAGGCGCATCCGCAGCCGGTTCTCGGTGGAGGTGCCGGCGGCCAGTGCGGCGAGGCGGTTGATCCGCCCGTACCGCTCCAGCGCCGGGGCCAGGTCCCCGGTCAGTTCGGTCAGCTGCCGCCCGATCGCGGTCAGCGCCGCGCAGCGCTCCCGGGCCGCCGACCGGGCGGCGTGCGCCTGGCCGAGCCGGTCGGTGGCCCTGCCGAGCGCGGCCGCGGCGGCGGGCAGGTCGACCGGCGGACGGGCCGCGGCCTCGGCCAGTTCGGGCAGCGCCAGCTCGTGCTGCACGGCCGCCGACTCCGCGCGATGCCGCTCCAGCCGGGCCGCCAGCCGCTCGCGCTCCTCGCGCGGCAGCAGTACCGCGAGCGCCGCCGCGGCGTCCGGGAAGCCCGCCGCGACGGCGGCCTTGCCGAGCTCCTCCTCGGCCTCGCCCAGCCGGGCCCGCGCCTCCGCGCAGGCCCGGGCGGCGGAAGCGGCGGAGGCCACCTCCTCGGTGAGCAGGGTCAGCGCAGCGGTCCGGTCGGCGACCGAGGCCGCCTCGCCCCGGGCGGCCGCCACCTTGGCGGTCAGATCCCGTTGCTCGGCGTCCAGCGCCTGCAGCCGGTCGGTGAGGACGGCGGCGCGCTCCTTGGCCTCGTGCAGTTCGTCCAGTCGGCGGGTGCGGTCCTGCGCCAGCCGGCCGATCTCCCGCTCGACCCGGCCGAGCGCCTCCGCCTCGTGCAGCGCCTCGCGGTGCTCGCGCTCCAGTCCGGCCAGGGACTGCGCGAGCGCGTCCGCACCGTGCGGCCCGGCCGTCCCGGCGGCGGTCGCCTCACGCACCCGCAGCGCGGTCAGGGCCTGGTCGGCCGCCGTCCAGGCCTGCTCGGCGGCGTCCTGGGTCTGCCGGGCCCGTTCCTCGTCCTCGGCGCTCACGCGGCTGCCCTCGGGGGCCTCGGCGGGCGCCGGGTGCTCGGGCGAGCCGCAGACCCGACAGGCCTTGCCCACCCGCAGCTGCTCGGCCAGCTCGGCGGCCATGCCCGCCAGCCGCCGGTCCCGCAGATCCAGGCTGTGTTCCCGGGCGTCCAACGCGGCGGTGCGCAGCTCGGCGACCCGCGGCTCGGCGCCCGCGATTTCGGCCCGCAGTCCGTCGCGCTCCCGAGCCGCGCTCAGCCGGGCGGCCGACTCGGTGCGCTGCCCGTCCAGTTGCTCGACCCTGGCGCTCGCCGCCTGGGCCCGGGACTGCTGCTCCTCCAACCGGCCCAGCTCACCGTCGAATTCGGCCAGCCAGTCCTCGGCCTCCTCGGCCAGCCCCTCGGCGGCGCTCCGTTCCTGCGTCAAGGAGCGCTGCTCGCGAGCGAGTTCGGCGCAGCGCCGCTCCTCGGCCCGGGCCGCCTCCAGCCGGACCACCTCGGCCCGCAGCCGCAGCTCGGCCTCGGCCAGGTCGGCGGCGCGGGTGTCGGTTCCGGCCTCGGTCCCGCTCCCGGCTTCGGCTCCGGATTCGGTCCCGCTCCCGGCTCGGGCGAGCCTGCGGCCCTCGGGGCCGGAGCGGGCCAGCGACTCCCGGCGCCGCTGCTCCGCCTCCCGTGAGCGCCCGAGCGCCTCGGCCGCGCTCTCCCGCAGCCGCAGCGCGGACTCCACCCCGACGGCCTCCTGGGCGGCCGCCAGCCGCTGCCGGTCCCGAGCCGCGGCCGGCTCGAACCCGGCCAGCCGCTCGGCCTCGGCCACCGCCTCCCGGTGCCGGCGCTGCCGCCCGGCCAGCTCTTCAGCGGACTCCCGGCCCCGCTGGGCCTCCCGCTGCGCCGCCTCCGCGCCCGCGAGCGCGGCCTCGGCGACGGCGAGCTGTTCGGCGGCGCCGCTGCGCAGGACGGCTGCCCAGCCGAGCACCCCGGTAGTTAGGTCGGCGTCGCCGTCCTCGGCCGGCACCCAGCCGTCGGCCGGCTCGGCGTCGGGGCCGGCCGCCTGCTCGGCCTTGCTGGCGAGGTCGCGCAGCCGGCGCCGACCGGCCTGGACGGCGGCCTCCTGGGCGCGCCGCTGGTCGGCCAGCCAGGTCTCGACCAGCCCGTACCGCTCGGTGTCGAACAGTCGCCGCAGCAGCTTGCCGCGCTCCTCCGAGTCGCCCTTGAGGAAGCGGGCGAAGTCGCCCTGCGGCAGCAGCACCACCTGGCAGAACTGCTCCCGGCTCATGCCGATCAGCCGGTGGATCTCCTCCCCGGCCTCCTGGTGCGACTTGCTGAGCGGCCGCCAGCCGGGCGAGCCGTCGCCCGCGTCGGCCGTCCACTCGCGCAGCAGGGTCTGCGGTCGCTCGACCGTGGTGCCGGTGCCGACCTTCTTCGGTCGGCGCTGCTCGGGCAGCCGGGTGATCTGCAGCCGCCGGCCGCCGAGCGTCAGCTCCAGCTGCACCTGGGTCAGCCGCTTCGGGTCGGCGTGGTCGCTGCGCAGCCGGTTGGCTCGGCGGGCGTTCGGCGTCTCGCCGTAGAGGGCGAAGCAGACCGCGTCCAGCACGCTGCTCTTGCCGGCACCCGTCGCGCCGCGCAGCAGGAACAGCCCGCCGGCGGCGAGCGCGTCGAAGTCCACCGTCTCGCTGCCCGCGAACGGGCCGAAGGCGGTGACGGTGAGCTCGTGCAGCCTCATCGGGGCAGGTCCGCCTTCCGGTCGGTGGTCTCCCGGACGCGCTCGAAGCCTTCGCGCAGCCAGCCGAGCTCGTCCGGCTCCGGCTCGGCGCCGGGGCGGACGTGCCGCAGGAAGCCCTCGGCGATCTCAAGGTCGTCCCGGCCGCTGACCCTGGCCGCGTACGACTCGGACGGCCCGGCCCCGCTCTCCTCGGGGTCGAACAGCAGCTGGAGGGTGTGCGGGAATCGGCGGCGCAGCTTCTCCATCGGCTCGCTGGGGCGGGCCGCGTCGGTGAGCGTGGCCTGCACCCAGGACTGCTCGTGCTCGGCGTACTTCTCGTCGGTGAGCAGCGCGTCCAGTGTGTCGCGCAGGGTGGCGAGCGGGCGTGGTTGCGGGCAGTCGACCCGCTCGGCCGTCACCGAGCCGTCGGCCGCGAGGTCGACCAGCCACATGGTCTTGCGCTGGCGCACCTCGGAGAAGGAGTAGGCGAGCGGGGAGCCGCTGTAGCGCAGGTGCGGGGCGAGGGTCTGGCAGCCGTGCAGGTGACCGAGCGCGGCGTAGTGCACCCCGTCGAACACTGTGGCGGGCACGGAGGCGACCCCGCCGACCGCGATGTCCCGCTCGCTGTCGCTGGGCGCGCCGCCGGTGACGAAGGCGTGCGCCAGCACCACGGCCCTGGTCCCGTCGGGGCGAGCCGCCAGATCGGCCCGGACCTGGTCCATCGCCGCGCCGAGCACCGCCGCGTGCCCGCCCTTGGCCAGCCCGAACCGCTCGCGCACCAGCGTGGGCTCCAGGTACGGCAGCCCGTACACCGCGACCGGGCCGTGCTCGTCCGCCAGCAGCACCGGCTCGGCGCACTCGCCCGGGTCGGTCCGCAGGTGGATCCCGGCCCGCCCGATCAGCCCGGCGCCGACCCCGAGGCGGCGGGCCGAGTCGTGGTTCCCGCTGATGAAGACCGTCGGCACCCCGAGGTCCGCCAGCCGGTGCAGCACGTCGTCGAACAGCGCGACCGCCTCCAGGCCCGGCAGTGCCCGGTCGTACACATCTCCGGCGACCAGCACGGCGTCCACGCCCTCGGACCGGACCACCGCCACCAGGTGGTCGAGGAAGGCGCGCTGGGCGTCGTGCAGGCTCTCCCGGTGGAACGAACGCCCGAGATGCCAGTCGGAGGTATGCAGGAGTCGCATGGTCCCCGACGATAGCGCCCGGCACTGACATCAATCCCGCCCGGATCAGTTGTCACGGGCGCCCCAGGGGCCGCGGGGCGTCGCCCGCCACCCGTCGGCGACCCCGGCGCACCGGATGACGGTCGTGTGCCGGGCGGCGTCGTTCGGCATCCCCGACGGGTGGACCGTCCGGCTTCGTCCAGCCCTCTCACCCGTGGCCGCAGCCGTGACCCGTCCATCGTCGGAGCTCCGGGATCGAGTCGTTCGGGGTTGTTGGCGGGCGAATTCGATCGATGGTGGCCGAAATATGGATGGAAATCGCCATGACTGATCGATGAATGGCGGCGGAGCCGGGGCTGCCTGACCTTGTTCGATTACTTCGGGTGGATTGTCAGTGGCTCTGTGTATGTTCCGTGGTGTCGGCGACTCCGAGGGCCGGAGTGGTTGGTGCCGGCCGGTGCTGCCCTGTGCCGGCCGGTGCCGAGTGAGTGAGTGGGAGGTAACCCATGGCTGTGCGCGATTCGGCGTACGAGGTGTCGGGCACCGCGGTGGTGCGGGGCCGGCGGGTGCTGGTGCTCGGCGGGCGCAGGCCCGGGGTCGGGGTCGGCGGGGTGCCCGCCGGCGGTCCCGGAGGGGCGCCGCCGCCGGGAGATGGACGGCCGCCAGGCGGGCGGGCCGGTGGAGCCGGGGCCCGCGGGCGGCGCGGTGGCCGGGCCCGGGGCGCGCCGCCGCAGCCGGTGGCGGTCGCGCTCGCCGCGGAGGCGGCCGACTTCGCCGGGCTGGCGAAGTACGGGCTGTTCGGTGCCCTCGGGCACCAGGAGTACCTGCGGTGGGCGGAGGAGCAGCTGAGAGGCCTGCACGGACAGGGGCTGGAGGTGCACCTGCGGGTCCTCGAGGCGGGCGACTTCGAGGACTACTGCGCGGCGCTCGGGCTCGATCCCCGGTCGCCCGCCGCCCGGGTCGCGTACGCGGGCGATCCGGAGCTGGCCGGGGAGCCGTTCGTCTACGCGGGGGAGCGGCTGGTCGAGCTACTCCCGGTGCTGCTGGACGACCACCGGGCCCGGGTGCGGATGTCCGTCGCCTGCGCGGCTCTGCTGGAGGCGGTCGGCGACGACCCGGCCGGGCAGCGACGGATGGCGGCGGTCATGCGGTACGTGACCTCGGTCTACGTGGCGCTGGCCGAGGGCGCGGGGGAGGGCTGCCACCTGCTGACGCTGCGATGCCACGGCCGCGAGGACGGCGAGGAGCTCACCTCGGCGGTGGACGTCTGCGTGGCGGCGGGGCGCCTGCACCCCTCCGGGCGGGACACGGAGGCGTTCTGCGTCACGCTCGCGGCGGGCGTGGCCTCGGGCGGGGAGGGGGCGCTGCTGCTGCACGGCGACCCGTCGAGCGGGCCGCCGGACGGGGCTTCGAGCGGGCCGTCGGCCGACCGGCCGCCCGGGCCGCCGGTGCGCGGATGGGCGCTGGCCGACGGGCGGCTGCGGCCGATGACCGCCCACGAGGTGTTCGACGAACTGGCCGACGACGCGGCGCGCGGACTGCCGTTCCCGCCCGGGGTGGTCCCGCGGCCGGGATTCCCGCTGCCGGGCTTCCCAGGGGTCGGCTTCCCGGGGGTCGGGGAAGGGGGCGGGTCGCTGGGGTGATCGGGTCGTTCGCGGTCTCCGCATCCACCATGCGGCGCTGGGGACTGTTCATCGACCGCCTGTTCGGGGAAGATCGGAGAAGATCAACAGCAGGAGCACGCGGTACCCCACGCCGCCGCTCCGGCCGCTCCGCTCCGAACCGTGCTCCGCAGGTCCGGCGAGCCCGACACCGAGAGGGGGGACGTACGGCATGGGCCGGATCGAGTTCACGGCGGAAGTCGCCGAGCTGCTCGGGAAGGTGCGGCGGCGTCCCACGGCGGGCTGGCCGTGGCGGCCGGGCGAGCAGGTGCCGGACGGGTTGCCGGTGAAGCAGTCCTGGGGATGGCTGTTCGCCCCGGACGGGCGGGTGCTGACCCTGGTGAACCCTCGGGACGGGATCTGCTCGCTGCCCGGCGGCTCGCTGGAGCCGGAGGACGACGGGGACCCGGCCGCGGCCCTGGCCCGGGAGGCAGGCGAGGAGGCCCAGGCCGTGATCGGCCGTCCGTACTACCTCGGCTACCTCTACGACCGGGTCGGTTCGGCCAACGGCGGGCACGAGTGTGCGCGGGTCCGGATGGCGGCGGCGCTGCGAGCGGTCGGCCCGAGCGTGGCCGACCCGGCTTCGGGCCGACACTACCGGCGGCTGCTGGTTGCGCCGGGGCTCGCGGTCGAGCTGCTGGGCTGGGGCGCGCCCGGGCTGCGCCAGGCCCGGGCGGCGGTCGCCACGGCCGTCCGCCGGCTCGGCGTGCCCGCCGCCGCGAACGAGACGATCGAGGAGCTGCCGGTCGAGGGCTGCACGGTCTTCCCGGGGGCGGTGCACGCGGGGGGCGACCGGCTGGCGGGGAACTGAGCCGCGCTCCTGGGGCGGGCGGGTCGGCGGGGCCGTGGCGCGCCTTCGGGTGGGCAGGGTTCGACGGGGCCGGGGCGCGCCCTCGGGCGGCGTGCCGATGCTGTGGCGTACCCCCGGGCGGGGCGGGCTGACGGGACCTCGCCGCCGAACTGGCGCGGCGGTGGCCGTGCGCTGACCAGCGGCTGGCGCTGCGCTGACTTCCCCGGAATTTCTCATCTACACGCGATGACCGACGCGCATCGATGTATACCCGCACCCACCAGCGTGAACTCACGCTCCGTTCGGGGCAGTTCACTCCTGCGCTATCAGACGGACCGTCAATGTCCTTGGCATGAGCGCTTCCGTGGTTGGCTACTGCCTGGTATCCCTTCCTGTGACCCACGTCATACCAGGAGGTGCGATGCCCCGCCCTGCTCGTGCTCTGCCCGTGGCCGCGATAGCGGCTCTCCTCTCCATGACGACGCTCTACGCGGCGACTTCCGCCAGCGCGGCCGGCGTGAACTACGTCGCCCTGGGGGACTCCTACTCGGCCGGTGTCGGTGCCGGCAGCTACCTGAGCGACAGCGGTAGCTGCAAGCGCAGCACCAACGCCTACGCCTACCTGTGGAAGAACGCGCACAAGCCGTCATCCTTCAGCTTCGTGGCCTGTTCGGGGGCGAGAACCGGCGACGTCCTCAACAGTCAGATCTCCTCGGTGAACTCCGGTACCACGCTGGTCAGCCTCACGATCGGCGGTAACGACGCGGGCTTCGCCGACACCATGAAGACCTGTGTGCTGGGCTCCGACAGCGACTGCCTGAACGCCGTCAACACGGCCAAGAGCTACGCCCTCAACACCCTGCCCGCCCAACTGGACCGGGTGTACTCCGCGATTCACGCCAAGGCGCCGCACGCCCACGTCGTGGTGATGGGCTACCCGCACCTGTACAAGGTGGGCGGCTCCTGCATCTTCGGCATCGGTGACACCAAGCGCGCCGCCATCAACGGCGCCGCCGACACGCTGGACGGCGTCATCGCCAAGCGGGTCGCCAACGCGGGCTTCACCTTCGGCGACGTGCGGAGCATCTTCACCGACCACGAGATCTGCGGCTCGCTGAGCACCTGGCTGCACAGCACCACGCTGCCGATCGACGAGAGCTACCACCCCAACTCGGCCGGCCAGTCCGGCGGCTACCTGCCGGTCTTCAGCCGCTCCTGAGCCGTACCGCCGTGACGTTCCGCCAGGCGATCCAGCGGAACACCGGTCCCGTTGTCCGGTGCTCGGCTGCCGTCCGGCATCCGATCGATGACCCACGCCATCACCAGGAGGTCCAATGCTCCGCCCTGTTCGTGCCCTGTCCGTCGCCGCGACAGCCGCGCTCCTCACGCTGACGACGCTCTTCACGGCGTCCTCCGCCAACGCGGCCGGTGTCAACTACGTGGCCCTCGGCGACTCCTACTCGGCCGGTGTCGGTGCCGGCAGCTATCTGAGCGACAGCGGTAGCTGCAAGCGCAGCACCAACGCCTACGCCTACCTGTGGACCAACGCGAACTCCCCGTCCTCCTTCTCCTTCGTGGCCTGTTCGGGCGCCAGAACCGGCGACGTCCTCAACAGCCAGATCTCCGCCGTGAACTCCGGCACCACGCTGGTCAGCCTCACGATCGGCGGCAACGATGCCGGGTTCTCCAGCACCATGCAGACCTGTGTGCTGGGAAGCGACAGCGACTGCCTCAACGCCGTCAGCACGGCCGAGAACTACGCCGTCAACACCCTGCCCGGCCAACTGGACCAGGTCTACTCCGCGATCCGGGCCAAGGCGCCGAACGCCCACGTCGTGGTGATGGGCTACCCGCACCTGTACCAGCTCGACGGCTCCTGCATCTTCGGCATCGGTGACACCAAGCGCGCCGCCATCAACGAGGCCGCCGACACGCTGGACGGCGTCATCGCCAAGCAGGTCGCCAACGCGGGTTTCACCTTCGGTGACGTGCGTGACATCTTCTCCGGGCACGAGATCTGCGGGTCGCTGGACACCTGGCTGCACAGCACCACGCTGCCGATCGACGAGAGCTACCACCCGAACGCGGACGGCCAGGCCAACGGCTACCTGCCGGTCTTCAGCCAGTCCTGAGGCCCGGCTCCAGCGCTCCGTCAGGTGCGCGAGGCAGCAGCGGTGCCGCCGGCCCCTCCCACAGCTCGGGAGGGGACGGCGGCACCGCCGCGTCAGCCGCCGGCCGGGGCGGGCCGGACCGGTGGGAAGGGGATCCCGGCGAGAGCGGGCAGCAACTCGGCCTCCTCGTAGTCGAGGTGCGCCTCCAGCTCGGCCGACATCCGGTCCAGCTCGGCTCGGAGCAGCTCGGACTCGGCGACCGTGATCCCGGCCAGCAGCGCCACCAGCTGCTCCTTGATCCGCTTGATCTCCCCGTGCTGCTCGCCGAGCCGCTCCAGCACCTCGGCGAGCTCCGGGTGGCTGCGGGCGAGAGCCGGGAAGATCGCGGCGTCCTCGCCGGTGTGGTGGTGCGTCAGCCCCTGACAGAACGCCAGGCAGTGCTGCCGCAGTTGCAGGCCGAGCCAGACCGGGCGGCCGGGGGAGTGGGCCTGCGCCTCGTCCCGGATGTGACGTAGCTGCGCGCGCAGCCAGGTGTGCGCTTCCAGCAGCTTGTCGGCGAGGCTGTGCACCTCGCGGGGGGCATCGGCCGGTGCCTCGGGTCGCTCCAGGACGACCACCGGCAACTCGCGCTCGGTGTGCGCCTGGTAGTCGCCGTACCCGGGTGCCGACCGGACGACTGCGGCGAACAGCCGCTCCCGGCGGGCGCCTTCGGTGGGTACGGCGATCGCGTCGAAGGTGTCGGTGCCGAGCTCGACCCGGACCACCGGGTGGGCCAGCAGATTGCGGTACCACTGCGGGTGTTCCGGCGCCCCGGCCGCCGAGGCGACGACCAGCAGCAGCCCCTCGGCCCGGACGTACCCGAGCGGGACGGTGTGCGGCCGCCCGGTGAGGGCCCCGGTGGTGGTCAGCAACAGCAGGTCGCCGCCCTCGAAGGGGCCGCCGACCCGGCCGCCGTTGGCGCGGAACTCGTCGATGACGCTCAGATTGAAGGAATTGGCGGGGTTGGAGAAGTCAGGCATACGTGTGTGGTGGAGTCTCCGGAGACTTCGAGGGAGTCGCGGCCACACGCGGTACCACGCGAGAACGGGCGGACACCGCGGCGACCGCCTACGTCAGATCAGGGCAGCGGAGAAAGTACTCATCGCGCATCGTCCCCTTGGGCATCAGGTGCTGGCTCGGCTGCCGGCCGGCCCACTGCTCTGTGGCCGACGCCGCGCTGCACGCCCCCATTAGAGCCATGCCGCGGACGCCCTGTCAACGAGCAAGATCGCTGCCCGGAGGGGAGCGGGCACCGCCGTGGACCGCGCCGTCGATCTCGGCGCGAGCGGGTGCGGCGAACGGGCGAGGGCGAGCTGCGGACGGCGGACGGCGGTCAGATGACAGCGGACAGATTTCAGATGATGAAATCTGTCCGCTGTCATCCGTCATCTGTCGGCCCGGGAACCCCGGGAACCCCGGAACTCGGCAGCTCGCCGGCCCATTGTCCCGCCGACCCGACCCGACCCGACCCGACCCGACGCCACGTCAGCGCAGGTAGTCCACCAGCCCCGCCGGCTTCAGCCCGGCGGCGTCCGCGGCGGCGAGGGCGCGCGGCAGGTCAGTGGCGAGGGTGTCGGTCCAGTGCATCAGCACGACGTCACCCGGCTGCAGCGGGCCCGGGTGCCAGATGTTGGAGGCGCCCCAGCTGAAGTCGGCGTCAGCGGTCAGCACGGTGCGGATGCCGCAGTTGGCCGCGGCCTGCAGGGTGTCGGCGTTCCAGGCGAAGGACGGCGGACGGAACACCACGGGCGCGGTGCCGAACAGGCGGGTCATCGCGTCGCGGGCGTCGCAGATCTCGACCTGCTGCTGCTCCAGCGGAAGCTTGCTGAGGTCGGAGTGCGAGACGCTGTGGTCCTGGATCGAGGAGCCGGGTACGGCGGTGACCCGCTTGAAGAAGTCCGGGTCGGTGCCGGCCGGCATCGGCAGTGGGAAGGCGGTGATCGGCAGGTGGTGGTCGGCGATGAACCGCTCCGCCTCGGGGGTGCGCTGCCAGCCGTCGTCCACGGTGAAGAAGACGACCTTGTCGCTGGTCGGGATCGAGCCCCGCGCCACCGCCGGGGCGGGCGCCGGGCCGTCGACCCGCACGTCGTCCACCGAGAACGGCCCCTGCTGGTACCAGCCGTGCACGTACAGCCGGATGCTGCGGGCGTTCGGGCCGGTGGTGAAGCGGGTGGTCAGCTGCTGCCAGCCGCCGCCGGTGGTCTCGGTCCAGACAGGGGCGACGTCCCGGCCGGTGCCCGTGGCACCCAGGTAGACGAAGTTGCCGCGCACCCAGGCCGACGCGGTGTACGTGGTGTCGGGTTGGACGGCGACGGTCTGCGCGCATTCACCGGTGGAGTCGGCGTCCGCCGGGGTCACGGTGAGCGCGGAGTTCCCGGAGTGCGGGGCGGTGGTGGTGACGGCCGCCTCGGCCGGGCCGCCGGTGCAGCTCCAGCCGGGGATGCTGCCCCAGTCCGCGAGGTTGGGGGAGGGCAGCTGTGGGCCCAGCGCGGTTCAGGAGTGGTACAACTCCTCGATGTCCTCCGCGTAGTGCTCCGCGATCGCCGCCCGCCGCAGCTTGAGCGAGGGCGTCAGCAGCCCCTGTTCCAGACTGAACTCCCGTGGCAGCAGCCGGAAGGCGCGGATCGACTCGGCCCGCGATACCGCCGTGTTCGCCGCCGCCACCGCGCGCTGGATCTCGACGTGCAACTGCTCGTCCGCGAGCGCCGTCCACGGGTCCAGCTGCTCCCGCCCGTGGGTCTTCAACCAGTGCGCCAGTGCGGCCGGGTCGAGGGTGATCAGCGCGGCCACGTACGGGCGGTCGTCGCCCACCACCAGGCACTGGGAGACCAGCGGGTGTGCCTCGACCCGCTCCTCCAGCGCGGTCGGGGCGAGGTTCTTGCCGCTGCTGGTGACGATCAGGTCCTTCTTGCGCCCGGTGATGGTGAGGTAGCCGTCGCCGTCCAGCCGGCCCAGGTCGCCGGTGGCGAACCAGCCGTCCACCAGCGATTCCGCCGTGCACTGCGGGTGGTTGAGGTAGCCGCCGAACACCGAGCCGCCGCGCACCCACACCTCGCCGTCGTCGGCGATCGCCACCGAGGCGCCCGGCACCGGCTGGCCGACCGTGCCGAGCTTCTGCCGTCCGGCCGGGTTGGCGGTGATCGCGGCAGTGGTCTCGGTCAGCCCGTAGCCCTCGTACAGTTGGAGCCCCGCGCCGGTGAAGAACAGGCCCAACTCGCGCCGCAGCGAGGACCCGCCGCACATCACGCTGCGTACCCGGCCGCCGAGTGCGGCGCGCAGCTTGGGGTAGACGGTCCGCTCGTAGGCGAGGTGGCGCAGCCGCAGCGCGGCGCCCGGGCCGGGGCCGCGGCCGAAGGCCTTCTGCTCCCGGGCGGCTGCCCAGTCGACGGCCACCTGCCGGGCCTGCTCGAAGAGCTCGCCCCGCCCGCCCTCCTCGGCGGCGCGTCTGGCCTGCTGGAAGATCTTCTCGAAGACGTACGGCACGGCGTGCAGGAAGGTCGGCCGGAAGGTCTCCAGGGCGGGCAGCAGCGCGTTGGTGGAGACCTCGGGGATGTGGCCGATCCGGAAGCCGCCGCGGACCGCCGCGATCTGCACGGCCCGCCCGTAGACGTGCGCGAGCGGCAGGAACAGCAGGGTCGAGGGCTGGCCGCCGCCGGTGTCGCGGAAGACGTCTCCCCAGCCGTCGAGCAGCGCGTCGGCCTCGGCGGCCAGGTTGCCGTGGGTGATCAGGCAGCCCTTGGGCCGGCCGGTGGTGCCCGAGGTGTAGACGACGGTGGCGATGTTGGCGGCGGCGACGCCGAGCCGTTGGCGGTGCACCAGCGCGTCGGGTACGTCCAGGCCGTCCTCGGTGATCGCGGCGACGCAGTCGCGGTCGAGCTGCCAGATGCCGGTCAGGTCGGGCAGCGCGTCGCAGACCGCGCCGACGGTCATCGCGGCGTCCTCGTCCTCGACCAGGCAGGCCACCGCCTGGGTCTCGGCGAGGATCCAGCGCACCTGCTCGGCTGCGGCGGTGGGGTAGACCGGGACGGTGATCGCGCCGATCGACCAGAGCGCGTAGTCGAACAGCGTCCACTCGTAGCGGGTGCGGGACATCAGGGCGACCCGGTCGCCGTAGCGCACGCCACGGGTCAGCAGGCCCTTCGCGAGGGCGAGCACCTGGTCCCGGAACTCCCGCGCGGTGACGTCCTGCCACCGCCCGTCGCCGGTCCGCCAGGACAGCTGGAGCAGCTCGGGCGTGCGTTCGGCGGTGTCGTACAGGGAGTCGGCGAGTCCTCCGCTGGCCTCGCGCCCGGGCGGGGCGGGCGTGGTGAACTCGCGCACAGTCCTCCCCAGTTCGCGTCTCGCGGCGCTGTCCTTCGGTCCCGGCAGACGGGCACCGGGGTGGAGCGAAACTATCGGATCGTCCTGTCACTGCCCAGGGTTGTGGCGGTGACGCGACGAGATCGGCACGGGTCCGCTCGGATGGTGTCGTGATCGGGGAGGTGAGGGGGAGGATTCGGGGAGTTGATGCGCGCACGGTGTGACCTGGGCATTCGGGGTGCCGGTGGACGATCCGGGCGCGATCCGGGTCGGAAACGTCCGGGATCCGTCCGGGATCCGTCCGGGATCCGTCCAGGATTCGTTCGAGACCCGAGTGTGGGACGGGCGCGAGCGCGGGCGGCTCCTGACGTGTCCTGGGCAAGGTGGGGAAGTGGAGTGGTTCGACCCTCGAACGTGTGGTCACGGCGTAGTAGAGTCTCGCAGACCCGAGGCCGGGAGCCCTCCGCAGCTTCCTTCCCATACCTCCGCAAAGTCCGTCCGAGCCCCACTTCGCACGTCCGCCGAACCCGCCCGAGCCCGCCGAACCCTCCGCACCCCGCTCACACCGCTTCCCCGCTCCCCGTCCGCGCCTGGCACTTCCCGACCGAGGACTCCATGCGTTTGCGCAGCAGCTCGATCCGCGCGAAGATCATCGCGCTGCTCCTGGTGCCCATCGTCGCGCTCGCCGCCCTGTGGGTGTACGCGACGCTCGCCACCACCGGGGACGCCTGGAACCAGCTGACGATCAGCCGTACGTACAAGGACTACGGTGCCGCGGTCGACCAGTACGCGAGCGACCTGCAGGACGAGCGCCGGGCCGCGGTCCAGCGCCTGGCCGACCCGAACTCGCCGGTCGCCCGGGACGCCTTCGAGCACGCCGCGGCCGCCACCGACCGCAGCCTCACCGTACTGCGGCAGAAGAAGGACGGCGCCCACGGCGAACTCTCCGCCGCCCAGCGGGCCCGCCTGGTGCAGATCATCGCCGCTGCCGACCAGATCGCCCCGCTGCGCGCCCAGATCGGCCGCCTCGCGCTCAACTGGGAGTTCGCGCTCGGGCAGTACAGCGACCTGGTCCGGCCGGTGTTCGGCTTCCGGTCCGCCTATGTCGCCCGGCAGAGCGGCCAACTCCCGCGCCAGGGAACCATCCTGATCGAGCTGGTGCGTGCCCGCGAGTACCTCTCGCAGGAGGACGCGGCCATGGAGGGCCTGCGCTCCGGCGCCTCCAAGCCCACCGCCGAGCAGTACCAGGTAGCGCTGGACGCCCTGCACAACCAGCAGGCGCTCTTCACCGTCTACATCGCCGAACTCGAACCCGCCGACCAGTCCGACTACATCGCCCTGCGCGGCGGCGAGGCCTGGGGAGCGCTGGCCCGCGCCGAGGCGGACTTCGTCGGTGCCGGCGGTCCCGACCGGGTGGCCTGGGCGCTCAACGGCGACAACTGGCGGCAGACCGCCGACCGTTCGCTCGGCGACCTCGCCTCGATCAACTCCCGGATCGCCGCAGGCCTGGACGAGCGCGGGCGGTCCACCGCGATCGCGGCGCTCTGGAGCGGCGGCATCGCCGGCGCGATCGGCCTGGTCGCCGTCGTCCTGACCATCCTGATCTCCTTCCGGATCGGCCGGGGCCTCGCCCGCGAGCTGATCGGCCTGCGCAACGCCGCCAACGAACTGGCGACCACCCGACTGCCGTCCGTCATGCTGCGGCTGCGCCGAGGCGAGCCGGTGGACGTGGCCGTCGAGGCGCCCGAACTGCACTTCGGTCAGGCCGAGATCGGGCAGGTCGGCCAGGCCATCAACGCGGTCCAGCGGGCCGCCGTGGAAGCCGCCGTGGAACAGGCCGAACTGCGGCGCGGCGTCTCGGCGGTGTTCGTCAACCTGGCCCGGCGCAGCCAGGTGCTGCTGCACCGGCAGCTCACCCTGCTCGACACCATGGAACGCCGCACCGAGGACCCGGCGGAGCTGGAGGACCTCTTCAAGGTCGACCACCTCACCACCCGCATGCGCCGGCACGCCGAAGGCCTGATCATCCTGGCCGGCGGCTCGCCCGGGCGCGCCTGGCGCAAGCCGGTCCGGATGGTGGACGTGGTCCGCGCGGCGGTCGGCGAGGTCGAGGACTACGCCCGGGTGATCGTCCGGCCCTTCCCTGGCACCGGCCTGCTCGGCAGCGCCGTCGCCGACGTGACCCACCTGATCGCCGAACTCGTCGAGAACGCCGCGGTGTTCTCCCCGCCGGCCACCCAAGTCACCGTCCAGGGCGAGGTGGTGGCGCACGGCTTCGCGCTGGAGATCGACGACCGCGGACTCGGACTGAGCGGGCAGCTGCTCGCCGAGATCAACGAACGCCTCGCAGTGGAGCAGGAGTTCGATCTCGCCGACACCGACCGGCTGGGACTGTTCGTGGTCAGCCGGCTCGCCCGGCGACACGGCATCCGGGTCCACCTGCGACCCTCGCCCTACGGGGGGACAACGGCGGTGGTGCTGATCCCGCGCGAGCTGCTGGCGGAGGCACCGGACGGGCTGCCGGAACCGCCTGCCCAGGGAGCCGCCGGGGCCGCGGCCGTCCGTGCGCCGAAGCGGGCGGCGGCGGGACGGACGGTAGCGGGGCGGCGCGGGCAGCGCGACCTGGTCGCAGTGCCGGGCGACGCCTCGGCGTCCGCCGCTGAGCCTCCGGCCGCTGCGGGCGGGCGGCACCGGGTGAGCGGCGGGCCGCGCCCGTCGGCGCCCGAGGCGGGGCGTACGGCCAACGGGCTGCCGCGCCGGGCGGCGCGGTCCAAGTCCGGGCCGGTGCTGGTGCCCGCGCCGGCACCGGACGTCGAGGGCGCTCCGGCCACGGGGCGGCACCGGCGGGACGTGGCGGCGGCCGAGGACGTGCTGACGGTCGCCGACGCTCCGACGGCCGTGCCGGCGGATGCCGTGCCGATGGACGCCGTGCCGGTGGACGTCGCGTCCGCGGATGCCGTGACCGCGGGCGCCGTGACGGTGGCCGCTGCCCCGGTGGCTGCCGCGCCGCGGACGCCGGGCGGTCTGCCGCGAAGGGTCCGGCAGGCGAACCTCGCGCCGCAGCTCAGGGAGCAGGCGAAGGAGCGGCTCCGTTCCGAGGCCGCGCCCGAGGACGGCGCGGCTCGGGAGGCCGGGTCGGCCGGCGCCTCGGGTGACGTCCGGGAGCTCCGGGAGTCGCGGGAGCGCTCGCCGGAGGAGGCCCGGGCCACCTTCGCGTCGTTCCAGCGTGGCTTCACCCGCGGGCGCGGCGCCGGCGGGCCGGCCGATCGCGCCGCCCAGGACCGCAGTGTGCAGGATCGTTCCACCGCATCAGGTGCCCGGCCCACGGCCGTACCCGCCTGGCAGCCGCCGGACCTGTCCCGACGGGCGATCAGCCCGGCACCCGCCCCGGCGGCGCTGCCCGCGCCCGCCCCCGAGGACGCCGGCCGGGCGCCGCTCGCCCGCCGGGTGCCGGCCGGGCAGCCGGTGCGGCGGAACCCTGCGCCCGCCTCGCCCGTAACACCAGTGGCACCCGCAGTACCTGCAGTACCCGCAGTACCCGCAGTACCTGCAGTACCCAAGGCGCCCGAAGCATCCGCAGTACCGGCATCACCCGTAACACCTGTAACACCCGCATCGCCTGCACCACCCGCTCCAGCGGAAGGAACTGATTCATGACCACTTCGACGCAGCCGTCCGGCGACCTCAACTGGCTCCTGGATGACCTGGTGGGACGCGTCGCGGCCCTTCGGCACGCGGTGATCCTCTCCAGCGACGGCCTGGCCACCGGCGCCTCCCGCGACCTCGACCGGGAGGACGCCGAGCACCTCGCCGCCGTCGCTGCCGGGTTTCACAGCCTGGCCAAGGGCACCGGCGGGCACTTCAAGGTCGGCGGGGTCCGGCAGACCATGGTCGAGCTGGACGAGGCCTTCCTGTTCATCACGGCCGCCGGCGACGGTAGTTGCCTGGCCGTGCTGAGCGAGGCCGAGGCGGACATCGGCCAGATCGCCTACGAGATGGCCCTGCTGGTCAAGCGGGTCGGCGAGCACATGGCCGCCGAGCCGCGCACCGAAGCCGCCGCGCCGAGGAGCTGAGCGGTCCGATGGCGGATCCGAAGGCGGACGGGCCGGAGCGCCCCGGGGTGCTTGACGGCCCCGAGGCGCTCGACGGGCCGGAGACGCTCGACGGGCCGGAGACGCTCGACGGCCCCCAGGTGTCGGTGGACTCGGCCGAGCCCACCGACGAGGAGCAGGCGACCCCGGGCGGACCCGACGTCGACCTGTTCCGGCCGCGCACCCCGGCCGACGACCGCTGGTTCGACGACGAGGCCGGCCCCGTGGTGCGGCTCTACTCGATGACCCGGGGCCGCACCCGGCCGGTCGAGGAGGGCTTGTTCGACCTGATCTCGCTGATCACCGCCAAGGACCCCGGGCCGGACGCGGGGGCCGTGCCCGCGCACGTCCTCGACCCGGAGCACCAGACCCTGCTGGCCTGGTGCCGCCACGATCCGCTGTCCGTCGCCGAGCTCGGCTCCTACACCGACCTGCCGGTCAGCGTCGTGCGCGTCCTGCTCGGCGACCTCTATGACGCCGACCTGATCAGCGTCACCCGACCCGTTCCGCTCGCCGAGCTGCCGGACGAGCGCCTGCTGCGAGACGTGATCAATGGACTCCGTGCGCTCTGACCACACCCCTGCGGGCCCGTCCTCGACGCCGCGCGGGAACGCCAACGACCCGCAGTGGCGCGGCGGTCCGGCCGTCGCGGTGAAGATCCTGGTCGCGGGCGGGTTCGGCGCGGGCAAGACCACCCTGGTCGGCGCGGTCAGCGAGATCCGGCCACTGCGCACCGAAGAGGAGCTCAGCGAGCTGGGCCGCCCGGTGGACGACACCTCGGGCGTCGAGGAGAAGCGCACCACCACGGTGGCCATGGACTTCGGCCGGATCGACCTGCGGCCCGGCCTCGCGCTCTACCTGTTCGGCACCCCCGGGCAGGACCGGTTCTGGTTCGTCTGGGACGAGTTGGCGCGCGGTGCGCTCGGCGCAGTGGTGCTCGCCGACACCCGGCGGCTGGCCGACTGCTTCCCCTCGGTCGACTTCTTCGAGCAGCGCGGCATCCCGTTCGTCGTCGCGGTCAACTGCTTCGAGGGCACCGAACGCTTCACTCCCGACGAGGTCCGGGACGCCCTCGACCTCGACCCGGAGATCCCGGTGCTGCTGTGCGACGCGCGGCTGCGGGAGGACGGGAAGGAGCTGCTGGTCGCCCTGGTCGAGCATGCGGCAGCCCTCCGTCGTCGGGCTCCCTCGCGGGCCTGACAGCCCCGGCCTGACAGCCCTGGTCTGACCGTCCGGGGCCTGACCACCCCGGCCTGACCGTCAGGGCCTGACCGTCCGCCGAACACTGCTGGTCAAGGCTCCTTGGCCTGCCCGGTGTCTCATTAGGGCGTCCACATTCCGGACGGTCGACGCGTTGGAGGTTGCCTAGACCGGCTCGGGCGTGGAAGGCTCTGTGGACGAAGGCCGCCCCGGCCATGCCGTCGGGAAGGTCGGAAACGCCCCGTTCGTACGGGTGTTGCCGACCGGTGACCAGGTCTTCGACGATCCGACGCGGCACCGTCGGCACGCATCGGCAGCGGTGCGTCGCCGGGCAGAACGAAGGGGGAGGGCAATGGGGATGACTGTCGGTCGGCGACGCACCACCACCGTGCCCGGCCCCGTCATGCCGGTGCTCACCGTTCGCCGTTACATCGACCACGCGCTGATCTGCAGCGCCTGTTGTCGCTGACGGCCTCACCCCGTCCCGGTACGTCCCCCGGCAGCTCCGGCCCACCCGGCCGCCGCCCGACGCACCGCCGACCCCCGTCGACCAGGCCGTAGCGGACCGCCCCTCCGGCGCGCCCGCGGCCGACCAACCGGCCCCGCCCCGCGGAGAAACCACCAGTGAACATCGTCTGCCCCAACCCTGCCCCCGGCGTCGCCGGCCGTCCCCGTCCGACCGGGTCGGCTCCCGCGATGTGCGCGGGTCCGCGGACCGGACGGTGGGACGGGCGCGCGCGTCGCGCCGTGGACAGCCGACAGGGTCGCCTCGACCTTGAGCCGTTCTGGCCGTCCCGGCAGCCGCACCTGTTCGATCAGACGTGTCCGGGCTCGCCCAGCGCGTCCCGGCTCTCCGCCCGCTGAACCCGGTTCGGTCCGGTCCAGCAACGGCAGTACGCCCGGTCGACGCGCAGACGACTCCACCCCGTCCGTCACGCGCGAAATGAGCGGCACACCATGTCTTCTTCCTCCACGGCCACCCTGCCCCTGCACACCGCGACCCCGCATCTGCGCGCGGTCCGCTCCGTTCCCTCCCTCTCGCCCGTTCCCTCGGTTCCGCCTGTCGCGTCCGTTCCCTCGGTCGCCCCCGCCGCCGTACCGAAGCCCGGGGCGGTCGTCCCGCCGGTGCCCGCCTCGCTGCTGGCCGCGCTGCCGGAGGGGGCGACCGTCGTCGCCGCCCTGCCGCAGGGCGTGCTGCCGCAGGGGCTGCTCGCCCAGTACGGGCCGCAGGCCGGCGGTGCGGCGGGCCACCCGATGGTCGGGTACCTGGTTCTGGTGCCGACCGAGAGCCCGGTGGCTCCGCCCTCGGGGGTTTCCGGGCCCGCCGTCTCGGGCAGCGTCTCGAATGCCGGACGGCCGGTCCGTTCGGCCGGACGCGGGATCACCGTCGACACCGAGCGGCGCAACGCCTACGTCGACGGGCGGCCGCTCGACCTCACCTACCTGGAGTTCGAGCTGCTGGCCCACCTCACCGAGCACCCGCAGCGGGTGCACACCCGGGACCACCTGGTCTCGGCGGTCTGGGGCTACGGCCACGTCGGGGACGGACGCACGGTCGACGTGCATGTCGCCCGGCTGCGCCGAAAGCTCGGACCGGCCTACCGGGACACGATCGTGACGGTCCGTCGGGTCGGCTACAAGTACACCCCGGCCGGCTGATCCGGTCCGTGGGTGACGTCGGGCAGTCGACGGATTGCAGATGACAGCTAACAGCCAACAGCTGACAGATTTCGAAATCTGTCAGCTGTTGGCTGTCGGCCGCTCGACGCCGTCCGCCTCAGCGGCTCAGCCGGTCGATCTCCGCCAGCTCCGCCTCCGTCAGCGGCCCGCCGGCCAGCGCGTCGAGGTTCTGGTCCAGCTGGGCCACGCTGCTCGCCCCGATGATCACCGAGACCACCCGCGGGTCCCGCAGCACCCAGCACAGCGCCAGCTGCGCCAGGGTCTGCCCACGCCCCTCGGCGACCTTGTTCAGGGCCCGCAGCTGCTCCAGCTTCGGCCCGGTCAGCACCTCCTCGGTCAGGAACTTCCCGACCGACATCCGGGACCCGGCCGGCACCTCGCCGGAGAGGTAGCGATCGGTCAACAGTCCCTGGGCGAGCGGCGAATAGGCGATCAGGCTGGTCTGGGTGTCGCTCACCGCGTCCAGCACGCCGGCCTCCTCCACGTGCCGGTTGAGGATCGAGTACGCCGACTGGTTCATCAGCACCGGCGTCCCCAGCTCACGCAGGATCGCCACCGCCTCCCGGTGCTGCTCCGCCGGGTAGTTGGAGATCGCCGCGTACAGCGCCTTGCCCGAGCGCACCGCGCTGTCCAGTGCCCCCATCGTCTCCTCGATCGGGGTGTCCGGGTCGTAGCGGTGCGAGTAGAAGACGTCGACGTAGTCCAGCCCCATCCGTCCCAGTGACTGGTCCAGGCTGGCCAGCAGGTACTTGCGACTGCCGCCGTTGCCGTACGGGCCGGGCCACATGTCCCAGCCGGCCTTGGTCGCGATGAACATCTCGTCCCGGTACGGCCGGAAGTCCTGGGCGAACAGGTAGCCGAAGTTGCGCTCCGCGCTGCCGTACGGCGGGCCGTAGTTGTTCGCCAGGTCGAAGTGGGTGACGCCCCGGTCGAAGGCCCGGCGCAGCACCGCCCGCTGCACCTCCAGCGGCTGGGCGTCTCCGAAGTTGTGCCAGAGTCCGAGCGAGACGGCGGGCAACTGCACACCGCTGCGGCCGGCCTTCCGGTAGGTCATCGAGGCATAGCGGTCATCCGAGGCGAGGTAGCTCATGCCGGACATCTTGCCAGCCGTCAGCGGCCGATCAAGCCCTCGCCCCGAGCCCCGCCGCGAACTGCGCTCCGCCAGGCCGCCCTTGGCGTGAGTGACGCCGGGTAGTCCCGCCCCGGCCTGCCCCGAGCCGCCCCCGAGCCACTCCCGAGCCGCCCCCGAGCGCCCACCCGCCCGCGCATGCGCCGCGCACCCCTGCCCGGGGTGGCGTCTGCCACCGTGCGTGACGTGACGCGCGCCACCGGCCGTGGCGGAATGCCCCTTGCCGGCACGGGGGATGACGAACGGTCGAGGGGCCGTGGCCGCCGGGGGGCGGCGCACGGCCCTCAATCATTTCCGGCATTCGGAGTCCCCGGGTGGGAAATCCCTGGCGCTCTGTACCTACTGGTATGTACAGTGATCCACATGAGCACTCAGGACCGCCTCATCGAGAGCACCCAGTCCCTCCTCTGGGAGCGCGGCTACGTCGGCACCAGCCCCAAGGCCATCCAGCAGCGTTCCGGGGTCGGCCAGGGCAGCATGTACCACCACTTCGCCGGCAAGCCCGACCTCGCCGCCGCCGCCCTGCGCCGCAGCGCCGAGCAGATGCGCGGCATCGCCGAGGCGGACCTCGCCGTCCCCGGCAGCGCCTACGACCGCATCGCCGCCTACCTGCACCGCGACCGCGAGGTGCTGCGCGGCTGCCGGATCGGCCGGATGGCGCAGGACCCGGACGTCATCGCCGACCCGCAGCTGCGCGCCCCGGTCGAGGAGACCTTCGACTGGCTTCGCGGCCGGATCGCCGACCTGGTCGCCGAGGGCCAGGCGAACGGAGAGTTCGCCCCCGGCCTCCACCCGGCGGACACCGCCGCCGCCGTGGTCGCCGTCGTCCAGGGCGGCTACGTACTGGCCCGCGCCTCGAACAGCGCCGAGCCCTTCGAGCAGGCCATCCGAGGCGCCCTCGGCCTGCTCGGTGCGCACCGTCGGGCCTGACGCCGGACAGTCACGACGAACCGGCCGCACGAGCCGGAGCCGCATCGCCCGAGGTCCGCCCGAAGACCACCCCGAGGAGCCCCGCCGTGCACGCCATGCAGTACGAGATCACCCTCCCCGCCGACTACGACATGGGCGTCATCCGCAAACGCGTCGCCGACAAGGGCCACCTGCTCGACGCCCACCCCGGCCTCGGCCTCAAGGCCTACCTGGTCCGCGAGCGCGGCCGGGACGGCTCGCCGGTCAACCAGTACGCGCCGTTCTACCTCTGGCACACCGCCGAGGGCATGAACAGCTTCCTCTGGGGCCCTGGCTTCCGCGGACTGAGTGCCGACTTCGGCCGCCCCGCCGTCCACCACTGGCTCGGCGCGGGACTCGCCGAGGGCTCCCGTACCGCCGCCCCGACCAGCGCCACCCGCGTGACCGTACGACTCCCGGAGACCGCCGACCCGGCCGCGGCCGTCGAGCGGGCCCTCGCCGAACTGCCCGCCCACCCCGCCTTGCACACCGCCGCCGTCGCCGTGGACCCGAGCCGCTGGGAGTTGCTCAGGTTCGCCCTCTGGCACGGCCCGGCCCCTGAGGACGAGCCCGGTACCCGCTACCAGGTGCTGCACCTGTCCCGCCCCGAACTCGACCGGCTGCCGACCGGTCGCCACTGGTGAAAGGACCCACCACCGCCATGCCCACTGCCATGCCCACCGCCCAGGCCACCGTTATGACCCCCACCGAGCTCGCACCCGCCGACCTCACGCCCGCCCCGCTCGACCGCGAAGCCGGCTACGCCCTGCTCGCCGAGCTCGCCGGCCCGGTCGCCGCCGCCACCCTCGGCGGTCTGGACGGCCTCGCCCCCGGCTTCCCCGACTGGATCGTCACCAGCCTCTTCGGCGGCACCTACCAGCGCCCCGGCCTCGCCCTGCGCGACCGCCAGATCGCCAACCTGGCCGCGCTCACCGCCCTCGGCGGCGTCGAGCCGCAGCTCGCCGACCACGTGCGCAACAGCCTGCGGATCGGGATGACGAGGGAGGAGATCACCGAGGTCCTGGTGCACCTGGCCCCCTACGTCGGCGTTCCCAAGACCCTGGCGGGCCTCCGGGTCGCCACCGCCACCTTGGCGGCGGCCGACACCCTGGCCGACGCCCCGGCCGACGCCCCCGCAGCGAACGCGGAGGGCACCGAGGGCACAGAGGGCACTGACGGTTCAGAGGGTCGGCGATGACCACCACAGCCGGCACCACCCGCACGGTCCGGACCGTCCTGGGCGACCTCGTCCCCGCCGAGCTGGGCGTCACCGACGCCCACGACCACCTGTTCATCCGCAGCCCCCGGTTCCCCGGCCAGGAGCTGGACGACCCGGCCGCCGCCGAGGACGTCCTGCGCGCCTACGCCGCCGCCGGCGGCCGCACCCTCGTCCAGTGGACCCCGTGGGGCATGGGCCGCGGCGCGGACGCCCTCGCCGGGCTGTCCCGCACGACCGGCGTCCACATCGTCGCCGCCACCGGCGCGCACCAGACGGCCCACTACCCCCAGGGCCGCTTCCCCGCCCCCGGCGACGACGCAGGCGACCGCACCGCCCCGTACGCCGACCTCGCCGAGCGCTTCGTCTCCGAGCTCACCACCGGACTCCCCGGCGCGCCCGAGGGCGTCCGGCCCGGCCTGATCAAGATCGCCGACGACGCGGGCCCCCGGACCGGGCACACCCGCCGGACGATGGCCGCCGCCGCCGAGGCGCACCACGCCACCGGCGCCCCGATCGCCGTCCACCTCGAACCCGATGGCGACCCGCACGGTGTCCTGCGCCAGCTCCACGGACGGTACGGAGTCCGCCCCGACCGGATCATCCTCGGCCACCTCACCCGCTTCGCCGACCGGACGCTGCACCGCAGCCTGGCCGCAGAGGGCGTGTTCCTCGCCCTGGACAGCCCCTCCCGGATCGGCCACCCCGCCGACCTCCAGGCCTTCGACGTGATTGCCGACCTGGTCGAGGCGGGCCACGCCGACCAGCTGCTGCTCGGCGCCGACACCACCACCCGGACGGCCCGCGAGGGCGGCGGCCCCGCCCGGCTGCTCACCGACCTGGCCCCGCGGCTGGCCCGCGGTTTCGGGCCCGAGCTGCCCGAGCGGTTGCTGGTCGCCAACCCGGCCGCGGCCCTGGCCGTCGACTGGCGCACCTCTTGAGACCGTCCGGGCCCTCCGAGACCGTCCGAGGCCCGCGGGGCGCTCCCTCCTGTGGCCGAGTCCGCTCGGCGGGGTTTGAATCCGAGTAAGCCCTGCCGGACCACGCCCCAGAGAGGCGGTCCCGACGATGCACTCGTGGCTCGCTCCCGCCCGGCTCGCTGTCGCGGCCTTCCTCGCCGTCGCGCTCTGCTTCTCCGGCTACCACGCGGCGACCGCTGTCACGGGGGTGGTGAACTTCTTCAGCTACTTCACCAACCTCGGCAACCTCGCCGGGATGGCAGTCCTGGGCTACGGCGGCTGGGCCGGACTGACCGGCCGTCGGCCCGTGCCGGACGCGGTGCGCGGGGCGGTGGTGCTCTACCTGGCGATCACCGGCCTGGCCTACGGCACGCTGCTGGCGAAGTACCCCGCGGTGCTGGTGATCCCGTGGGTGGACGACGTGGTCCACCGTGCGATACCGCTCGTGGTGCTCGCCGACTGGCTGATCGACCCGCCCGTCCAGCGCATCCGCCCGACGGTGGTGCTCAGCTGGCTGGCGTTCCCGCTGGTCTACCTGGTGTACGTGCTGACTCGCGGCCACGCCGTCGACTGGTACCCGTACCCCTTCCTCGACCCCGCCCGGCACGGCGGCTACCGCCGGGTCGCGGGGGCGTGCTTCCTGATGACGGTGGCCTTCCTGCTGGTCGGGTCCGCCGTCGCCGCGGTGGGCAACGCCCTCGCCGCCCGCCGCGACGCCCGGCAGGGCGCGCTGCCGCCCGGCGGTCAGGCCCGGCCCGCACCGGCTGACGGAGACTGACGGAGGCGCCGCACGTCCCTGCGGTGGCCGCCGTACGCCCTGGCCGGGTGCTGCGCCTCGCCGTGCTCCGAAGCGACGAACCCGCCCTCGCACTCCACCGCCGCCACGACTTCGCCCCGCTCGCGGAGCCCGGCGAACCGCCGGCCGACGGGGGCGGCCGCGAACTGCTGACGGTGAAGCCGCCTGACGGCGAAGCTGCCGGCCTGACTGGCCGGCGTACGCGCGACGGGGCCTGTGCCGTACGGGGGAAGGCACAGGCCCCGTCGTGTCGTCCGCCGGACCGGCGGGTCACATGTGGGTGCCGCCGTCGATCCGCAGCTCGGTGCCGGTGACGAAGGCGCCGTCGTCGGAGGCCAGCATGGCGATCACGCCGGCCACCGTCTCCGGACCCGCGAAGCCCTGGCCGATGGCGGGGGAGAGCTTGGCGAGCAGGCTGAAGTCGGCGTCGGCGGGCAGACCGGGGTTGTTGGTCATGCCGCTGTCGATGCTGCCCGGCGCGACGCAGACCGCGCGCAGGCCCTGCTTCGAGTACTCCGAGGCGATCGCATGGGTGAAGGACTGGATGCCGCCCTTGGTCGCGGCGTACGCGGCCATGTAGGGGTGGGCGAAGCTCGCGGAGGTCGAGCTGAAGTTGACCACCACGCCCTTGCCGGTCGCCAGCAGCGCGGGGAGCGCCTCGCGGGTCATCAGGAAGGTGCCGGTCAGATTCACCGCGAGGAGCTTGTTCCAGAACTCCAGGGTGGTCTTGTGGGTGTGCGAGGAGCGGAGGATGCCGGCCGCGTTGACCAGCACGTCCAGGCCGCCGCCGAGCGCCGCGATCGCCTCGGCCACGCCGGATACGACCGCGGCCTCGTCCGAGATGTCCAGGACCTGGATGGTCAGACGGTCCGCGGTGCCGTCGGCGGTCGCGCGGTCCAGGGTCTTCTTCAGGCCGTCCTCGTTGACGTCGACGGCGACGACCCTCCCGCCCTCGGCGAGGATCCGGTGCACGGTCGCCTGGCCGATGCCAGAGCCGCCGCCGGTGATCAGGACGTTCCGTCCGCTGAAGCGCTCCATGGTGGTACTCCGTTCGTTCGTGGTCTCTCGACCTCAAGCGACACGGTACGCCTATGTGGCACGACGTGCCAACAAGTCTCGATGTGACTTTCCGTCGCGATGTGTCATCAACTGGGGCGACTGCGTACGCTGGCCCTTGTGACCGGACGCCCCTCCCTGACCCAGCGCCGCCGTGAAGCCACCCGGCTGGAGATCGCCCGCACCGCCGCCGCGCTCTTCGCCGAGCAGGGGGCCGAGGCGACCACCGCGGAGGAGATCGCCCTCGCCGCAGGCATCTCGCTGCGCACCTTCTACCGCTACTTCTCGGTCAAGGAGGACGCCGTCGCGCCGCTGCTCGCGGCCGGCGGGCAGCGCTGGGTGGACCTGCTGGCGGAGAGCGCGGCGGACCTGTCGCTGCACGAGGCGCTGGAGCGCTCGGCGGTCGCGTCGCTGACCCCGGCCGACGACGCGGCGGTCGAGGCGATGCACTGGACCCGCAGCCTGCTGCGCGACCCGAGGCTGGACGGCACCTGGCAGCGGGTCCATGCGGGCTCGGAGGAGCGGCTGCGGACGGTTCTGGCCGACCGCTGCCCGGTCGACACCGACCCGCTGGAGCTTCGACTGGCCGCCGCTGCGGCGACGGCGGCGATCCGGGTGGCCCTGGAGCAGTGGGCCTCCTCGGACGCCCCTGTGACCGGCCCGGGCTCCCCGCAGGAGCTCGGCGCCCGCTGCATGCGTGAGCTCACGGCGGGGCTGGGGCTCTGGGTGCGGGTGGGTGGGGAGTAGCGGGGGCTCGGCCGGCGGCCGACGGGGTTCAGCGTTCAGCGCTCAGATGACAGATTTCGAAATCTGTCATCTGTCATCTGTTATCTGAAATCTGAACGCTGTCATCTGTTCCCCGTCGGTGTTCCCAGCAGACTCCCCGCCCGCTCCCCGCTGACTGTCGGGCAGCGGTCAGCTTTCTCCCAGCTCCCGCTAGGGTTGGTGATCGCGCACCCCGGCGGGGGAACCGGGGTGACCTCCTCGGATGTCCTGAACGGAGGGGGCGGGGAGTTCGAGGCGTGGGAGCAAGTAGGACATGGGTCTGACGAGCCACAAGGTGCTGGCGCTGGCCATATTGATCGCCGTCGTGATGATGGCCGGCACGGTCTGGCTGTGGCCCAGACTCGCCAAGAAGTCCTGGCAGGCGGTTTTCGGCCGGATCGGAGCGCTGCTCGCCACCCAGTTCACCGTGCTCGCCGCGCTCGGTCTGGTGGCGAACAACTACTTCGCCTTCTACAGCAGCTGGGACGACCTGCTGGGCACCGGCAGCACCGGCCCGGTGGTGATCCACAACAAGGCGGACGCCGCCGGCCGTCTCATGGTCGAGACCATCGGCCACGCCTCGGTGCAGGGCGGGGGAGCGCTGGGCCGCGAGCCCAGTCAGTCCGGTGAGATCCGCAAGGTCCGGATCGACGGCAAGGCCAGCAAGCTGTCCACCGAGGGCTACGTCTACCTGCCGCCCCAGTACTTCCAGCCCGAGTACGCGCAGAAGCAGTTCCCGGCCGTGATCGTCAGCACCGGTTTCCCCGGGATCGCCGAGAACCTGATCACCCGGTTCAACTACCCGGGTGCCGCGCTCAAGCTGCTGCAGGAGGGCCGGATGCAGCCGACGGTCATGGTCCTGATGCGCCCCTCGCCCGCCCTGCCGCAGGACACCGAGTGCGAGGACATCCCGAACGGTGCCCAGTCCGACACCTACTTCAGCAAGGACGTCCCCTCGGCGATCCAGGCGAGCTTCCGGGTCTCGGCCGACCCGCAGGCGTGGGCCTTCATGGGCAACTCGACCGGTGGCTACTGCGCGCTCAAGCTGGCCATGCGCCACCCGGATATCTTCCCGACCGCCGTCGCCCTGTCGGCCTACTACGACGCCGCCGACGACCCGACCACCGGCGACCTCTTCGGCGGCAGCAAGCAGCGCCGCGACGAGGCCAACCTGATGTGGCGGCTGAAGAACATGCCCCAGCCGAAGGTCTCCGTGCTGCTGGCCGGTACCAAGAAGGGCGACGGGAACTACCGGCAGGACACCGAGGCCTTCATCGACGCGGCGCACAGCCCAATGAAGGTCTCCTACAGCATGCTGGAGAACGGCGGTCACAACTTCGAGACCTGGAGCGCGTTGCTGCCGTCCTCGCTGGAGTGGCTGTCCGACCACCTCAAGGTGCCGAACCAGGCCGTCTGACGCCGGACGGACCGAGAACCTGAGCCTGAAATTGAACCCCCGGAGCTGCCGGCTCCGGGGGTTCAGTTCACGCTCAGCCTGGCTCAGGCCACCCGCTCCAGCGTCCCGGCGTGCAGCTGCCCGACCCGGCCGCCCTCGCCCTCGAAGGTCCAGAAGGCCCGCACGGTCAGCTTGTTGAGGTCCATGACGTGGCTGACGGTGATCCCGCTCTGCTCCGTCCAGCTGACGAAGTAGATCTCAGGCGCGACCTCGGCGACGTGCAGCAGCACGTCCTCCCACTGGCCCGCCGACTCGCCGAGGCCCTCCCAGCGCAGCCGCTTGCCGTCGGCCGAGTAGGTGTTGCGGAAGGCCGCGCCGTTGTCGGCCCGGAAGACGTAGGTACGGCCGGCGAAGGCGGGCAGGGACGCGGTCATGGCGGGGCGGGACCTCTTTTCGAGAGTGTGGGGCGGACCGTGCGGGGCGTGCAGGTCGTACAGGCGGTGCAGGTTGTACGGGTCGTGCGGATCGGGCTCGGGTACTTGTGCACGGCGGAAAACGTCAGGGCTCCAATTTATCCGACCCGGCCGACTTGGGCGGCCCCGCGCCACGGCACTGTCCGCCACCGCGCCACCCGTCGCGGTGTGTGACCGGCACGTGGGCGTCGCCCGCCGCACCCGTTTCGGCAGCGGCGAGCTCTGCTCCGGCTGATCGCCGTGCTTGTTCGGCGCGCTCGATCGCCGTGCTCGATCGCCGTGTCTGACCGGCGCTTTTGATCAACTCGGCCACCACACACCGTCGTTGATCGACACCACTGTGAGCTGTGCGACAACCGGCCCGACGGAGTTGTCCGTTCAGGGACGGCCTGCCTAGCCTGCAACGGTCGTCCGCCCTTGCGGACCCCGCCGCCGGGACGCCGAGTCCTGTCCACCCGCCGGCGGGTAACCGAGCACCACAGCGGACGGGAGCGGGGGAACCAAGGTCAGCGCCCGGCCCGTGCGTTCTCGCGCGCGGGCCGCGGCTAGGGGTGAAGCCGCTCCACAGGCGGCCGGGCAACTGCAGCCCGAATCCGACAGCTCACCTCGCAGGCGTCGCAGAGGACTCCCATGCACCAGCCTGCCCGCCGCCGCCGCGCGCCGCGCCACGCCCGTCCGTCCCACCGCGGCCGCAACGCGGCCCTCGCCGCCACCGGGGCGCTCGCCGTCAGCGGTGCCGGCCTGCTCGGACTGCCGTCCGTCTCCGGTGCTCAGGCTGCCACCGGCCCGACCGTCACCCAGGACCGGCTCACCCCCGCCACCATGGTCGCGGGCAAGGCCACCACCGCCTCGCTCGGCCTGCACTCCTCCTCCTGCTTCGTCGCCAAGACCGTCGGCGTCGGTGTGCGCGACGCCCGCGGCACCAACCTCGACTTCCCCGGCAACGCCACCAACCTGCAGATCTGCCCGAGCGGGGTCAACTTCACCAGCGGCGCGCGCACCCTGTCCGCCGGGACGTACACCCAGTTCGGCTTCTGGCAGGACTTCGGCAACACCTGGCACAACCTGCCCTCGCAGCAGCTGGTGGTCTCCGCCGCCGGTACGTCGACGCCGGCCCCGGCCCCGACGGCCACCCTCAGTGCGAAGCCGGCCCCGACGGCCACCCTCAGTGCGAAGCCGGCCCCGACCGCCACCCTCAGTGCGAAGCCGGCCCCGACCGCCACTCCGTCGCCGACGACCACCCCGTCCCCGACGACCACCCCGTCGCCGACGACCACCCCGTCCCCGACGACCACCTCCTCCCCGACCACCGCGCCGTCGCCGACCGGTACCCTGAGCGCCACCGCGAGCCCGAGCACCCCGGCGCCGTCCTCCCCGATCGCCGGCAAGTCGCTGACCTGGTCCGACGAGTTCAACGGCCCGATCAACTGGGGTCAGCGCTGGGTCGGCGACAAGAGCACCTCGTACAAGTACGGCAACCACAACCCGGACGACAACAAGCTCGACTGGCTGAACAAGAACGACGTCACCGTCGCGAACGGAGTCGCCACCTTCACCGCCACCCCCGGCGGGCCCACGCTGGAGAACGGCCAGCAGTCCTGGAACACCGGCTTCCTGACCACCGAGGGCTCCGCCGAGGGCTTCCAGGTCAAGACCGGTGACTATGCCGAGACCCGGGTCAAGCTGCCTTCCGGCACCGGTGCCTGGCCGGCCCTGTGGACGTGGAAGAACGGAAACGGGGAGGTCGATTCCTTCGAGTACCACCCCGACAACCCGAACCTGCTGGAGCTGACCAACCACGTCAACCCCGGCAACTCCGACTACTACACCGACGCGAACGCCATCGCGAAGGACCAGTGGGTGACCATCGGCACCTACTACGGCGCCAACTCGGTCGACTGGTACGTCAACGGCGTCAAGGTGTTCTCGGACGGCAAGGGCGTCGGCGCCAACTGGTCGGCGTACCTGATCCTCAACCTCTCGGTGTGCGCGGGCAAGTACCACCCCGCGCCGCAGGGCAACACGCCGATCACCTTCTCCGCCGACTACGTGCGCGTCTACCGCTGATCGCATCTGCAGTTAATCGCACGCCGTGCGCGGCGTACGTGGCGCACGTACCCCCGGAACTAGCCGCTCTCAGGAACCGGCAGCCGTCTCGACCACTGTGAGGTCGAACGGCTGCCGGTTGTTGCGTTCGTCCCGGTCGTCCGGACTGTGCACCGCGACCGACCCGCCGGTCAGCGTGCCCGTCGGCAGGCCGGGGGAGAGCCGCACCGGGACGAGCGCGGTCGCGCTGCGCCGCTCCTTCAGCCCGGGCTCGAAGACGCATCGCACCCGCTGGCCGCCCCCCAGCTCCTCGCAGTTCGCGGGGAAGTACGGGCCTTCCGGTGTCACGCCGTCCGGCAGGGTGACGATCACGGTGAACGGCGAGGCCGTGGGGTCCGGGCCGCGGTTCGCGACGAAGGCGTGGATCGTGGTGGTGCCGCCGGGCGGGGCGGCCTCCGGGTCGAGCCGGACCACCTCCAGGTCGGAGTCGGACGGCACGGTGGCCGGGCTCAGCGGCGCGGCCCGTAGGTCCGTCCGGGGCGCGGACCGGGGATCGGGCCGGGGACCGGGCCACAGGGCCCAGGACGGTCCGGCGGTCAGCACCGCGAGCGCGCAACCCGCCGCCATGACCGCCGTGAACCCGGCGGCCCGGTCGGACCTGCGGGCCGCACCGCCGGATCCGCCCCGAAGCCCCGTACGCCTGCCCTGCCTGCGCTCCATCGCCGCTCACCGTTTCCTCGCGCTGCGGCCGCCCGCGCCGTCGCGGGCCACATCCGCACCAGGGTGGCGCAGCGGTGGCCGCCGACACGGCGCAACCCGCCCGCCCGTCCGTCGAACGAGGGACGTCGAACGGGGCCCGCAGGACGCGGGCAGGTCGAGAGCGGGGCGGCAGGTTGGATCCATCTCCCGCGCTCAGTACGGTTATTGAGGAGATGTCAGGGAGCGAGGACCTGCCCCAGCCGGGTCGCGATCTGGCGCATCACCGGCACCAGCGAGGAGGCGCCGGCCTGCTCCTCCAGCGCCCGGATCCGGGCCTCCGGGCCGGACACCGAGAGCGCGGTGGGCGTCGGCGCGCCGGGGACCGCGAGCGCGATGCAGCGGACGCCGATCTCCTGCTCCTGGTCGTCGACCACGTAGCCGCGCTCGCGCGCCTCGGTGAGCTGGTCCATCAGCTCCTGCGGGTCGGTGGCGGTGTACTCGGTGTGCGCCGGCAGCGGGTTGGGGCCCAGGATCGCGCGCGCCTCCTCCTCGGGGAGCTGGGCGAGCAGCGCCTTGCCGACGCCGGTGCAGTGCGGCTGCACCCGCCGTCCGACCTCGGTGAACATCCGCATCGAGCGCCGCGACTGCACCTGCCCGACGTAGACCACCTCGCCTCCCTCCAGCACCGCCAGGTTGGCGGTCTCGCCGGTGGCCTCCATGAGCTCGGCCAGGTAGGGGCGGGCCCAGCTGCCGAGCAGGCGGCCGGCCGTCTCGCCGAGGCGGATCAGCCGGGGACCGAGGGTGTAGCGGCGCGCGGTGTCCTGGCGGACATAGCCCTGCTGGACGAGGGTACGAACCAGTCGGTGGATGGTCGGCATCGGGAGGCCGGAGCTGGTGGAGAGCTCGCTGAGGGTGGCCACGCCGCCGGAGTCGGCCAGCGCCTCCAGGAGTTGGAAGGCGCGTTCGACGGACTGCACGCCGCCGCTCGCGCGGTCGGCGCCTGTCGTCGATGCTGTGTCGGGGGTCGCAACCACCGGCGTTCCCTTCGCTGTCGGGGAGGAGTAGAGTCCCGGCGACCTCTTCAACAAACCGTTGAAATTCTGTATCGCGGAAACTAGTCTCCACCTTACAGAATCGAACTCGCCGACAGGCGGGTAACGATCGAGGAAGTTCCCGAGGGGGCTCCCACCGGAGCTCCCTTCGCCAGGCTCAACCGTCTTAGGAGTGTCCTGCTCATGGCTGCAGATCAGGGGCCCGTCGGCGCCTCCCCCGCCGCTCCGGTCGTCACTGTCGCCGGTCCGCGCGTCCACCGGGCGGAGGAGGTGCTCACCCCGGAGGCGGTCGCCTTCGTCGTCGGCCTCCATCGCGCCTTCGAGGGACGCCGGCAGGAGCTCCTGGCCAGGCGGAAGACCCGCCGCGCCGAGATCGCCCGTACCGGCACGCTGGACTTCCTGCCGGAGACCGCCGACGTCCGGGCCGGTGACTGGAAGGTCGCCGAGGCGCCGCGCGCCCTCCAGGACCGCCGGGTCGAGATCACCGGCCCCACCGACCGCAAGATGGTCATCAACGCGCTCAACTCCGGGGCGAAGATCTGGCTCGCCGACTTCGAGGACGCCACCTCCCCGACCTGGGAGAACGTGGTCAGCGGCCAGG
The DNA here is from genome assembly GCF_043201815.1 of Kitasatospora sp. NPDC048296. Classification (NCBI taxonomy): domain Bacteria; kingdom Bacillati; phylum Actinomycetota; class Actinomycetes; order Kitasatosporales; family Streptomycetaceae; genus Kitasatospora; species Kitasatospora sp. NPDC048296. The sequence continues at coordinate 207,737 of NZ_JBICZB010000002.1, forward strand.
TCAACCTGATCGACGCCTTCGAGGGCCGGATCGACTTCACCAGCGCCGCCGGCAAGGCCTACACCCTCAAGCCCGCCGCCGAACTCGCCACCGTCGTGGTCCGCCCGCGCGGCTGGCACCTGGACGAGAACCACCTGCTGGTCGACGGCGTCCCGGTGGCCGGCGCGTTCGTCGACTTCGGCCTGTACTTCTTCCACAACGCCGCCCGGCTGCTCGCCAAGGGCGCCGAGGACCCCAACTCCGGCCCGTACTTCTACCTGCCGAAGACCGAGAGCCACCTCGAAGCCCGGCTGTGGAACGACGTGTTCACCCACGCCCAGGCCGAACTCGGCACCCCGCACGGCACGGTCCGCGCCACCGTGCTGATCGAGACCATCACCGCCGCCTTCGAGATGGACGAGATCCTCTACGAGCTGCGCGACCACGCGGCCGGCCTCAACGCCGGGCGCTGGGACTACCTGTTCTCGATCGTCAAGAACTTCCGGGACGCCGGCGAGCACTACATCCTGCCGGACCGCAACAGCGTCACCATGGCCTCGCCCTTCATGGCCGCGTACACCCGGCTGCTGGTGCAGACCTGCCACAAGCGCGGGGCCCACGCGATCGGCGGCATGGCCGCGTTCATCCCCAGCCGCAAGGACCCGGAGGTCAACGCCGCCGCGCTGGAGAAGGTCAAGGCGGACAAGGACCGCGAGGCCGGCAACGGCTTCGACGGCTCCTGGGTCGCCCACCCGGACCTGGTGCCGGTCGCCCGCGCCTGCTTCGACGCGGTGCTCGCCGAGCGCCCCAACCAGAAGGACAACCCGGGGCCGTCCGAGCCGGTCACCGCGGCCGAACTGCTCGACATCGCCGGCGCCGGCGGCACCTGCACCCACGCCGGGCTGCACAACGCCGTCCAGGTCGGCATCCGCTACATCGAGGCGTGGCTGCGCGGGCTCGGCGCGGTCGGCATCTTCAACATGATGGAGGACGCCGCCACCGCCGAGATCTCCCGCTCGCAGATCTGGCAGTGGATCCACAACGGGGTCGTGCTGTCCGACACCGGAGAGAAGGCCACCGCCGAGCTGGTCCGCACCCTGGTCGCCGCGGAGCTGGCCGAACTCCGCACCGAGCTGGGGGCCGAGGCCTACGCCGCCGGCCGCTGGCGCGAGGCCGCCCAGCTCTTTGAGCAGGTCTCCCTGGCCGAGGACTTCGCGGACTTCCTGACCCTCCCCGCGCTTCCCCTGCTGGGCTGAGCACCAATCTATCCGTCGGCGCTGCCGCTGCCGCCTGCCGGGCTGTAGCAGTTCCGCCGCTCCTTTGCTCCGTTCCGTACGGCGACGAAATCCACCTGTCCTCTCGTCGCCGTGCGGAACGGTCTTTTTGTCACGGTCGCGTGCTGCGGTCGCTTGTCGCGGTCGTCGTGTCACGACCGTTTTGTCACGGTCTTTGAATCTGTGAGGAGTCCATCCATGGCGCGCATCTTCTTCAACGGTCAGGCGATGGTAGGCGGACCGTTCCACGCCAAGGTCGCCGACGCCCTGATCGGCCCGGCCCGCACCGCTCCCGGCTACCGCTTCTTCTCCATCGACCACAGCGGCGGGACGGACGTCTGCCCGGGGCTGCTGGCCGACCCGGGGGTGGACGCCGCGATCGAGGGCGAGCTGTACGACATCAGCCTGGAGCGCCTGCGGGATGTCATCCTGCCCGGCGAGCCGCGTGAGCTGGAGCTGGGCGTGATCAAGCTGGAGGACGGCTCGGCGTGCCTGTCCATGCTGCTCGCCCGGGGCGAGCTGGAGCGCGGTGTGCACCGCGAGATCACCCACCACGGCGGCTGGCGCGCCTACCTGGCGACGCTCGGGCGCACGGCCTGACGGTCGAGGGCCTGACTGGCAGCCGTCGTCTGCCGGCCGCCCGGCGCCCCTGGCCGCCCGGCGCTCGGCCGGGTGGGGTTCGGTTCCCGGGTGCGCCGCAGCCCCGGACCCTCGCCGTGGGTCCGGGGCTGCGGTCCGCGCACCGATGGCAGCGAACAGATGACAGGCAACAGATAACAGATGACGAAATCTGTCAGCTGCCAGCTGTCCGCCGCCCGGAGGCGCGCGGAGTCCGGGTCACGCACCGTCCCTGGGCGGCCCGGAGTACAGGGAGCGGGCAGGGAAGCGGGACGCCGTCCCGTCAGAGCGGCCGGGAGGCGAGCTCCTTGGCCGCGCGGGCACAGGCGCGGGCGATCCGGTCCTCGTTGACGGTGGTCAGCTCGCCCTTCTCGACCACGGCGTTGCCGTTGACGAACAGCACCGCCAGCGGCGGCAGCGCGCCGAAGGTGAGGGCCGCGACCGGGTCGGCGATCGAGGAGTGCATGATCCCGTCGATCTTCCACAGCGCCAGGTCGGCGAGCTTGCCGACCTCGATCGAGCCGATCTCGTGCTGACGCCCGAGCACCCGGGCGCCGCCCATGGTGCCCAGTCGCAGCGCCTGGCGCCCGGTGAGGGCGGTCGGGTAGCCGTGCAGCCGGTTGATCAGCAGCGCGTTGCGCAGCTCCGTGCCCAGCTCGCCGGACTCGTTGGAGGCGGTGCCGTCCACACCGAGCCCGACCGGCACGCCGGCCTTGAGCATGTCGGGCACCCGGGCGATCCCCGCGGCCAGGCGGGCGTTGGAGGAGGGGCAGTGCGCGACGCCGGTGCCGGTCTCGGCGAACTTGGCGATGTCGGAGTCGTTCATGTGGACGCAGTGCGCCATCCAGACGTCCCCGCCGAGCCAGCCCACCGACTCGAAGTAGTCGGTCGGCCCCATGCCGAACAGCTCCTTGCAGAACTGCTCCTCCTCGGCCGTCTCCGAGCCGTGGGTGTGCAGCCGTACGCCCTTGCGGCGGGCGAGTTCGGCGGACTGGCGCAGCAGGTCGGTGGAGACCGAGAACGGCGAGCACGGCGCCAGCGCGACGTGCAGCATCGAGCCGAAGGAGGCGTCGTGGTAGCGGTCCACGGCGGCCTCGGAGGCGGCCAGGATGTCGTCCAGCTCCTCGACCGCGTGGTCCGGCGGCAGCCCGCCGTCCTTCTTGCTGCGGTCCATCGAGCCGCGCAGCGCGGTGAAGCGCATGCCGAGCTCCTGGACGGCCTCGATCGAGGCGCCGAGGACGTCGCCGCCGTCCCTGGGGAAGACGTAGTGGTGGTCCGAGGCGGTGGTGCAGCCGGACTTGAGCAGGGCGGCGGCCGAGCCCTGGCTGGCGGCGTGCACGAGCTTCTCGTCGATCCGCGCCCAGGTCGGGTAGAGGGCGACCAGCCAGTCGAACAGGATGTCGTCCTGGGCGAGGCCGCGGGTGATCCACTGGTAGAAGTGGTGGTGGGTGTTGACCAGGCCCGGGGTGAGCAGGTGGCCCTCGCCGTTGATCCGGCGCACCACGTTGTCCAGCCACGCCGGGGCGGGGCCGTTGCCGACGGATTCGATCGTGTTGCCGAGGATGACCACGTGGCCTCGGGCGTACTCGGTGTCGGCGGCGTCGACGGTGGCGATCGCGACGTTCTCGATCACGATCCGCTGGTCGGCGGGTGGGGGCTGGACTGCCATGGTGTCACTCCTATGGGGGAGGGCCAGGAGGGGCGCGCACCTGGTGGTACGCGCCCCTGCCCGGACCGGTCAGGACGGTGTCGCCGTCGGCACCGTCGTGCCGGAGGTCTGGCCGGATCTGGTCCGGCGGGCGGCTCCGACGTGGTGGAAGAGCAGGTTGAGCAGGACGGCCATCACGCAGCCGGCCGAGATCCCCGAGTGCATCAGGGTCCGGACGGCCTCCGGGAAGGAGTCGTAGAAGGCCGGAACGGCGATCGGGATGATGCCGACCCCGAGTGAGACCGACACCAGGATGGTGTTGGAGTTGGACTCCATGCCGGCCTCCGCGAGAGTGCGGATCCCGCTCGCCGCGACCGTGCCGAAGAGCACGATCCCGGCGCCGCCGAGGACGGGCTGCGGGACCAGGGAGACGACCGAACCGAGCACGGGGAAGAGCCCCAGCAGGATGAGGATGCCTCCGCCGGCCGCGACCACGAAGCGGCTGCGGATCTTCGTCAGCGCCACCAGCCCGATGTTCTGGGCGAAGGCGCTGGCGGCGAAGCCGTTGAACACGGGGCTGAGCGCGGTGGCCAGTCCGTCGGCCCGCAGGCCGGCGGCCAGTGTGGCTTCGTCGGCCTCGCGGTCGACGATCTTGCCGAGCGCGAGCATGTCGGCGGTGGATTCGGTCATCGAGACCACCATGACGATGCAGAGCGAGACGATCGCGGATCCGTCGAACATCGGCGCGCCGAAGTGGAACGGGGAGGGGAGGGCGAAGACCTTCGCGTCCTGGACCGCGCTGAAGTCGGCCAGCCCCAGCGGGAAGGCGATCAGGGTGCCGAACGCCAGACCGATGAGCAGGGACAGCTGCTGCCAGAAGCCGCGCAGCAGCCGGTTGCAGAGCACCACCGCGGCGAGGGTGATCGCGGCGAGGCCGATGGCCCGCATGGAGCCGTACCCGGGGGCGCTCGGCGAGCCGCCGCGCGCCCAGTTGACCGCCACCGGGAGCAGGGACACCCCGATGAGGGTGATCACGGTGCCCTGGACGACCGGGGGGAAGAACCGGATGAGCTTGCAGAAGTACGGTGCCGCGAGGAAGCACAGGGCCCCCGCGACGATCACCGCTCCGAAGATCACCGGGAGGGCGTCCTTCGGGCCCCCCGTTCTTTCGATAGAGCCCTTGGCGATGGCGATCATGGGCGCGACGCCCGCGAACGAGACGCCGTTCACGAACGGCAGTCGCGCGCCGATCTTCCAGACGCCGAGGGTCTGGAGCAGGGTGGCCAGTCCGGCGGTGAACAGGCTGGCCGAGATGAGCAGGGCGAGGTCGGCGGCGGAGAGCCCGACGCCGGCGCCGACGATGAGCGGGGGTGCGACGACCCCCGCGTACATCGCGGCGACGTGCTGGAGCCCGGTGGAGAACAGCTTCACCGGGGGCAGCACCTCGTCCACGGGATGGGTGGCGGACCCGGACGGCTTGCCGGGGAGGCGGTGTGACGTGCCGTCCGGGCCTGGGGTTCTTGCTGGGGTGGAACCGCCGTCTGAACTGCTGGTGTTGCTGGGTGCCATGTCGAGCCCCTCTTGTGCTCGTGGCTCCCGGCGCGCCCGTGGCGCTGGAGACCCCCCGAGGGCGGGACGGCGGAGCAAGGATCCCTCGGAGCGCTTCTCCCGTGCCCCGGGCCGGCCGCCGTGAGGCGAACACGAACTCCGGTTGGTGGGGGTGGAGAAACAGGTGGTGCGGATGGTGCCGGTGGTGCGGTCCGCCCGGACTCGACCGGCCCGTGGGGGCCGGAGGGTGCGGCGACTCCGGGCGGAGTCCATGCGGTTGGGGCAGGGGAGGTCAGACGACCGGGATGACCGGTACGACGCCCTCGCGGTGCACGGTGCCCTCGATCAGGCCGTACATGCGGTCCGCGGCGTAGTAGACCTCGTTCTCGTTCTTGAGGCCGAAGGGCTCCAGGTCCACGAGGAAGTGGTGCTTGTTGGGCAGTTCGAGGCGTACCTCGTCCACCTCGGCGCGGTTGTTGAGGACCCGAGTGCCCATCGCGTGCAGGGTCTGCTGCAGCGAGTAGGAGTAGGTCTCGGCGAACGCCTCCAGCATGTGCCGCTTCACGTGGGTGTAGGAGCGGTTCCAGTTGGGCTGGGCCTCGCCGTCCCGGCCGCTGTAGCCGTACTTCCAGCGGGCGGTGACCTGGGTGGCGAGGATGCGGTCGTACGCCTCCTGCAGGGTGGTGTACTTGTCCTTGATGTAGCCCCAGAACTCCGAGTTGGTGGAGTTCATGACGATGAGGTCCTTGAGGCCGGAGATGACCTGGACCTTCTCGCCGTCGTAGACGACCTCGGTCGTGCGGGTCTCCTGGCCGTTGCGGACGAAGGAGTGGCCGACCTCCTCCGAGCCGATGAAGCGGGCCGAGTTGTCCGGCGTCTTGATCCGGTCCCAGGCGTACTCCTCGATCCGGATCCGGGCGCTGTGCACGACGCCGCGCTCGGTGTCGTCGACGAAGTGCCGGGCCAGCAGGATGCCGAACGCCTCGGCCGACTCGATGCCGTACTCCTTGGCGAAGGCGTAGACGGTGTTCTTGGTGGTGTCGGTGGGAAGGCAGTTGGCGTTGGACCCGGTGAGGTGGACGTCCTCGAACTCGCCCTGGAGGGAGACCGAGACGTTCAGGTCCTTGATCTCGTGGCGGGTGGAGTCGCGGTAGACCCGGACGATGCGGTTCTCCGCCTTGCCGTACTGGTTCTGACCGAGCACGTGGGCCATGACAGGCTCCTAAGCTTCCAGGTCGGTCTACTAGCTTCCGCGGTAGACCGAGTATCCGAACGGGTTCAGCAGCAGCGGCACGTGGTAGTGGTGCTGCGCGGGCGCGACCGTGAAGACGATCGAGACCTCGGGGAAGAACGGCGGCTCCGTCGACAGCTGCGCGTAGTGGGCGCCGGTGTCGAAGAGCAGCCGGACGACCGAGCCCGCCTCCACGGCCGGCAGGTCCTTGACCCGGCCGTCGGAGTCCGTGGCGGAGGTGCCGAGCACCTGCCAGCCACCCTCGGTGTGCAGTGCGAGCTCGACCGGGACGCCCTCGGCCGGGCGGCCGAGGCTGGTGTCGAGCACGTGGGTGGAGATGCCAGTCATGGGTGAGGTGACCTTACTGGTGGCAGAGGTGGTGGTGCGCCGGTTCTCTGGTGGAGATGCGGCATCCGGACGGCATGCGCCGGTCCACGAAGCATTCTTGACGATGTGTCAGGACTCGTCGAGGAGGCGGTTGAGTCGGATGTCGTTGATCTTGCGCAGCTCGCCCCGGACGATCTCCGCCTCGGTGGCGGGGTCGTTGGGGTGGCGCTCGCGCAGGGCGGCGAGCATGGTGGCCGCGGTGCGGCCGGTCGCGCAGATCAGGAACACGTGGCCGAACTTCGCCTCGTAGGCGGCGTTGGCCTCGTGCAGTTCGTCGAGGATCGCCTGATCCACGCCCTGGATGCCGGCCTGCTCGCGCTCGGAGGTGGCGTCGCCCGTCCTGGGCTGTCCGATCCGGGCGTGTCCGGCCATCGCGTCGCGCAGGTCCGCGTCGCTCAGTGCGGCCATCGCCGCCGCGTTGGCGGCGAGCAGGGCCTCGCGGCTGGACCAGGGCTGGGCCGCCGCGATCGCGGCGGCCCAGCCGGGGCTGGAGCATACCTCCAGCAGGAGCCCTGCCAGCTCCGCGGCATCGGCCGCGGCCAGGGCGTCAAGGGCGTGGGGGTGGTTGGTCACGAGTGGACCTCCTGAAGAGTGGTGCCACCCGGAAAAGCTAGATCGACCCCACCCGGCCGTCAACAGTTTGTTGAACGGTTGGTGGTTACGTTTTGAACCGGCCCGCGATGCCGGGCCCTTTCGTGTGCGATTCGCCAAGTGTGCCCCGCCCTGGGCCGATCCACACTTTCTCCAGCGGCGGGGTCACTCGCTTCGCGGGCCGTTCAGGAGGACTTCGTGCCGTCCTGGCGGTTGAGGTAGTTGTACACGGTGAAGCGGCTGACGCCGAGCGCCGACGCGACCGTCTCGACCCCGTGGCGGACGGTGAAGGCGCCTCGCTCCTCCAGGAGGGCGACGACCCGCTGCTTCTCCCAGCGGTCGAGCTCCGCCAGCGGCCGGCCGTCGAACTGGCGGGTCATCTCGGCCAGCAGCCGGTCCAGCGCACTGCTCAGGTGCGGCAGCCGGACGGCCAGGGCCGGGGCCCCCTCCCACTCCAGGACGACGTCCTCGGCCTTCGCCTCGTCCAGGGGGACGGGCGTCGCGCCGACCGCGTCCAGTAGCGGCTTGACCGCCGCGGCGAGCGGGTGTTCCGCGTGCTCGGTCACGGCGTACCGCCCTCCTCGCCCAGCACGCTGACCTGGACCGAGATCCGGGTCGCCCCGGCGTCCAGGGTCTCCCGGAGCAGTCGGGTCACCGCGGCGAGGACCTGGTCGGCCTCGCCCTCGGCGCCGGTCCCGAAGGGGCCGACCGAGACGTCCAGGCCGGCCTCGTCGACGACCTTGCGGGCCGTCGCGGCGTGCTCGGGGAACGTGTCCAGTTCGAACGGTTCTGTCGTGAACTCCACCATCAATCGCACGTGCTCACTGTATCGAGCGGGGGTGGCGGCGGGCAGGGGCTGGGTGATCGAACAGCCGTGGACCCGGGGGACGGGCGCCGTCCAGCTGCTTCAACAAAATGTTGCGGCGCCCTTGACACTCGCTCGGCGGGCCGGAGATGCTTCCACCACACAGAATCCCTCTTCCGGATCGTGGAAGTTGCGGATGAAGGAAGAGAGTGAGAGGTGATGGACGTGACGGCGGCTGCCAAGCACGGCTTCACGGTCAACCTGTCGATCCTGTTCAGCGAACTCCCGCTGCTGGAGCGCCCCGCCGCGGCTGCCGCGGCCGGTTTCACGGCCGCCGAGCTCTGGTGGCCGTTCGGCACGGAGCACAGCCCCTCCCGGGCCGAACTGGACGCGCTGCGCAAGGCGTTCAGCGACGCGGGGGTCCGGCTCACCGGCCTCAACTTCCTGGACGACCTGAGCCAGGGCGTCCGGGGCACCGTCTCGGTCCCGTCCGAGAAGGAGCGGTTCCGCGCCAACGTCCCGGTCGCGGCGGAGCTCGCCGCCTCGCTCGGTGCCACCGCGCTCAACGCGCTGTACGGCAACCGGGTCGAGGGCGTCGAGCCGGCCGAGCAGGACGCGCTCGCGCTGGAGAACCTGGTCATCGCCGCCGGGGCGGCGCACGAGATCGGCGCGATCCTGCTGGTCGAGGCCCTCAACAAGGCCGAGTCGCCGGACTATCCGCTGGTCTCCGCCGCCGCCGCGGTCGAGGTGGTCGACAAGGTCAACGCCGCCACCGGCCTGGGGAACGCGAAGTTCCTCTGCGACCTCTACCACCTGGCCAAGAACGGCGAGGACCTGGCGGCGGTCATCGACACCTACGCCGACCGGATCGGCCACGTGCAGATCGCCGACAACCCGGGCCGCAACGAGCCCGGCACCGGCGAGCTGGACTTCGAGGACCTGTTCGCCCGGCTCAGCGCCGCCGGCCATCAGCCGATGAGCGGCTCCGCCGCGGGCGGCTTGATCGGCCTGGAGTACCGCCCCTCCACCGGCGTCAGCGCCGACAGCTTCGGCTGGCTGCCGCGCGAGCTGCGCGCCGCCCGCTAGCGCGGCCCGCTCGCGCAATCCGCCCCGCGCAATCCGGCAGCGCAACCCGGTGGCCGGCCCGGCGGCGCGGTCCGGGGGCGTTCCCGCGTCCCGTCCGTCCGCCCGGCAAGCCACCACCCACCCCGCACACGTAAGGAACTCGACGCGATGAGCGCCTCCCGCAAGATTGCCTTCGTCGGCCTCGGCATCATGGGCAAGCCCATGGCCGTCAACCTGGTCAAGGCCGGCCATCAGGTGACCGGCTTCGACCTCTCCCAGGCCTCGATCGACGCCGTCATCGCGGCCGGCGGCCAGGGCGCCGCCGGCATCGCGGACGCGGTGAAGGACGCCGAGGTCGTCATCACCATGGTCCCGGCCGACCCGCACGTCGAGGCGGTCATCCTCGGCGAGGGCGGCGTCCTGGAGAACGTCAAGGCCGGCACCCTGGTGATCGACATGTCCTCGATCACCCCGCAGACCTCCATCAAGGTCGGCAAGGCCGCCCGGGAGAAGGGCGTGCGCACGCTGGACGCCCCGGTCTCCGGCGGCGAGGCCGGCGCGATCGAGGCGGTCCTGTCGATCATGGTCGGCGGCGAGGCCGCGGACTTCGCCGAGGCCAAGCCGCTGTTCGACGCGCTGGGCACCACGGTCATCCACGTCGGCCCCGACGGCGCCGGCCAGACCGTCAAGGCCGCCAACCAGCTGATCGTCGCGGTCAACATCCAGGTGCTCGCCGAGGCCGTGGTGTTCCTGGAGAACGCCGGTGTCGACCTCGCCGCCGCGCTGGACGTGCTCGGCGGCGGCCTGGCGGGCTCGACCGTGCTCAACCGCAAGAAGGCGAACATGCTCAACCGCGAGTTCGCCCCCGGCTTCCGGATCGACCTGCACCACAAGGACATGGGCATCGTCACCGACGCCGCCCGGGCCGTGGGCGCCGCGCTGCCGGTCGGCGCCGTGGTGGCCCAGCTGGTCGCCTCCGCCCGGGCCAACGGCGACGGCTCGCTGGACCACTCGGCGCTGCTGCGCGGCGTCGAGCGGCTCTCCGGCCGCGAGGTCAAGCAGCCCTGACCGAGGTCAAGCGGGCCCGACCAGGGCCTTCGGCCCGAACAAGCTCCTCCTGGCGGCGTGTACCTGATCCGGTCGTGCCCGCGCCGCCAGGAGGTCAGGCCCGACCGGCGTGCGGGCCGGGGCTCATCCACCCGCCCGCCGGTCGATCCAACCGGTGACGCGCGCACCCTCCCCGGGGGCACTTCGGTCGTGCCTTGCGCGTCGCCTGTCCCCCTCCCCGCCGAGGGGAGCCCCTCGTACGTCGGAAGCGGGACGAGGGGAACGGCGGGGAGGGGGTCGCACCACCCGGGAGGGTCTCGCATTCCCGAGGCCACCGGACCCATGCTTGTCGAACCACCGCCAGACCCCGTACGGAAGTGAGGACCACGCGATGCCCCCCACCCCCCACCAGGGCCATGTGGTCGTAGCTCCGGACAAGTTCAAGGGCACCCTGGAGGGTGCCGAGGTCGCCGCCCGGATCGCCGCCGGCATCCGGCGAGCCGCGCCCGGCACCGAGGTGCGCGAGCTGCCCGTCGCCGACGGCGGCGAGGGGACCCTGGCCGCCGCGCTCGCGGCGGGCTTCACCCGGGTCGCGGCCAAGGTGGCCGGCCCGACCGGCCTGCCGGTGGACGCCGCGCTGGCCGTCCGCGGCGACACCGCCGTGGTCGAGCTGGCCCAGGCCTCCGGCCTCGCCCGGCTGCCCGGCGGCCGCACCGCCCCGCTCGCGGCCGGCTCCTACGGGGTCGGCCAGCTGATCGGCCGGGCGGTCTCGATGGGCGCCAAGCGGATCGTGCTGGGCCTCGGCGGCAGCGCCTCCACCGACGGCGGCGCCGGCATGGTGCAGGCGCTCGGAGTGCGCCTGCACGACGCCGACGGCACCGAACTGCCGCCCGGCGGGGCCGCGTTGCGCAAGCTCGACCGGATCGACATCGGCCGCCTGGCGGAGCTGCTGACCGGCGTCGAGATCGTGGTCGCCTGCGACGTGGACAACCCGCTGCTCGGCCCGCGCGGCGCGACCGCCGTCTACGGCCCGCAGAAGGGCGCCGACGGGGACGACCTGGTGGTCCTGGAGGACGGCCTGACCCGCTTCGCCGACCAGGTCGCCGCCGTCACCGGGCGCGATGTGCGGGAGGCCCCCGGCGCCGGGGCCGCGGGCGGGGTGGGCTTCGCCGCCCTCGCCCTGCTCGGCGCCACCATGCGACCCGGTATCGAGCTGCTGCTCGAACTGCTGGGTTTCGACGAGGCCGTGCGTGGGGCACGCCTCGTCGTCACCGGCGAGGGCTGCCTGGACGCGCAGACGCTCCATGGCAAGGCCCCCGCCGGAGTCGCCGCAGCGGCTGCCCGGGCGGGGGTTCGGGTGGCCGCTGTGGCGGGCCGGTTGGAGCTCTCCGAGCCCGAGTGGCGCGCGGCCGGCTTCACCGCCGCGATCGCCCTCACCGACCTGGCCGAGCAGCCGGGGGACAGCATGACCAGGGCCGGTGAGCTGGCCGAGGTCGCGGGGGAACGGCTGGCCGAGGTGCTGCTGCCGGGCTGAGCCCTCGTACGTTCCGCCATTGACGTTTTGTTGAAGGCGGGCCTAGGCTCCCGGCAATCCTTCGCCTCCGCCCGTGTTCCACCACCCCCAACTCCCAGGTTTCGGAGGTCCCCCATGCCTTTCAGCCAGCCGACGGTGATCCGCTCCCGTCGGGCGGTGCTGCCCGACGGTGAGCGCCCCGCGGACGTGCTGATCCGGGACGGGAAGATCGAGCAGGTCGCCGCGTACGGCTCGCTCGCGGTCGGCGACAGCCGGCTCGTCGACCTCGGCGACACGGCCCTGCTGCCCGGCCTGGTCGACACCCACGTGCACGTCAACGAGCCCGGCCGGACCGAGTGGGAGGGCTTCGCCACCGCCACCCGGGCCGCCGCGGCCGGCGGCGTCACCACGATCATCGACATGCCGCTCAACTCGATCCCGCCCACCACCACGGTGGAGGGGCTGGCCGTCAAGCGGAAGACCGCCGAGGGCCAGGCCTGGGTCGACCTCGGCTTCTGGGGCGGCGCCGTCCCCGGCAACGTCCCGGACCTCGAACCCCTGCACCGGCAAGGCGTGTTCGGCTTCAAGAGCTTCCTCGCCCCCTCCGGCGTCGACGAGTTCCCGCACGTCGAGGGCGCCGACCTGGAGGCCGCGCTGGCCGAACAGGCCCGGATCGGGGCGCTGGCGATCATCCACGCCGAGGACCCCGGCGTGCTGGCCGCCGCGCCGCAGCAACCCGGCGCCCACTACCGGGACTTCCTCGCCTCCCGTCCCGCCGACGCGGAGACCGCGGCCGTCGCCCACCTGCTCGAAACCGCCCGGCGCACCGGTGCCCGGGTGCACATCCTGCACGTCTCCTCGGCGGCCGTGCTGCCGCTGCTGCGCCGGGCGCGCGAGGACGGCGTACGGGTCACCGCCGAGACCTGCCCGCACTACCTGACCCTCGCGGCCGAGCAGGTGCCGGACGGCGACACCGCCTTCAAGTGCTGCCCGCCGATCCGTGACGAGGCCAACCGGGACGCGCTCTGGGAAGCCCTGGGGCGCGGTGAGTTCATCGCCGTGGTCTCCGACCACTCGCCGTCCACCCCCGACCTCAAACTGCTGCCGGAGTACGGTGGCAGCGGCGACTTCGCGGCCGCCTGGGGCGGGATCGCCTCGCTGCAGCTGGGCCTGCCGGCCGTCTGGACCGAGGCCCGGCGACGCGGCCACACCCTGGCCGACGTGGTGCGCTGGATGTCCGCCGGACCGGCCGAGCTGGTCGGCCTCACCGGGACCAAGGGCGCCATCGCGGTGGGCTGCGACGCCGACCTGGTCGCCTTCGACCCCGACGGCGAATTCGCCGTCCACGCAGGGGAGTTGCACCACCGCAACCCGGTGACCCCGTACGCGGGACGGACGTTGACCGGTGTCGTCCGCACCACCTGGCTGCGCGGCCGCGCGGTGGACACCGGCGCCGAGCCCTTCGGCCGTCAGCTCACCCGGCCGGCCGACTCCCTTTCCGACACCGCTTCCTGAACCGACACCGCCTGAACCGAACGCCTTTCTGAGGAGAGTCAGTGACCACTGCCGACACCCCGAGCGCTCCCTTCACCGAGCTGGTCAACCTGGCCTCCCGGCTGCTCGGCGCGGGCGTCGTCGCCACCAATGAGGACACCTTCGCGGACGCGGAGAACCTGCTGGTCGCCAAGCCCGCCGAGTTCCGCCCGCACACCTTCGGTCACAAGGGCCAGATCATGGACGGCTGGGAGTCCAAGCGCCGCCGCGGCGTCTCCGCCGACCAGCCGCACCCCACCGACCAGGACCACGACTGGGCGATCGTCCGGCTCGGCGTCGGCGGCGTGATCCGCGGCCTGATCGTCGACACCGCCCACTTCACCGGCAACTACCCGGAGAGCGCCTCGGTCGAGGCCGCCTCCGTACCCGGGCACCCCTCGCCCGAGGAGCTGCAGGACGCCGAGTGGACCGTCATCGTGCCGCGCACCCCGCTCCAGGGGGACACCGCCCACGAGTTCGCCGTCCAGGACGACACCCGCTACACCCACGTGCGGCTGAACATCTTCCCGGACGGCGGCGTCGCCCGGCTCCGGGTGCACGGCGAGGTGCTGCCCGACCCGCGCGAACTGGACGGCCTCACCTTCGACCTGGCCGCCCAGGAGTACGGCGGCGTCGCCGAGGCGGCCTCCGACCGCTACTTCTCCTCCCCGCACAACCTGAACGCTCCCGGTCGCGCCTCCGTCATGGGCGAGGGCTGGGAGACCCGGCGTCGGCGCGACAAGGCCAACGACTGGGTGCAGATCGCCCTGGCCGGGGGCGGTGAGGTCCTGGCCGCCGAGGTGGACACCACCCACTTCGTCGCCAATGCCCCCGGCTGGGCCGACCTGGTCGGCTTCGACGCCTCGACCGGACAGGACCCGGCCGACGGCGAGTGGTTCGAGATCCTGCCCCGTACCCGCCTGCAGCCCGACACCCGGCACCGCTTCCGGCTCGACGTGGGCCGCCCGGTGACCCACGTGCGGATCAACGTCTACCCGGACGGCGGGCTCGCCCGCCTCCGGCTCACCGGCCGTCTCACCGAGGCCGGCCGCGCGGCCCTCGCGCTGCGCTGGTTCAACGCCGTCCCGGCCGCCGAGGCCGCCGCCGCGCTCACCGCCGCCGGCCTGACCGGCGAGGAGGCCGCCGCGCTGGCCGCCGCCCGCCCGCTGGCGGACCCGGCCGCGGCCACCGCCGCGGTGGCCGGCCTCCAGCCGGCCGACGGCCCCGACGGCGAGCACTCGGCCCGCCGCCGGTCGGCGCTCTGGCGCCTGCTCGGCGTCTGAGCCCCGCGCGGCCCGTCCACCTCTCCACGCACCGCCTTATCGACACCTGAAGGACCCTCCATGTCCAAGATCCTGACCACGGAGTCCGGCGCCCCGGTCGCCGACAACCAGAACTCGGCCTCGGCCGGCGAGTACGGCCCGCTGCTGATCCAGGACCAGCACCTGCTGGAGAAGCTGGCCCGGTTCAACCGCGAGCGCATCCCGGAGCGCGTCGTGCACGCCCGCGGCTCCGGCGCGTACGGCTACTTCGAGGTCACCGACGAGGTGTCGCAGTACACCCGGGCGGCGTTCCTGTCCGAGGTCGGCAAGCGCACCGAGGTCTTCCTGCGCTTCTCGACCGTGGCCGGCAACCTGGGCGCCAGCGACGCGGTGCGCGACCCGCGCGGCTTCGCGCTGAAGTTCTACACCGAGGACGGCAACTACGACCTCGTCGGCAACAACACCCCGGTGTTCTTCATCAAGGACCCGATCAAGTTCCCCGACTTCATCCACTCGCAGAAGCGCGACCCGTACACCGGCGTGCAGGAGGCGGACAACGTCTGGGACTTCTGGGCACACTCGCCGGCCTCGACCCACCAGATCACCTGGCTGTTCGGTGACCGCGGCATCCCCGCGTCCTACCGCCACATGAACGGCTACGGCTCGCACACCTACCAGTGGGTCAACGCCGAGGGCGAGGCCTACTGGGTGAAGTACCACTTCAAGACCAACCAGGGCATCCGCAGCCTGGACGGCGACCAGGCCGCCGAGGTGGTCGGCGCCGACGCCGACTCGCACCAGCGTGACCTGCACCAGGCCATCGAGCGCGGGGTGTTCCCGTCCTGGACCCTCTACGTCCAGCTGATGCCGGTCGCCGAGGCCGCGGACTACCGCTTCAACCCCTTCGACCTCACCAAGGTGTGGCCGCACGCCGACTACCCGCTGGTCAAGGTCGGCCGCCTGGTGCTCAACAAGAACCCGGAGAACGTCTTCGCCGAGGTCGAGCAGTCCGCGTTCTCGCCGAACAACTTCGTGCCCGGCATCGGCCCCTCCCCGGACAAGATGCTCCAGGGCCGCCTGTTCGCCTACGCCGACGCCCAGCGCTACCGCCTCGGTGTCAACCACACCCTGCTGCCGGTGAACGCCCCGCGCGCCACCGAGGCCAACAACTACGGGCGGGACGGCTTCATGGCCGTCAACAGCGCCGGCCGCGGCAAGAACTACGAGCCCAACTCCTACGACGGCCCGGCCCAGAGCGACAGCGCGCTCGCCGCGCCGGTCAAGGTGGACGGCTACACCGGCACCTACACCACGCCGGCCCACACCAAGGACGACGACTTCTTCCAGGCCGGCGAGCTGTACCGGCTGATGTCGGAGGGCGAGAAGACCCGCCTGATCGCCAACATCGCGGGCTTCCTGGCGCAGGTGACGCGGGACGACGTGGTGGAGAAGAACCTGGCCCATTTCCACGCCGCCGACGAGGAGTACGGCGCCCGGCTCGAGGCCGCCGTCGCCAAGCTGCGCGCCGGCGACGAGGGCTGAGCCCGACTCGGGGCCGGGGACTGACTGACTCTTCCGCACCCTCACCGGCCGCCGGGGCCCGCACCCCGGCGGCCGTACGACGGGCCTCTCCTCCCGGGCAGTGGGGGAGGGGCCCGTCGGGCGTTGTGCGGCTGTCGTCGTCCCGCGGGGTCCCTTGTACGGGTGGGCCCGCTCGTACCGGTAGGGCCCCTTGTACCAGCCAACCGGCAGCTGCTCCACGGAATGTTCACGGATATTCACGGACGCCAGTTGCCGAGGCCACCTGATGGCTAGGCTGGAGGCTGCCCGCGGTCGCTCCGTGGGGGGACATCGGAAGGGGACGACATGTCGACACCAGCCCCGGGTCGTCACGCCGCGCTGGACCAGGGCCTGCCGGGCCCGTTCACCTCCCTGCAGCACGCCCTCAGACTGCTGGAGGCCGTCGACCGGCACCCCGACGGCGCCACCCTGGTCGCCCTGGCGCGGGATACCTCGCTCGGCCTGCCGACCGTCCGGCGGCTCGCGGAGCTCCTGGAGATCGAGGGCTACCTCCAGTGCCAGGACGGTGGTTGGGTGCTCGGCGGCACCTTCGCCCTGCTCGGCCAGCACAACCGGGAGCAGCTCGTCAAGGCCCGACTGAACCGCAAACTCGCTGAACTCCGGGACGAGTTGGGCGCTGCGGTGTACTTCAGTCGGTACTACGACGGGGAGTTGTCGGTCGAGGCGGTCTCGGCGGCCGACTACGCGCCGGCCGTGCAGGAGTGGGTGGACTTCCGTGCCACCGCGCACGCCAGCGCGATCGGCAAGTGCCTGCTCAGCCAGCTGGACGTGGACGGGCGGCGCGACCACCTCTCCCGTCACCCGGTCGCCCGGCTCACCTCCCGTACGGTCACCGACACCGACCAGCTGATGCACCGGCTGGAGCGGCAACCCGCGACGGTGCCGGTGCTGGACATCCAGGAGTACGCGCTCGGCACGGTGTGCGCGGCGGTGCCGATCACGGCGGGCAGCACGGTCGGCTGCCTGGCCACCTCGATGCCGGTGGGCAACATCCACAAGCTGAAGGCCGCCGCCGAACTGCTGGCGGCCCAGGCGGCGCCGCTGATGCTGGCGATGGCGGTCTGAGCCCAGGTCGCCGGGCCCCGTCGGACGTATCGCGTCCGGCGGGGCCCGTCTGCTTACCGCTGCTTTCCGGCGGGGTGTTTCCGGAGGCGCCCTCCAGTGCGCATCACTTATTAGACTCGATGTCGATAAGGGGTGCCGAAACCCTTGTCGCTGCCACTACCGGCGAGTACGTTTCCCTGAGCCGAGCCGCCGCTCCCAGGTCAGGAGGGCCTGCCATGCCCCGATCCACCCCCGTCCCCGCCATCGCCGCCCCCGCCGTGCGCGTGCACGACAGCCTCGTCCTGGAGCCCCGGGACGTCCGCTTCGACTGGGCCCGACTGCCGCTGCACTGGGTCCCGGACGAGCCGATGGCCACCCACATCCTCAACGTTCTCCACCTGCTGCTGCCCGAGGGTGAGCGCTGGTTCGTCAAGGTGTTCAAGGAGGCGCTGCCGCTCATCCGGGACGAGCAACTGCGCGAGGAGGTGCTCGGGTTCATCGGGCAGGAGGCCATCCACGCCGAGGCGCACCAGGAGGTGCTGGACCACCTGCTCGGCCAGGGGCTCGACCCGCGCCCGTACGTTCGCCAGGTCGCCTGGGTCTTCCAGCGGGTGCTCGGGGAGCGGCCTGGGCTGAGTCCCATGAAGCAGCGCGAGGGCCTGATCGAGCGGGTCGCCGCCATCGCGGCGATCGAGCACTACACCGCGTTCCTTGGCAACTGGATCCTCAACTCCCCGGGTCTGGACCGGGCCGAGGCCGACCCGACGATGCTCGACCTGCTGCGCTGGCACGGTGCCGAGGAGGTCGAACACCGCAGCGTCGCCTTCGACCTGCTGGTCCACCTGGACCCTGGTTACATGCGCCGGGTGCGCACCATGATGATGGCCGGCCCGTTGCTGGTGCAGCTCTGGGTGCGCGGTGTGCGTTTCCTGCTGGCCGCCGACCCGACGCTGAGGGGGCGGCTGCGACCGAGCTGGCTGGAGGCGTACCGGATCACCAAGCGTGGGTTGCTGCCCGACCCGGTCAAGTCGCTTCGCTCCGGCCTGCGGTACTTCAAGCCCGGCTACCACCCGACCCAGGAGGGCTCCTCCAGCCAGGCCCTCGGCTACCTCGCCTCCTCTCCGGCCGCCCGCGCCGCCGCAGCGAACAGCTGACAGATTTCAGACGACAGCTTTCAGAGAACAGAGAACGTCATCTGTTATCCGTTCGCTGAAACCTGAACCCCCGTCGGCCGTACTCGCCACCCCCTCCCCACGCCAAGGATCGCCGGATGGATCTGCTCACCCCGCCCCCCGACCTGTACGGCCGCCCCTGGGCGGACCGCTTCCTGACCCGCCTCACCGCGATCCAGGACCGGTACGTGCAGGCCCTCGGTGGCCCCCTGCTGCGGCGCAGCCCACGCCGCCCGCTCAGCCGACCCGCCGCGCCGCTCCAGCTGGTGGTCACCGCCCGGCGCGGACTCGCCGCAGACGTCATCGAGTTGAGCCTCGCCGACCCCTCCGGTGGCCAGCTGCCGCCCTGGCAGCCCGGCGCCCACCTGCGTCTCGTCCTGCCCTCCGGCCGCGAGCGCCACTACTCGCTCAGCGGCGACCCGGCCGACCGCCGCAGCTACCGGATCGCCGTCCGGAAGCTGCCCGAGGGCGGCGGCGGGTCCGTCGAGATCCACGACACCCTGCACCCCGGCGCCCGCCTCACCGCCCGCAGCCCGCGCAACGGCTTCGCCTTCTGCGCCGAGCCCACCGTCCTGCTGCTCGCCGGCGGCATCGGTATCACCCCGCTGCTGCCGATGGCCCGCGAGGCCCAGCGCCACGGCCTGGACTGGCGGCTCGTCCACGTCGGCCGCAGCGCCGACACCCTCCCGTACGCGGACGAGCTGCGCGCCCTCGACCCGCACCGCGTGGTGCTGCGCACCGACGACGAGCACGGTGGCGTCCCCACCGGCGCCGAACTGCTCGCCCACGCCCCGCGTGGCGCCGCCGTCTACTGCTGCGGCCCCGCCCCGATGCTCGCAGCCGTCCAGCGGGCCCTGGACGAGTCCCGGGCCTGCGCCCTGCACTTCGAGCGCTTCGGCGCCGCCCCGATCACCGACGGCAAGCCCTTCGCCGTCCGGCTCGGCACCGACGGTCCGACCCTGGAGGTCCCCGCCGACCGCTCCGCCCTGGACGTGCTGCGCGAGGCCCGCCCGGACCTCCCGTACTCCTGCCACCAGGGCTTCTGCGGCACCTGCGAGGTCCGCCTGCGGTCCGGCACGCCCGACCACCGGGACCGCCGCCTCACCCCCGAGCAGCGCGCCGCCGGCGCCCTGCTGCCCTGCGTCTCCCGGGCCGCCGAGGGCGAGACCCTCGTGCTCGACGTCTAGAAGGAGCCCCCCGATGCCCCCGATGGCGAATGCGATCCCGACGTTCCGCTACACCGAGCGCGACCTCGACCGCTTCCGCGAGACCCAGCAACTCGCCTACCACTGCGCCGAACAGGTCGCCGCCTGGATCGAACCGGGTGTCACCGAGCGGCAGGCCACCGCCGAGCTGCGCCGCCGCCTGGTCGCCGCCGGGGTGCAGGACTTCTTCCACGTCCCCTTCGCCTGGTTCGGTGACCGTACGGCCTTCCGGCACTTCCACACCCCGCTGCAGTTCTTCGCCGGCAACCGCCGCCTTGAGGAGGGCATGCCGTACGTGCTGGACTGCGCGCCCGTCGTGGACGGCTACACCGCCGACATCGGCTACGGCGGCAAGGTCGGCGAGAACAAGGTGTGGGACCGTCTGGCCGCCGACCTCAAGGTCTACCGCGAGCTGATCCTCGCGGAGGTGCGCGCCCGCAAGCCGCTCAACGAGGTGTACGCGGCCGTGGACGCGCAGATCGCCGCGCACGGCTACGACAACCGCCACCAGGTCTACCCGGGGCGGGTGATCGGCCACCAGGTCACCCGCACCACCGTGCGCGGCCCGGCGGGGGTGAACGTCTTCGGCTTCGGCGTGCGCACCCTGCAGACCCTCGGCCGCGAGCTCATCTCCGAGCGCCTGCACGGCCGTTCGCCGCTGTGGGCGGACGGCCGCTCGTCCCGGCACGCGCCCACGCCGGGCCTGTGGGCGGTCGAGCCGCACATCGGCTTCCGCGGCGTGGGCATCAAGTTCGAGGAACTGCTGGTGGTCACCGAGGGCGACGCCTACTGGCTCGACGACGACCTCCCGCACGTCCGCCGCTGGACCGCCACCGACGAGCCGGCCGCCACCGACGAGCCGGCCGCCACCGACGAGCCGAGCACCGCCCAGGCCGCCGCCCAGCCGACCGCCACCGACGAGCCGACCGCCCTGGAGGCCACCCGATGACGACTCCGACGACCCCGACGCCCCCGATCCGCCGCCGGACCGTCCACTCCGGCGGCCTCCCGCTCGCCGTCTTCGAGCAGGGCGACCCGGAGGCCCCCACCGTCCTCCTGGTGCACGGCTACCCGGACACCCACGCCGTCTGGGACGACATCGCCGCCGATCTCGCCCGCGACCACCACGTGGTCCGCTACGACGTGCGCGGCGCCGGCGAGTCGGGCGTCCCCGCGGACCGGAGCGGCTACCGCCTGGAGCAGCTCGCCGACGACCTGTTCGCCGTCGCCGACGCGGTCAGCCCGGACCGCCCGGTGCACCTGCTCGCCCACGACTGGGGCTCGATCCAGTCCTGGGAGGCCGTGACCACCCCCGGCGCCGAGCGCCGGATCGCCTCCTACACCACCATGTCCGGCCCGTCCCTGGACCACATGGGCTACTGGCTGCGTCACCGGCTGCGCCGCCCCACCCCGCGCCACCTCAGGCAGCTGCTCCACCAGGGCCTGCACTCCTGGTACATCACCGCCTTCCACCTGCCCTTCCTCGCCCCCGCCGTCTGGCGCCTCGGCCTGGCCCGGGCCTGGTCGCGGGTGCTGCGAGACCTGGAGCACGTCACCCCGCGCGCCGACCACCCCCAGCGCACGCTGCGCCGCGACGCCGTCCGCGGCATCGAGCTGTACCGCGCCAACTTCCGCCCCACGATGGGCAGTCCGCGCGAGCGGCCGACCGAGGTGCCGGTCCAGTTGATCACCCTCACCCGGGACCGCTACGTCGGCACCTACCTCTCCGAGGGCCTGGAGCGCTGGGCGCCCGAGCTGACCCGACGCACGCTGCACGCCGGCCACTGGTCGGCGCTGCTGGAGAAGGGAGCCACCGTGGCCGGCATGGTCCGCGAGTTCACCGCCCGGATCGAGACCGGCAGCACGGGCGACGCCCGAACCGCCGAGGGCGACGGCCGGTTGGTGGTCGTCACCGGCGGCGGCAGCGGCATCGGCCGGGCCACCGCGCTGGCCTTCGCCGAGGACGGCGCCCGGGTGGTGGTCTGTGACCTCGACCTCGCGGCCGCCGAGCGAACCGCCGAACTCGCCTCGCTGATCGGCCCGACGGCGCACGCCTACCGGGTGGACGTCTCCGACGGCGCCGCGATGGACGCCTTCGCGCAGACCGTCGCCGCCGAGCACGGGGTGCCCGACGTGATGGTCAACAACGCGGGCATCGGCCACTCCGGGACCTTCCTGCAGACCACCGAGAAGGAGTGGCAGCGCGTCCTGGACGTCAACCTCTGGGGCGTGATCCACGGCTGCCGCGCCTTCGGCACCCTGATGGCCGACCGCGGCCAGGGCGGCCACATCGTCAACGTCTCCTCGGCCGCCGCCTACCTGCCCGCCAAGGCGCTCACCGCGTACGCCACCAGCAAGGCCGCGGTGTTCATGCTCTCGGACTGCCTGCGCGCCGAGTTCGTCGGCCACGGCATCGGCGTCTCCACCATCTGCCCCGGCATCGTCAACACCAACATCACCCGCACCTCCACCTTCTCCGCGACCACCGCCGCCGAACAGTCCGCCAAGCAGGCCCGCGCCGCCAGGCTCTACGCCCGCCGCGGCTTCCCGCCGGAGAAGGTGGCCGCCGCCGTCGTCGGCGCCGTGCGCACCGGCAAGCCCGTCGTCCCGGTCACCCCCGAGGCCAAGGCCGCCCGCCTGCTCTCCCGCCTCAGCCCCGGCCTGCTGCGCCTGGCCGCCCGTCTGAACGTGACCTGAAACCGCACTGGGGCCCCTGCCGCCGCAGGGGCCCCAGCAGTCCCGGCAGCCCCGGCGACATCAGGAGTTGCAGCTTCCTGCCAACGCTCTCGGACCCGGTGACCGGCCACCCTAGGCTTACCGGCAGGTAACTCACGAGGGTGAACAGGGACTGTGAAGAAGCGTCTGGTTTCGGTAGCGCTCGGTGCGGCCGGTCTGCTCATGGCGATGGCCCCGGGGGCCGTCGCGGCACCCGCCGCCGATGCATCGAGCGCCCGAACCTGCGACGGTGTGACGCTCACCGGCTCGCTGCCGGTCCCGCCCGCGGGCATGTCGGTCCAGCAGACGGTGACGATCGGCTCGGACTGCAAGCCGCAGGAGGGCCCGGTGACCTACGTCCCGGCCGCTGCCCCGACCACCCGCACCGCCGCCGCCAAGGCCCTGGCGGCGGGCACCACCGCCACCGGCCACCGCCGGATCACCAGCGCGAACGAGATGTACGACTGCTGCAACATCCGGATGACCGGTCTGTACGCCACCTCCGACTGGAACACCGCCGACGGCCAGATCACCACCGCGGCCACCACCGTGACCCAGGGCTTCAACCGCGAGCCGTGGAACGCCGGCTGGTCGGTGGCCTCCGCCACCAACAGCGACGACTGCACCACCAACTGCGCCGTGGTCAACTCCCAGGCCCACGCGGACTTCTCCTACAAGGGGATCTTCGACGTCACCGGCAACTGGTACGACAACACCCACCACACGTACCTGACCCTCAACCCCGACCTCACCTACTCCTGCACTTTCGACGTGCAGCTGCGCCACACCTTCGTCGGCTGGAACTGGCAGCGCGGCTGCCAGGTGCAGTAGTCCCCGACACCCCCCGATCCCAGCGGTCCGCGGCGGCAGGCCCAGCCATCGCGACGGCGTCGGGCCGACGGACCCCGGAACGGTCCGCCGACCCCGCCGTCCCGCTGACCCGGAAGGCCTCCCGGTCCCGCTCCCCGAGCGGCACCGGGAGGCCTTCCGTCGTCCGCTCCCGTCGGCGGCCGTCAGCCGCCGAACCGGCGGCGAGTCCGTTCCTCCGGAGCCCCGCCGCCCGGCGGGCACGCAGCGTGACGTTCACGCAGTGCGACGCTCAGGCCGCGTGCGTCCGGGGCGTCCCGGCGTCCTCGGGAGCGGCCGCCACGTCGTGGTGGATCGGTCCGTTCCCGGCGCTCAGCGGCAGGCAGCTGCCGCCGCGCCGGTGGGCGACGATCTCGGCGGCGACCGAGACCGCCGTCTCCTCGGGGGTGCGGGAGCCCAGGTCGAGGCCGATGGGGGAGCGCAGCCGGGCGAGTTCGGCGTCCGTCAGCCCGGCCTCGCGCAGCTTGGCCTCCCGGTCGCGGTGGGTGCGGCGCGAGCCCATCGCGCCGACGTAGCCGACCGGCAGCCGCAGGGCGCGCTCCAGCAGCGGGATGTCGAACTTGGCGTCGTGGGTGAGCACGCACAGTACGGTGCGCCCGTCGATCCGGCCGAGCTGGGAGTCGAGGTAGCGGTGCGGCCAGTCGACCACCACCTCGTCCGCCTCGGGGAAGCGGCGCGTGGTGGCGAAGACGGGCCGGGCGTCGCAGACCGTGACGTGGTAGCCGAGGAACTTGCCGATCCGCACCACGGCGGCGGCGAAGTCGATCGCGCCGAAGACCAGCATGCGGGGCGCGGGCACGTAGGACTCGACGAAGCAGGTGACGGTCCCCTGCTCGTGCTCGTCACAGGGCCGCCCGTCCAGGCCGAGCACGATCCGGCCGGTCCGTCCGGCGTCCAGCATCGCCCGGGCCTCGGCGACGAGCGCCCGCTCCAGCGCGCCGACGGTGGACGGCCCCACCGAGAGCGCCCCGCGGACGCCGTCGGCGGTGACCGAGAGGGTGGCGCCGAGCAGCCCGGCCGGTCCGGCGATCACCCGGGCGAGCGCGACCGGGGTCCCGGCGGCGATGAACGCGAGGCCCGCGTCCATGCCGGGGTCCGCCCCCGGCACGACCGGCTGGACGAACACGTCGAGGATCCCGCCGCAGGTCAGCCCGACCGCGAAGGCGTCCTCGTCGCTGTAGCCGAAGCGCTCCAGCACCGGCTCGCCGCTCTCGATCGCGGCCTGGCACAGCTCGTACACCGCGCCCTCGACGCACCCGCCGGAGACGCTGCCGACCGCCTCCCCGGCCGCGTCCACGGCCAGTGCCGCCCCGGGGTCGCGCGGGGCGCTGCCGGAGACGCCGACCACGGTGGCCACGGCGAAGGAGCGCCCGGACGCGTGCCAGGCCTGCAGCTGCTCGGCGATGTCCTGCATGTCTGAGGCTCCTTACACGGTTTCGACAGTAGCGGGAGAGCCGCCGTACGGGAAACGATCCCGTACGGCGGCGGTGGTGCGTACGGGGTGCCTAGTGCACGCCCAGCCAGGACTTGATCGGAGTGAGCGCGAAGTAGAGCACGAAGACCGCGGTGAGGATCCACATCAGCAGCCCGGGCTCGCGCCACTTGCCCTGGCCGGCCTTGATGACCGAGTACGAGATGACGCCGGCCGCGACGCCCGCGGTGATGCTGTACGTGAACGGCATCAGCACGCAGGTCAGGAAGGCCGGGATGGCGACCTCGCGGTCGGACCAGTCGATGTGCCGGGCCTGGCTCATCATCATCGAGCCGATCACCACCAGGGCGGCGGAGGCGACCTCGACCGGGACGATGCCGGCCAGCGGCGAGAAGAACAGCATCAGGGCGAACAGTCCGCCGGTGACGGTGGAGGCGAGGCCGGTCCGGGCGCCGTCGCCGACCCCGGTCGCCGATTCGACGAAGACCGTCTGGCCGGACGCGCCCGCCAGGCCGCCGACCGCGCCACCGGCGCCGTCGATGAACAGCGCCTTGGACAGGCCTGGCATCCGGCCCTGCTTGTCGGCCAGACCGGCCTCGGTGCCGACGCCGATGATGGTGGCCATCGCGTCGAAGAAGCCGGCCAGGACGAGGGTGAACACCGCGACCGAGGCGCTGATCGCGCCCATGCCGTGGCTGCCGAAGGCACCGAACAGGTCGACGTGGCCGAACAGGCTGAAGTCGGGCGCGGAGACCGGGCTGCCGGGCCACACCGGGACGGAGTTCTTCCAGGCCGAGGCCGGTACGTGGGCGACCTTGTTGACGATCATCGCGAGCACGGTGCCGCCGGCGATGCCGATCAGGATCGCGCCCCGGATGCCGCGCGCCATCAGGACGAAGATGGCCAGCAGGGTGACGCAGAAGATCAGCACCGGCCAGCCGGTCAGCTCGCCGGCCGGGCCGAGCGAGAGCGGGGTGGGGCCGCCGGTGTGCATGAAGCCGGCCTTGTAGAGGCCGATGATCGTGACGAACAGGCCGATGCCGATGGTGATCGCGTGCTTGAGCGGCAGCGGGATGCCGTTCATGATCTTCTCGCGCAGCCCGGAGACCACCAGCAGCACGATCAGCAGGCCGTAGATCACGCACAGGCCCATGGCCTGCGACCAGGTGGTGTGGGGGACGACGAGCGCGGAGACCGCGCCCGAGACGGAGAGCCCTGCCGCCAGGGCCAGCGGCACGTTGCCGACCAGGCCCATCAGGAGGGTGGTGACGGCGGCCGCGAGCGCGGTGGCGGTGGTCAGCGCGGCGTGGTCGAGCTTGACGCCGTTGACGTCCGCGCCGCTGAGGATCAGCGGGTTGAGCAGGATGATGTACGCCATCGCCATGAACGTGGTCAGGCCGCCGCGCAGTTCGTTGGCGAGGGTCGAGCCGCGGGCCGAGATCTTGAAGTACGCGTCGAGCGCGCCGTTCGGGCGTGGTGCCGGGGACGAGGGGCGGGTCTCGTCCCCGGCGGGTCTGTCTGCTTCGGTGGTGCCGGGCTCCGTGGGGATCCTGGTCATGTCCACTCCCAAGTGTCAAAGGGGGTTGGGGTGGGCGAGCCGACCTGACTGCCAGTCAACGAAGTTGGCACAGGGGGACGGTATCGACTCACTGTGGGGGGCACTCGTCGGGGAGTGCCAGCGGTGCAGATGAGGGTGGTGCGCACCACTGCGGAACCCCGGCGTGGGCAGGGCAGCGGGTGGGGGAGGCCCCCGGGGCGGTGGGGAAGACGCGTCACCGCCCCGGGGAGGTCCGTACGTCCGGAGGGTTGCGGAGGCATCCGGAGCCCTCCGGGGTTCGTGCTCCCGGAGGTCGAACTGCCGGGATCAGCCGGGCTGTTCGGTGGTCAGGTGCTCGGGCCGGACCGGGATCCGGTTGAGCGCCAGGCCCGTGGCGTTGCGGATGGCCGCCACGATCGAGGGCGTCGCCGACACGGTCGGCGCCTCGCCGACGCCGCGCAGCCCGTACGGGGCGTGCGGGTCGGGAAGTTCGAGGACGTCCACCGGGATCGGCGGAGTGTCCAGGATGGTGGGGATCAGGTAGTCGGTGAAGGAGGCGTTGCGCACCTTGCCGTCCCGGACGATGATCTCCTCCATCACCGCGAGCCCGAGCGCCTGGGTGCAGCCGCCCTGGATCTGGCCGACCACGGAGAGCGGGTTGAGCGCCTTGCCGACGTCCTGGACGGCGGTCAGCTCGACCACCTTGACCAGGCCCAGCTCCACGTCCACGTCCACCACCGCGCGGTTGGCGCAGAAGGTGTACTGGACGTGGCCGAAGCCCTGGCCGGTCTCCTTGTCGAAGGCCTGGGTGGGCCGGTGGTGGTGCTCGCGGGTGAGGTCGATGGCCTCGTCGCCGAGCAGGTCCACCATGGAGACCAGCACACCGGCGCTCTCCGAGACGACCTTGCCGCCGGCCAGTGTGATGTCCTTGTGGGTCCAGCCGTAGCGCCGGCGGCCCTTCTCGACCAGCTCCCGCCGGACGGCCTCGGCGGCCAGCTTCACCGCGCCGCCCGTCATGTAGGTCTGGCGCGACGCGGAGGTCGAACCGGCCGACCCCACCTCGGTGTTGGCCGGGTGGATGGTGACCTGCTCGACGCCCAGCTCGGTGCGGGCGATCTGGGCGTGCACGGTGACGCCGCCCTGGCCGACCTCGGCCATCGCGGTGTGCACCATGGCGACCGGCTCGCCGCCGATCACCTCCAGGCGCACCCGGGCGGTGGAGTAGTCGTCGAAGCCCTCGGAGAAGCCGACGTTCTTGATGCCGACCGAGTAGCCGACGCCGCGCACGATGCCCTCGCCGTGCGAGGTGTTGGACAGCGCGCCGGGCAGCGCGCGGACGTCCAGGTGCGCGGTGTCCAGCGGCGGCGGCAGCGGCATCTCCTTGGCGCGGCGCAGCAGTTCGGCCACCGGCGCGGGCGAGTCGATCTGCTGGCCGGTGGGCATGAAGTCGCCCTCCGACATCGCGTTCAGCTGCCGCAGCTCCACCGGGTCCATGCCGAGTTCGGCCGCCAGCTTGTCCATCTGCGACTCGTAGCCGAACGCCGCCTGCACCGCGCCGAAGCCGCGCATCGCCCCGCAGGACGGGTTGTTGCTGTAGAGCGCGATGGCGTGCATCCCGACGTTCGGGATCACGTACGGGCCGTGTCCGAGCGAGGCCGCGTTGCCGACCACGGCGGGGGAGGCGGAGGCGTACGCGCCGCCGTCCAGCACGATCCGGCAGTCGGCGAAGACCAGTCTGCCGTCCCGCGTCGCGCCGTGCTCGTAGTGCATCCGGGCCGGGTGGCGGTGGACGTGGCCGTAGAAGGACTCGTCCCGGGAGTAGACGATCTTGACGGGCTTGTTGGTGTGCTGGGCCAGCAGGCAGGCGTGGATCTGCATCGAGATGTCCTCGCGGCCGCCGAAGGCGCCGCCGACGCCGGCCAGGGTGAGCCGGACCTTCTCCTCCGGGAGGTCCAGCACCGGGGCCATCTGCTCGCGGTCCACGTGCAGCCACTGGGTGGCGATGTAGAGGTCGATGCCGCCGTCCTCGGCGGGCACCGCGAGGCCGGACTCGGGGCCGAGGAAGGCCTGGTCCTGCATGCCGACCTCGTAGTCGCCGCTGACGATGACGTCCGCCATCGCCCGCACCTCGTCGGTCACGCCGAGGCCGGAGACCAGCTTCTGCTCGTGGCAGATGTTGCCGTACGCGTGCGACTTGTACTCGTGCGGCTCGTGCACGTACCCGTGGGTCTCCGGGTCCAGGCACTGCTCCTCGGTGACGATCGGGGTGAGCACCTCGTACTCGACCTTGATCTTCTTCACCGCGCGGCGGGCCGTCTCCGGGTGGTCGGCGGCGACCAGCGCGATCGCCTCGCCGTGGTACCGGATCTTGTCGATGGCCAGGGCCGGCTGGTCCTGGATCTCCAGGCCGTAGTACTTGGCGCCGGGGATGTCCTCATGGGTCAGCACCGCGTAGACGCCGGGCACCTTGAGCGCCTCGGAGATGTCCACCGAGAGGATGTTCGCCCGGGGGTGCGGCGAGCGCAGCGCCATACCCCACAGCATGTCCTCGTGCCACAGGTCCGACGAGTACGCGAACTCGCCCTTGACCTTCAGGTTGCCGTCCGGGCGCAGCGGCGAGCCGCCGATGCCGTCCTTGGACGCCTGGTTGATGTTCTGCAGGTTCTTCTGACCCTGGATGGTACGGGCAGTCATGCCGAACCAGCCCCCTCACCGGCGCACTTGCGGGCGGAGGCGAGCCGCACCGCGTCCATGATCTTCTCGTAGCCGGTGCAGCGGCACAGGTTGCCCGACAGCGCCTCGCGGATGTCGTTGTCGCTCGGCTGGGCGTCGCGCTCCAGCAGCGCGTCGGTCTGCACCAGCAGGCCCGGGGTGCAGAAGCCGCACTGGACCGCGCCGGCGTCGATGAACGCCTGCTGGACCAGGCCCAGTTCGCCGTCCTCCTCGGCCAGGCCCTCGACCGTGCGCACCTCGCGGTCCTGCACCTGGCCGGCCGCGACCAGGCAGGAGCAGACCGGCACGCCGTCCAGGTAGACGGTGCAGGAGCCGCACTCGCCCTGCTCACAGGCGTTCTTCGAGCCCGGCAGGCCGACGCGCTCGCGCAGCACGTAGAGCAGGCTCTCGCCCTCCCACACGTCGTCGGCCTCGACCGGCTTGCCGTTGGCGGTGAACGTGACCCTCATGCCGCGCTCCTGATCTGCTTGCTGTAGTCGTTCCAACACCACGTGAGGGTGCGGCGGGCCATCACGGCCAGCGCGTGCCGCCGGTAGTCGGCGGTGCCCCGGACGTCGTCGATGGGGGAGGCGGCGGCCTTCACCAGCTCGCCGAAGCGCTGGATCACCTCGGTGCCCAGCAACTCGCCGGACTGCCAGAGCCCGCGCTCGGCGAGCACGCCCTGCAGGTACTCCTCGGCCTCGACGGCGCGGCGCGGCGTGGGGGCAGCCGAACCGATACCGGTGCCGACGGTTTCGTTCCTGGGGTGCAGGGCGAAGCCGAACGCGCAGACCGCGATCACCATGGCGTTGCGGGTGCCGATCTTCGAGAACTGCTGCGGGCCGTCCGCGACCGGGATGTGCACGGCCCGGATCAGCTCGTCCGCCTCCAGGCAGTTGCGCTTGACACCGACGTAGAACTCGTCGATCGGGATCATCCGGGTGCCGCGCACCGAGGCCGCCTCGACGAACACGTCCCGCCCGGCCGCCAGCAGCGCCGGGTGGGAGTCGCCGGCCGGGGAGGCCGCGCCCAGGTTGCCACCGACGCCGCCGCGGTTGCGGATCTGCGGCGAGCCGACGGTGTGGGCAGCCAGCGCGAGCCCGGGCAGCGGCCCGGACAGCTCCGCGATGATCCGGGCGTACGGGACGGAGGCGCCGAGCTGGACGACATTGCCGTCGTTCGTCCATTCGGTGAGCTCGGTGACGCGGTTCAGGTCGAGAATCGCGGATGGCCGGTGCACGTCGAAGTTCAGCTCGACCATGACGTCCGTGCCGCCCGCGATGGGCAGCGCGGTCGGGTACTCAGCCTTCGCCGCGAGAGCCTCGTCCCAGGTGGCGGGCCGAAGGAACTCCATGCGGGTGTCTCCTCAAGTCTTCGCCTACCGGGTGTCCGGTGGCGTGTCGCCCAGTGAACTCCTGTGACGGGGGCCACTGGCAGTCACCGATGGCATGAAGCCCCGGCTGTGGTCCCGCCCGGCATCCTGTACGTTCCTCTAAGGGAGACAATCCCGCAGCCCAGGTGTTCGCCGAGTGCTACCTACGACCGTAATCCGGCCGTGACGGACGGTCTACGGGCTCGTGACCCGGTGGCCCGCTGGTACGTAACGCCGAGCACTGATGTTCGGGCACACTGTCACCCCCGGACCGGACGTCCGACCATCGCTTCCCCCCGATCAGGCCCCCTGATCCCCGTCCCAGCCGTCGTTCCAGCCCTGCTCAAGCCCCCTGTTCCAGCCTTCTGTTCCAGCCTTCTGGTCCAGCCCCCCTTAAGGAGTCCGCGGATGCGTGTCCGTGACCTGCTCGCCCCCGGCGCCCCGCGACTGCGCCTGCTCGCGGCCGAGGAGGAGCTGGACCGGCAGGTCAGCGGCGTGATGACCACGGACCTGCACGACCCCGGCCGCTACCTGCACGGCGGCGAGCTGGTGCTCACCGGGATGCTCTGGCGCGGTGGCCCGGCCGACTCCGAGCGCTTCGTCCGGACCATCGCGGCCGGCGGCGCGGTCGCCCTGGCGGCCGGCGAGGCCGAGGTCGGCCCGGTGCCCGAGGACCTGGTCGAGGCCTGCCGCCGGCACCGGATGCCGCTGCTGGCCGTCCCCGACGACATCGCCTTCGGCACCGTCACCGAGTTCATCGGCCGTCAGGTCTCCGCCGACCGCGCCGCCGACCTCGCCGCCCTGGTCGACCGGCACCGGCTGCTGGTCTCGGCGGCCGGCGGCGGCGGGCTGGACGCCGTGCTGGACCTGCTCGGCGGCGACCTCGACCTGGACTGCTGGGTGCTCACCCCGACCGGCGCGGTGATCGCCGGCCCCGCCGACCGGCTCACCGCCGAGGACCGCGACCAGCTGGTCCGCGCCCACCTCGCCGCCCAGCGCCAGCGCCGCCGCCCCCCGCACCGGGCCCGACTGGCCGGCGGCGCCTACTCGCTGCTGCCCGCCGCGGCCTCCGCCGAGCACGAGGCGCCGCAGGCCGGTTGGCTGCTGGCCGACTGGCTGCTCGTAGTCGCCGGCGACGTCACCGAGTGGACCACCAAGCGCCAGCAGCTCGCCGACAACCTGGCCCGGCTGGTCGCCGCCGAACGCCACCGCCGGGACGAGGGCCGCCGGTTGCGCCGCCGCCTGGCCGACGAACTGCTCGCCCTGCTGCGCCGCGACGCCGACCCGGCGGAGATCAGCCGCACCCTGTACGCCTCCTCGGCGATGGCCGCCCGCTACGAGAGCCCCGAGCCCAAGTCCCAGCCCCAGGACGACTCCTGGCTGGTGCTCAGCGCCGAGGGCACCGGCCTGCCGGACGGCACGGTGCGGGCCGTCCTGGAGGAGGCGCTCGGCGGCACCACCGACCGCGCGCTGGTCGCCGGCTCGGGCAACGGCGCCGTGGTGGTGCTGCCCGCCCTGGACAGCCCGGTGCCCGCCGACACCCTGCGCGACCTGCTCGCCCCGCTGGAGGCCGGACTCGGCTCGGAGGGGCGGATCACCCTCGGTGTCTCCGCCCCCGCCTCCGAGGCCGGCGGCCTGCGCGGGGCCCTGGAGGAGGCCCGGCACGCCCGCCGGATCGCCGCCGCCCGGGTCGGCCGGGTCTGCGTGGCCGGCCCCGAGGAGCTGGCTTCGCACGTGCTGCTGCTGGCCGCCGTCCCGGACGAGGTCCGCCGCGCCTTCCGCAGCCGGCTGCTGGACAAGGTGATCGCGTACGACATCGAGCACCAGGCGGACCTGGTGCGCACCCTGGAGGCCTTCCTGCGTTCGGACGGCTCCTGGACCCGCTGCGCCGGGCAGCTGCACGTCCACGTCAACACCCTGCGCTACCGGATCGGCCGGATCGAGGAGTTGACCGGGCGGGACCTCTCCCGGCTGGAGGACCGGGTGGACTTCTACCTGGCGCTGGAGCTGGCCTGACGGCACCCGGCCCGGGAGAACGCCGAGGGCCCGCCGCGAACGTTCGCGGCGGGCCCTCGGTCGTGCTGACGGTCGGCTACTGAGCCGGGATGATCGTGGTCAGCCACTCGAAGGCGCTGGGGACCATCCGCTTCCACATGTCGGTGGTGTGCGGGCCGGTGCTCTCCTCGACCTGGACCTTGGTCGGATCCTTGGCCACGGCGGCGATCGCCTGGCCGTCCTCGTAGCCGTCGCCCTTGGCGCCGCTGACCAGCAGGGCGACCTTCGGCGGCTGCTGGGCGGTCTTGAGGATGTTGACCGGGTTGTTGGCCTCGCGCAGCTTCGCGTCCTTGCCGACCAGCGAGTCCGGCTCGCTCGCCGGGTCGTTGTAGCCGGACATCGCGATGCCGGCGCGGTAGCGGTTCGGGTGGGCCAGCGAGAGCTTGGCGGCGCAGTGGGCGCCGGCCGAGTAGCCGGCGATCGCCCAGCGGTCCGCGGACGGGTCGGCGCGGAAGTTGTCCATCACCATCTGCGGGACGTCGCGGGTGATCCAGGCGTCGGCGTTGATCTTGCCGGGGATGTCGGTGCAGCCCGCGTCCTGGTGGCTGCCCAGCAGCAGCGTGCGCGGCGAGACCAGGATGAACGGCGCGACCTTGCCCTGCTGCATCAGCGGCTTGAGCTGCTCGGACACCTTGAGGGTGCCGTACCAGGTGGAGGAGGAGCCGGGGTAGCCCGGGATCAGCTCGACCACCGGGAACTTCTTGTCCTTGAACGCCGGGTCGTTGTACTGCGGCGGCAGCCAGACCAGCACCTCGCCGTCGACACCGGAGACCTGGCCCTTGAGGTCGGTCTTCTGGACGTCGCCGGGCACCGCCGGGTCGTTCACGCCGCCGAACTTCTGCAGCACCTTCGGGGGCTGCTTGCCGGCGTCGCCGGACTGGCCGTTCTGGGCGTTGCCCCCGGCCGGGTCCGCCGGCGGCACGGAGGGCACCGCTCGGACGTGGTCACCGGTGCCGAGCAGGTCGTCCCAGTTGCCGTAGATCAGGTTGGCGTTGTTGACCATCACGAAGACCATCAGCACGGCCGTGACCTGACAGAACATGATCATGACGATCCGGGAGAGGACCTGCACCGGATGGGGGCCGCGCACCTTCCCCCAGAACAGCAACGCCACTGTGATGGAGACCGGCACAAGGATGACGGTGAGGATGAAGAATGGCGTACCTGTCAGTTCCATCAAGTTCTCGTATCCGGGTCGCTCGCCGTCCGGGCCCCACTCGCCCGGACGCACGTCAATGGCATCAGACGGCTGAGAACCGGTGATCGGTTGCCGTCCGAATCTGTGCGGAACCTGAGAGGAACATCACGTTACGGTGATGCCCCAGCTTCGGATCGGCGCCTAGTCTGCCACCCGGACGGCCGTGGTCCGGACCAGATGTTCAGCGAACTACCAGGAAGGTCCCCCGGGGCACCTTACCTCCCGCGCGGTGCGCGCCGCTGGGCGAGGCGGTGCGATCGCCCGCGGCCGGGCCAGAGAGACTATGGGGATGAGCACAACCCGCTTTCGCCCGTCCCGCCGCTTCTGGCCCGTGTGCGCCGTCCTGGCCCTCGCGGTCACCGCGGCCGGTTGCAGCAGTACCGGAGGCAGACGCGCCGAGGAGGCCCGCGCCAAGGCCGCGGCCGCCGGTGGCAGCGCCGTCACCACCCCGCGCTGGAAGGTCGCCATGGTGACCCACGCCGGCGCCGGCGACGCCTTCTGGGACAGCGTGCGCAAGGGCGCCGAGCAGGCCGCCGCCAAGGACAACATCACCTTCCTGTACTCCAACGACGCGCAGACCCAGAACCAGGTCCAGCTCGTCCAGGCCGCCATCGACCAGAAGGTCGACGGCCTGCTGGTCACCCTCGCCAAGGGCGACGCCATGGCCGACGTCCTCGGCAAGGCCAAGGCGGCCGGCATCCCCGTGATCACCATCAACTCCGGCCAGGAGTTCTCCGCCAAGTTCGGCGCGCTCACCCACATCGGGCAGGACGAGACCACGGCCGGCCAGGCGGCCGGCGCGGAGCTGGCCTCCCGCGGCCGCAAGAACGTGCTGTGCGTGATCCACGAGCAGGGCAACGTCGGCCAGGAGCAGCGCTGCTCCGGCGCGCAGTCCAAGGCCGGCGCCGCCTTCCAGGTGCTCTACGTCAACGGCGTCGACATGCCCGACGCCCGCGCCGCGATCTCCGCCAAGCTGCAGTCCGACCCGGACATCGACACCGTGCTCACCCTCTCCGGCCCGATGGCCGCCACCGGGCTGCAGGCCATCCAGGACACCCACCGGAACGTCGAGCTGGACACCTTCGACCTCGGCCAGCAGGTGGTGGCCGGCCTCAAGTCCGGCAGCGTCGGCTTCGCCGTCGACCAGCAGCCCTACCTCCAGGGCTACGAGGGCGTCGACCTGCTCTGGCTGTACAAGTCCAACCTGGACATGCTCGGCGGCGGCAAGCCCGTCGCGACCGGCCCGCAGATCCTGACCAAGGACAACGCCGACGCGCTCGCCGAGTACGTCGCGAGGGGGACCAGGTGAGCACCCCCGACCTCCTCGCCCGGGACGGCCTGCTCCAGGACCGCCCGGCGGCCCTGCGACGGATCCTCGCCCGCCCGGAGCTCGGCTCGCTGATCGCCGCCGTCGCGGTGTTCGCGGTCTTCGCCACCACCGCCGAGCCCTTCCTGCGGGTCTCCTCGCTCGGCACCGTGCTCTACGCGGCGTCCACCATCGGGATCATGGCCGTACCGGTCTCGCTGCTGATGATCGGCGGCGAGTTCGACCTGTCGGCCGGCGTCCTGGTCACCACTGCCGCGCTGACCTCCTCGATGGTCTCGTACCAGTTCACCGCGGTCACCTGGGTCGGCGTCCTGGTCTCGCTGGCGACCACGCTGGCGGTCGGCTGGTTCAACGGCTGGATGCTCGGCCGCACCAAGCTGCCCAGCTTCATCGTCACCCTGGGCACCTTCCTGATGCTGACCGGCGCCAACCTGGGCGTCACCAAGGCGATCTCCGGAACGGTCTCCACCAAGTCGATCGCGGACATGCAGGGCTTCGAGTCCTGCCGCTGGCTGTTCGCCTCCGAGGTCACCGTCGGCGGACTGACCGTCAAGGCCACCGTCTGGTGGTGGCTCGGCCTGCTCGCGGTCGGCAGCTGGGTGCTGCTGCGCACCCGCTTCGGCAACTGGATCTTCGCCGTCGGCGGCGACGCGGCCGCCGCCCGCGCGGTCGGCGTGCCGGTGGCCCGGACCAAGACGGTGCTCTACCTGGGCGTCGGCTTCGGTGCCTGGGTGCTCGGGCAGCACCTGCTGTTCTCCTTCGACACCGTGCAGTCCGGCGAGGGCGTCGGCAACGAGCTGATCTACATCGTCGCGGCGGTCATCGGCGGCTGCCTGATCACCGGCGGCTACGGCTCGGTGGTCGGCTCCGCGCTCGGTGCGCTGATCTTCGGGATGGCCAGCAAGGGGATCATCTACGCCCAGTGGAACCCGGACTGGTTCAAGTTCTTCCTCGGCGCGATGCTGCTGCTGGCCGCGCTGCTCAACGCCTACGTCAAGCGCCGGGCGGAACGGGGGCCGCGATGACTACCGAACTCTCCCTGGGTGGCGAGCTGCTGTCACTGGAAGGCGTCGGCAAGACCTACGGGACGGTCCGGGCGCTGCAGGACGTCTCGCTGACCCTGCGGGCCGGCGAGATCAGCTGCGTGCTGGGCGACAACGGGGCCGGCAAGTCCACCCTGATCAAGATCATCGCGGGGCTGCACCAGCACGACGAGGGCCGCTACACCGTCGGTGGTGAGGAGGTCCGCCTCGACTCCCCGCGCCAGGCCCTGGACCGCGGCATCGCCACCGTCTACCAGGACCTCGCGGTCGTCCCGCTGATGCCGGTCTGGCGCAACTTCTTCCTCGGCTCCGAGCAGGGCATGCGCCGCTGGGGCGGCCTGCGGCTGGACGCCGACGGCATGCGGGCCACCACCCGCGAGGCGCTCGCCAGGATGGGCATCGACCTGCACGACGTCGACCGGCCGATCGGCACCCTCTCCGGGGGCCAGCGCCAGTGCGTGGCGATCGCCCGTGCCGTGCACTTCGGCGCCAAGGTGCTCATCCTGGACGAGCCGACCGCGGCGCTCGGCGTCAAGCAGTCCGGGGTGGTGCTCAAGTACGTCACGGCGGCCCGCGACGCCGGGCTCGGGGTCGTCCTGATCACCCACAACCCGCACCACGCCTACCTGGTCGGGGACCACTTCACCCTGCTCAAGCGGGGGCGGATGGCCGGCAGCCACCCGCGTGCCGAGATCGGCCTGGAGCAGCTCACCACCGAGATGGCGGGCGGCTCCGACCTCGCCGAGCTCTCGCACGAGCTGGCCCGGCCGGGTTCCGCCGAGCCCCGCGTCGGCCCCGATTCCAGTGACCCCCGAGATTCCCGTGAGGAGCGTCCGAAGCCGTGACCAGCCCCCAAGGCAGCACCCGGCCGGCCGTCCTGCCCACCCTGCTCGGCCTCGGCCCGCGTGCCGAGCGCCGGCGCCGCGCCCTGCCCGCGGGGATACTGCGGCTGCCGACCATCGGCGTCGACATCGGCGGCACCAAGGTCGTCGCGGGAGTCGTCGACGGTGAGGGCAAGGTGCTGGAGAAGCTGCGCACCGACACCCCCCACAAGAGCAAGAGCCCCAAGGTCGTCGAGGACGTCATCGTCGAGCTGGTGCTGCAGCTCGCCGACCGGCACGACGTCCACGCGGTCGGCGTCGGCGCGGCCGGCTGGGTCGACGCCGACCGCTCCCGGGTGCTCTTCGCCCCGCACCTCAACTGGCGCAACGAGCCGCTCCAGCAGGTGCTCAGCGAGCGGCTGCGCTTCCCGGTGATCGTGGAGAACGACGCCAACGCGGCCGCCTGGGCCGAGTGGCGCTTCGGCGCGGGGCGCGGCGAGGACCACATGGTGATGCTCACCCTGGGCACCGGCATCGGCGGCGCGGTCGTCCGGGACGGCTACGTCGACCGGGGCAAGTTCGGCCTGGCGGGCGAGTTCGGGCACATGCAGGTGGTGCCCGGCGGCCACCGCTGCCCGTGCGGCAACCGGGGCTGCTGGGAGCAGTACTCCTCCGGCAACGCGCTGGTACGGGACGCCCGTGAGCTGGTCGCCGAGGAGTCCCCGGTGGTGCAGCCGCTGCTCGCCCGGGCGGGCGGCACGGTCGAGGGCATCACCGGGCCGTTGGTCACGGAGGCCGCCCAGGACGGCGACCCGACCGCGACCGAGCTGCTCTACGAGGTCGGCACCTGGCTGGGCGTGGGCATCGCCAACCTGGCCGCCGCCCTGGACCCGGGCCGCTTCGTCATCGGCGGAGGCGTCTCCGAGGCCGGCGACCTCCTCATCGGGCCGGCCCGCGACACCTTCCGCCGCACCCTCACCGGCCGCGGCTTCCGCCCCGAGGCCACCATCGTCCACGCCGCGCTCGGCAACGAGGCCGGGCTCGTCGGCGCCGCCGACCTGGCCCGTCAGGTCGCCCGCCGCTTCCGCACCATCAAGCGGCGGCGGGTGGAGCGCAGCACGCTGTAGCTGCGGAGGCGGGGCGCCTCGGGGTGGGGCCCTGGTGGGGGACAACTTTCAGCTGACAGATTTCAGCGAACAGATTTCGTTTTCTGTTCGCTGAAATCTGTCAGCTCTTCGCTGTTCCCCGGCGTTCCGCCGGCCGCGGCGCCCGCCGTCCCGCCGTCCACCGCCGCGTCAACTACCCGTTGGTAGTGGCACGGTGCGGTTGTCGGATCACTCCTCCTGTGGAACAACTGATGAGTTGACGTCGACCCAGGAGGACTCGGATGAGGGCTCTGACCCGTCTCGCGCCACAACTGCTGCTCGCCACCGCCCTGGTGTGGGCCACCACCGGGCCGGCCGGGGCCGCGGCGCCACCGACGAAGGCGCCCGAGGCGGTGGGGTGGGGCGGAGCGGTGGCCAGTGTGGACGCCGACGCCACCGCGGCCGGGATCGAGGTGCTGCGCAAGGGCGGGAACGCGGTGGACGCGGCGGTCGCGGCCGCGGCGGCGCTCGGGGTGACCGAGCCGTACTCGTCCGGGGTCGGCGGTGGCGGGTACTTCGTCTACTATGACCACGCCACCGGCCGGGTGCACACCATCGACGGCCGCGAGGTGGCCGGCCGCACCGCCGACAGCGGGCTGTTCCTGGAGGACGGCAAGCCGCTCGCCTTCGCCGACGCCGTCACCAGCGGCCTGTCCGTCGGCGTCCCCGGCACCCCCGCCACCTGGGATTCCGCCCTGCGCCAGTGGGGCACCCGCTCGCTCGCCCAGAACCTCGAACCCGCCGAGCGGATCGCCGAGAACGGCTTCGTCGTCGACGACACCTTCCGTGGCCAGACGGCCGACAACTACGACCGGTTCAAGGACTTCCCGGCCACCGCCAAGCTCTACCTGCCCGGCGGAAAGCCCCCCGAGGTCGGCACCGTCCTGCGCAACCCCGACCTCGCCGCCACCTACCGGCTGCTCGCCAAGGACGGCGTGAAGGCCTTCTACCAGGGCGAGTTGGCCAAGGACATCGTCAACACCGTGCAACACCCGCCGGTCGACCCGGCCTCGGGCCGCAACGCCCGTCCCGGGAAGGTCGACACCGCCGACCTGTCCGCCTACCAGGTCCGCCGCCAGGAGCCCACCCACGTCGCGTACCGCGACTACGACGTCTACTCGATGGCCCCCTCCAGCTCCGGCGGCACCACCGTCGGCGAGGCGCTCCACATCCTGGAGGACGGCGACCTCTCGACCTACAGCAGCACGCAGTACTACCACCACTTCCTGGACGCCTCCCGGATCGCCTTCGCCGACCGCAACCGCTGGGTCGGCGACCCGGCCTTCAGCGACGTCCCGACCAGGCAACTGCTCTCCGAGCGCTACGCCGCCTCCCGGGCCTGCCTGATCAGCCCCGACCGCGCCCTCACCAGCCCGCTCGCCCCCGGCGACCCGCGCCACCCGGCCGACTGCGCCGACACCGGCCAGGCCGTCGCCGAGCCGTACGAGGGCCCCAACACCACCCACCTGACGGTCGCCGACCGCTGGGGCGACATCGTCTCGTACACCCTCACCATCGAGCAGACCGGCGGCAGCGGCATGACCGTCCCCGGCCGGGGCTTCCTGCTGAACAACGAGCTGACCGACTTCGACTTCGCCCCGCTCACCGCAGGCGTCCCCGACCCCAACCTGCCCGGCCCGGGCAAGCGGCCGCGCTCCTCGATGTCCCCGACCATCGTGCTGCGCGACGGCGAGCCGCTGCTGGCCACCGGCAGCCCGGGCGGCGCGACCATCATCACCACCACCCTGCAGGTGCTGCTCGGGCGCCTCGACCGCGGCCTGAGCCTGGAGCAGGCCATCGCCGCACCGCGCGCCAGCCAGCGCAACACCGTCGCCACCCAGGCCGAGCCCGGCTTCCTGGCACTGCCCGAGCGGTCCGAGCTGGAGGGCCTCGGGCACCAGTTCACGTCCGTGGCCGAGATAGGCGCAGCCACGGGCGTGGAGCGGCTGCCGGACGGCCGCTGGGTGGCCGCCGCCGAACCGGTGCGGCGCGGCGGCGGCTCGGCCGCGGTGGTCCGACCCGCGGGCTGATCGGATCGGCCTGTCGGAGGCGGGCGGTATGTTCGGGGTGGGCCTCTCTCGGGGGCCCACCCCCGTCCGTACCGACCGAACCACCGGGAAGGCCGCCCGCCGTGACCGTCCGCATCGCCACCTGGAACATCAACTCCGTCACCGCGCGGCTGCCCAAGCTCCTGGAATGGCTGGAGAGCGCCAAGCCCGACGTGCTCTGCCTCCAGGAGCTCAAGTGCGCGGCCGACGTCTTCCCGTACGACGAGGTCCGTGAGCTCGGCTACGAGACGGCCGCGCACGGCACCGGCCGGTGGAACGGCGTCGCCATCGTCTCCCGGCTCGGCCTGGAGGACGTCGTGCGCGGCCTGCCCGACCAGCCCGGCTTCCTCGCCGACGGCGCACTGCTGCCCGACGTCGAGCCGCGCGCCATCGCGGCCACCTGCGGCCCGGTCCGGGTCTGGTCGGTCTACGTGCCCAACGGCCGGGAGGTCGGCCACGCGCACTACCACTACAAGCTGGAGTGGCTGGAGGCGCTGCGCAAGGCCGCCGTCGAGGACGCGGCCGGCCCGCGCCCCTTCGCCGTCCTCGGGGACTTCAACATCGCCCCCGCCGACGAGGACGTCTACGACGTCGCCGCCTTCGAGGGCCTCACCCACGTCACCCCCACCGAGCGCGCCGCGCTGGAGGCGCTCGACGGGATCGGCCTGCACGACGTGCTGCCGCGCCCGCTCAAGTACGACCGCCCCTACACCTACTGGGACTACCGCCAGCTGGCCTTCCCGAAGAACCGGGGCATGCGGATCGACCTCACCTACGCCAACAAGCCCTTCGTCGACGCTGTCACCGACAGCTACGTGGACCGCGAGGCCCGTAAGGGCAAGGGCACCTCGGACCACGCCCCGGTCGTGGTGGACCTCGACCTCTGAGTCACGAGAATCACACTGGGTGACGGGCTGTCGCTCGAACGGTCCTGAGCGGTGGCCGAGCGTGGAGTGCCTTCCTACCGTCGGTGAATGACCGGGTGCAGTTGAAACACCACGTGGACATGGGAGTCCCCCGGCTGCGCCCGAGAATCCCGGAGGTTCCGGCATGCGCCCCATGCGTACGGCCGCCGCCGCCCTGATCGGTGCGACGGTACTGACCGGTCTGACGGCCCCCCTCGCCTCAGCCAGGGACGGCGCGGCCTCAGTCAGCCCGTCCCGGGCCGCACCGGGCCAGACCGTGACGGTCACGGTCTCCTGCGAGAAGTCGGACAAGCCCGACGCCAAGACCGTCACCGCGCACTCCGCCGCCTTCGAGGGCGGCCCCGCGACGCTCACCCTGGGCGCGGACGGCAAGCACACCGGTTCCGCCCGGCTGGCCTCCCAGCACCGGGGGGACAGCAAGGTCGACGGCACCTGTCCGAACGGCAGCGCCTTCTCGACCGGCGTCACGGTCACCACCGTGGCAGACACCAGCCCCGACAAGGGGCTCGGCGAGTGGGGCAAGGCCGCGGGGGAGTGGGCCGGCTCGCTCGGCCAGTCCGGCGTCGGCAGCCAGCAGATCGCCCCGAACGGCGCGGTGAATTCCGGCCTCGGCGGTTCGGTCGCGGGCAACCCGGGGGAGCTGGCCGGCGGTCTGGCGCTGGTCGTGGGCGGTGTCGGCGGCTTCTGGCTGCTCCGGAGGCGTGGTGCCTGACGGCCCTCGCCTCCTTCGCGTTGCCGCGTCGCACCGCCGGCCCCTGACGGGACCGGCGGTGCGGTGCTGCGTCAGACGGCCGCCCGCTCCTGCCGCTCCTCGTGCTGGAGGATGCCGCTGGCCAGCAGGTACTGGGCCAGGACGTACGTTGCCATGATCCAGAACTGATGCCCCGGCAGCTCACGCCACTTCGCCAGCTGGGTGGCGATCAGCGTGTCGGACAACAGGAACAGCGCCCCGCCCAACCCGGTCCGCCAGCCCAGCCCGGCCGAGGTGACGGCCGTCGAGGTGAGCAGCAGGCTGTAGCCGGCCACCGGGACCTTCAGCTCCCCGAGGTCCGGCCAGAGCTGACTGACCAGGCCCACCCAGGCCGTCGCGTACGCGGCCGCGACCACCAGCGTGCGACGGCGGTCGGTG
This sequence comes from Kitasatospora sp. NPDC048296, assembly GCF_043201815.1. Lineage (NCBI taxonomy): Bacteria > Bacillati > Actinomycetota > Actinomycetes > Kitasatosporales > Streptomycetaceae > Kitasatospora > Kitasatospora sp. NPDC048296. The sequence continues at coordinate 249,567 of NZ_JBICZB010000002.1, forward strand.
AGCGCCCCGCGCTGGACGAACATCGTCACGTAACAGACGTGTGCGGCGGCGAAGGAGCCCATGCCGGCCAGGAACGCGGGGTCGTTCTTCAGCTGCAGCAGCACGTCCCCGCCCGCGCTCGCCAGCAGCGCCGGCGCCAGCAGCTTCGGTGCCTGCCGCCCGGCCGTCGTGGCCGCCGTCACGCTGTGCGCGGCCAGCAATGGCATCAGGGCGGGCTTGGTGGCGTTCTGCACCACCGAGGCCCCGGACAGGATCGAGCCCAGGTGTGTCGCCGAGGCGGCCGCGAAGCCGCCGAGCAGGCCGGTGGCCGAGCGCAGGCGCTCGCCGAGGCCGGTGGCACGGGTGGTCGTACGGATACTCATGCGGCTGCTGCCTCCGGAGTCACTCGGGTGGGGGATCCACCGGCCCTAAGGGAGCCGACCGGGCCGGGGAACAGCAGGTTACCGGTGCGTAACCCGGGCCGGGTGCGGCGGATGACGGGACGCCCGGGTAGCGGAGGGCGCGCGGCCGCTTCGAGGGCTCTTGCGGAGAGTTGTTCAGGAGGGCAGTTGGTGCCACCGGGTGACCCGGTCACCGACTAGTCTGGATCCCGACATGGAGCAGCAGGAGTACGCGGTCGGCGCCACCCGGGTGGCCGTCGGAAGGCCGGACGGACGCACGGGCGGGGCAGGACGGGGAACCGCCGACGCCGTCCTCGCCGTACGCGAAGCCGGCTCCCCGCGGGGCTCCTCACCGGGCTCTTCGACGGACCTCTCGTCGGGCGCTTCGCCGGACGCCTTGCCGGCCTCCGGGCCGGACTCCGATCCCGCCGATCCCGCCGATGCTGACGCGCTACCTGAGCCCGCCCCCGAGGGCGGTGCTGACGGCCCGCAGGCGGTCGGCGAGGTCCTCTCGCCCGACCCGGGACTGCTGCGGCTCGCCCACTGGTTCGCCGCCGCCACCCCCGGCACCGCGGACGACCTGTGCACCGCCTCCTTCGGCCTCTACCCCGCCCGCCACCTCGGCGCCCCCGCCGAGCCCGCCGACCCCGGCATCAGCTGGTGGCACGGCCCGACCGCCCACGGCGCCACCGTCCCGCGCGCCCGTGAGGCCCGGACCGACGGCGGCCTGCGCCGCGCCCGGCGCGACGAGGCCGCACTGCCCGTCGTCCGGTCAGGCGCCAAGCCGGGCAGGCCCGGCAGGCACCGCAAGCCGGAGCGGCTCCGGGCGCCCGCGGGCGCGACCGCCGGCTCGCAGGATCGTTCCGGCGCGGAGCTCCCGGACGCCGAACGCCGTATCGCCGCCCGGCTGCTGCTCGCCCACCCGCTGGTCACCGCCTCCGGCCCGCACGCCGACGGCTTCCCGCTGATCCGTCGTCACCGCGACTGGCTCACCGAACGCTTCGACACCCTGCTCGGCTACCGCCTGGTCGTCGGCCCCTGGCACGCCCGGCTCTGCAAGGCAGGCCTCGGCCCCGGCGCCGCCCGCCGCCTCGAACACCCCGCCACCGGCGCCCCGTTCACCCCGGTCGGCTACGCCCAACTCGCGCTCGCCCTCGCGCTGTTGGTCGACGCCCCCCGGCAACTCCGGTACGGGCGGCTGCTCGACGCGATGCGCGCCGCCGCGCCCGAACTCGCCGCCGCGCCCGCCGACCTCGCGATGGCGCTCGCCGCGCTCGCCAGCTGGCAGGTGCTCGGCGAACTGCCGTCCGACCCGGCCGGCTCCGCCTTCGTGCTGACCGTCGACCGCGAACTCGCCCGCGCCGTCCCGGCCGGTCCGCCCGCCCTCGCCGACGACGCCGCCGACCTCATCCGCCGCGCCGCCGAGGCCGAGCCCGCCACCGCCGTCCGCCGCCTCCTCGCCGAGACGCCCGCCGTCCTCGCCGCCGACCTCCCCGAGGACCGGCGCAGCTGGCTGCAGGAGCACCGGCTCAGCGGCCCGGCCGCGCTCGCCGAATTCCTCGGCCTGGAGACCGAACTGCGGGCCGAGGGCGTCGCCCTGCTGGACCCGGCCGCCGAACTCACCGACCTCGCCCTCCCCGGTACCGGCACCCTCGCCCAGGCCGCCCTGCTACTGGTCGAGCGCCTGGTCGAGGAGGTCCGCCCGCTGCCCGGCGAGACCACCGCGGGCGACGTCCCGATCGCGGACGCCCTGATAGACGGCGTCCTCGGCGACATCACCGATGAGTACGGCCTCCCCACCCACTACCTCGCCGACCGCACCGCCCTCCGCCGCGACGCCCTCGACCTCCTCCACCGCCTCGGCCTCATCACTCCCACCCCCCGCACCACCTGGCTCCTCCGCCCCCCGGCCGCCCGCTACGCCCCGGCGCCCGACCTCCACCCCACCCCCGGCACCGGCCGCCACTCCCGCCCGGCCACCCCACCCCCGGCGGTGGCACGCGCGGAGCAGCGGGCGTAGCAGAAGCCGGCACCGCCCGCCCGCCCGCCCGTGCGGGCAGGAGCGGGGCGCAGGGCAGCGTGAGGCGGCCGCAGTCGGTGCTCCTCCCGCGTGCGGCACGTGTCCCCGGCGAGGACGGCGGCGCTCGCACGGAAAGTCGACCGGGCCGACTTCTCGCGCTACTCGCGCTTCGCGCTCGCCGCCCCGGCCAAGGTGAACCGTAGGAAGTCGACCGGGCCGCCCCGAGTCGGTGGCCCGGGAAGCAGCGGGCCGAGAAGAGTCCGCCGTCGACCACCGGTTCGGTGCCCCGGCGGTCGGTGGCGACCGCCGGTAGGGCCGTCGAGCCTGCCGGGGGCGGGAACGCGAAAGCACCGCGTCCGGGGTGGACGGCGGTGCTGGGTGGGGCCGGCTACTTGCTGGCGGTGGTGGTGGCGGCGGCGAGGGGGCCGTGTTGGAGGGTCTCGACCGTGGCGCCGACACCGAGGGTGCCGAGGGCGATGGAGGCGAGGACGGCGGTGCAGGCGAGGAGGCGGCGGTGGCGCTGGGGGAGGGGGAAGCGCGGTTCCTGGTAGGGCGCCTGAGGGCTGGCGTTCATGACAGGAAGGCTCTCAGGGCGGTGTGAACGGTCGGTACGCGCGGGTGAAGTCCGGACGGGGGTTGGGCGTCGGTTGGCCGCATACGCCCCACCCGGCCGGCGGATGGGGCGTATGCGCTGGTCAGCGGGGTCGTCCGAGTTCGGTGAGGGCCTCGCCGACGGCGACCTGTACGGCGACCTGTACGGCGATCCGTACGGCGTCGCGGAGGTCGTGGGCGCGGTGGAGGCGCGAAGGGCCGGCGGCCGGGTCCTCGCGGAGTCGGTCAGCGGGGTGGCAACCGCCGTCGCGTGGTAGCGGCCACCTTCACGCCGTGGTGAATCCCGGTGGGGGCCCACGTCCCGTCAGGTCGCCGAAAGGGGGCGTCAGGCCGCCTGATGCTCGCTCGGCTGGTGCGTGGCGGCGAGGTAGCGGGAGAGGGCGTGGCGGCTGCGGGTGAGGTCGTCGATCCGGGCGTCCAGGTCGGCGAGTTCGCCGCGCAGGGTGGCGACCAGGTTCGGGCAGGCCTCCAGCACAGGTATCGGGCCGGTGGCGCAGGGCAGCAGTTCGGCGATGACCCGGGTGGACAGTCCGGCCGCGAGCAGGCTGCGGATCTGCCACACCCGTACGGTGTCCTCCTCGCCGTACTCCCGGTAGCCGGCCGTGGTGCGGGCGGGCCGGAGCAGGCCCTGCTCCTCGTAGTAGCGGAGCAGGCGGGTGGACACCCCGGTCAGGCGGGCGAGTTCTCCGATGCGCATGATCGGGCAACGCGGCCGGTGGCAGGGGTGTTCCCACCTGTCTCAGGCCTTCACGAACTCCAGCATCACGTCGCGCAGTTGGGGCAGCGCGTCGATCGTCGGCAGGTGCCCGCCAGGGAGTTCGACGAAGCGGGCGCCGGGGATGCCCGAGGCCAGCAGGCGGTGCTGGGAGGGCTGGACGAGCATGTCCTCGGCGGTGCCGACGACGGTCGTCGGGACGGCGATCGCGGCCAGCTCCTCGCGCACGTCGACCCGGGCGGCGAGCCGGAACTGCTGCCGGAAGCCCGCGGGCAGCGGGGACTTGAGCGCCTCCTCCAGCTCCGCGCGCTGCTCGGCGGGCAGCGCGTCCACCCAGCTGTGGCCCAAGACGACGGTGAGCATCAGCCGGGCGAGGTCGGCCGGCCGGTCCTCAAGCGCGACCATCAGCTCCGAGAGCATGCTCAGCCGCGCCGAGCCGCCGGCCACGCCCGCGAGCAGCAGCAGCGAGCGGACCCGCTCGGGGTGGCGGGTGGCGATCCGGACCGCGACGGCCGCGCCCAGCGAGAAGCCGGCCAGGTCGAAGGTGGACAGGCCCTCCTCGTCGGCGGCGGCGACCAGCCGCTCGGCGAGTTCGTCGAGGGTGGGCTCGCCGGGCTCGTACGGGCTGTCGCCGGAGCCGGGGTAGTCGGGGGCGACGACGGTGCGGTGCGCGGCGAGGTCGGGCAGCAGCGGGCCCCAGTTGTCCCGGGCGCTGCCCGCGGCGCCGTGGGCGAGCAGCAGACCGGGGCCGGAGCCCTGGACGATCCGGGCGAGCGGGCCGAACGGCGTGCTGGTGGACGGCATGAGGGCCTCCTCGGTGGGGCGGACGGGATCGCGTGGGATTGCTCCGACAACGGGAACGCTAGGAGTTCACACCGGTGAGAAGGTCAAGTGGAGGATCACGGCGGCCGCTCGGGCGGAGACCGGGCGGGAAGTCCGGTCGGCGTTCGTGGTTACGTGACGCGCCGGAGCGCCTACGCTGAGGGAAGGAGCGCCATCCGGACAGTGCCGTCCGGATGCCGCCGCGCTCCGCCGCCGGGGCGCTCACCGTGCCCGCGTCGGCCGCGCCGGTGTTCGCCCCGGGCCGCGCGGCTGCCGAGGAGGTGCCCAGGCCCGTGCCCGGAATCGTCAAACCGCTTCCTGCCGAGTGGTTCGTCCCGCACGACACCAACGCCGAGATGCGCTGGGACGCGCTGCGCGACGCCGACGGCAAGGCCGTGATCGGCCGCCATGTGCCGACGGAACGGTTCTTCGTCCGCAACCACACCGGTACCCCGCTGATCGACCCGGACCGCTGGCGGCTGAGGCTGTTCGGCAGCGGCCTGCGCGGCGCCCCGACGGCCGGTCGGGCGGTCGAGTTCGGCCTGGAGGACCTGCGGGCGCTGCCGTCAACCAGGATCGACGCGCTGATCGAGTGCGCCGGCAACGGGCGCAGCTACTACCGCAGCCAGCAGCACCAGAGCGTGCCCGGCACGCCGTGGAGGCTCGGCGGCATCGGCTCGGCGAGCTGGCGCGGGGTCCGGCTGGCCGAGCTGCTGCGGGCGGCCGGGCTGACCGACGACGCGGTGGACCTGCTGCCGGTCGGCCTGGACCCGGACTACGTGGTCGGCGGCGAGAACTACGGCCCGGTGCGCCGCCCGCTGCCGGTCGCCAAGGCGCTGGACGACGTACTGCTCGCCTACGAGATGAACGACGAGCCGCTCACCCCCGACCACGGCGCGCCGGCCCGGCTGGTGGTGCCCGGCTGGGTGGGCATCGCCTCGATCAAGTGGGTCGGCAGCATCGAGGTGGCCGACCATCCGCTCCAGTCGCCGTGGAACACCGACTTCTACCGGATGTTCGGCCCGGACTACCCGCCCGGCGGCGGTGCCCCGCTCAGCACCCAGCTGGTCAAGTCGGCCTTCGAGCTGGCCGTCGGCGCGGTGCTGGCGGCCGGGCGCGAGCACCGGCTGCACGGGCGGTCCTGGTCCGGCGCCGCCCCGGTGGACCGGGTCGAGGTCAGCACCGACGGCGGCCGGACCTGGCGGCCCGCCGAGCTGTGCGAGGAGCCGCGCGCCGACAACTGGACGCGCTGGAGCGTCGACTGGCGCCCCGAGCGGCCCGGCCCGTACGAGCTGCGCGCCCGCGCGACGGACCGCCTCGGCGGCGGCCAGCCGGAGCGGGCGCCGTTCAACCGGGAGGGCTACCTGTTCGGCGCGGTGGTGGCGCACCCGGTGACGGTGGTCTGAGCCCACGGTGCTCTGGGCCCACGGTGCTCTGGGTCCACGGTGCTCTGAGCCCGCGTGCCCGGGGCTCAGCCGGTGGACTGGACCTCGTACGGGGCCGGGTAGTGGGTCTCGTACGGGTTCAGCACCAGCCGCACCACGTCCTCCAGTCGCCGTCGGGCGTCCCCGAGAGTGGTGCGGCCGGTCACCCAGGCGGTCAGCTCCCCCTGCCAGGCGTGCGCGACGATGTGCCGCACCAGGTCGCTGGCCGCCGCCGGCACCTCGGCCGTCACCGCCTGCAGGGCCGCGCTGTCGGCCCGGGCCATCCCCTGCAGGGCCTCGCTGGCGAACGGGTCGGTGGAGGCGGCGACGGCCACCCGCAGGCGGGCCAGCTCGGGTTGCCGCTGGTAGGCCCGCATCCCGCCCCGGACGAACCGGACCGCCCGGTCGGTGGCCCCCAGCCCGGCGCGGGGTCCGCGCAGCTCGGCCACCAGGTCGGCCAGCAGCAGGCGGTGCCACTCGGCGATCGCCGCCGCCAGGAGGTGGTCCTTCGAGGAGAAGTAGCGGTACGCCGTCCCCAGGGCGACTCCGGACCGCTCGCAGACCTGCTTCATCTGCAGCCGCTCGACGCCGATCTCGTTCACCAGGGCGAGCGCGGCCGCGATCAGGCTTTCGCGGCGTTGGAGCTGACGCGGAGACATCGCCTCCACCGGCCGTGGTGACAGGTCAACCTTGGTCACCCGCACCATGATACGGGCCGGGGCCGCTCAGGAGTATGACGCCGACCGGCCCCCTTCCGTTCGCCCGGTGGCCACCGCGGTGTCCGGGGGCCCGCGCCGGCTAGGGCAGCCTGCGGATCAGCGCTTCCTGGACGGCCGAGGCGACCAGTCGGCCGTCCAGGTCGTAGAACTCGCCGAGCGACAGGCCCCGGCCGTCCGAGGCGGACGGGCTGCGCTGGGCGAACAGCAGCCATTCGTCGGCCCGGAACGGGCGGTGGAACCACATCGCGTGGTCCAGCGAGGCCATCAGCAGCTGGGGCGGCTCGGTGCGCTGGAAGAAGTTGGGCTGCTCGTGCAGCCCGGCGGTGGAGGCCAGGGTGAGGTCCGACAGGTAGGTGAGCGCGCAGGTGTGCAGCAGCGGGTCGTCGACCGGGAAGGGGGTGGCGATGCGTACCCAGACGAACTGCTGCGGCATTCCCGGGACGGCCGGCGGCACGCCCGGGGCGTCCGCCGGGACGAAGCGCAGTTCGAGGTCGCGGAAGCCGTCGGAGGCTTTGATCGCGGCGCGCAGCTCCTCGTCCCATTGTGAGAAGGCGTCGGGCAGGGTCTCCGGGGCGGGCACCGGCGGCATCTCGCGGTGGCGCTCGCCGGTCGGCTCGGGGCGCTTGAAGGAGGCGGTGAGGCTGAAGATCTCGTTCCGGTCCTGCACCGCGCGGACCCGGCGGGTGGCGTAGGTGAGGCCCTCGCGCAGCCGCTCGACCTCGTAGTCGATCGGCCGGGTCGGGTTGCCGGGCAGCAGGAAGTAGCTGTGCAGCGAGTGCACCGCGCGCTGTCCGTCGCAGGTGCGTCCGGCGGCGGCCAGGGCCTGGGCGGCGACGTGGCCGCCGAAGGCGCGCATCGGGGCCCCGGCGTGGCAGTGCCCCCGGAACGTGTTCTCATCCAGCTGCTCGATCTCCAGCAGCTCGGCGAACTGGGCGGCCGGGCGGGGCGCCTGCTCGGTCGGGATCTGCTGTTCGGTCAGGTCGGTCACCGGGCCATAGTGGCAGAAGCCAACCGTGTGGCGGTGTGACCTGGGTAACGCTTTCGATGGATAGAACGTGTTTCATTCCACGGTGGCCCCGGCGGGCTGTCGGGCCCGTCACCCAGCGTGCTCCGCATGACGCAATCCGCACACGCGTACGCCTATCTGCGTCTGTCGGCCGTCCTGGACGGCGCCGCCGGCCGGAGCCTCGACCTGGTCACCTCCGGCGGCGTCACCCCGTCGACTTCTTCCGGCTCTGCCGCCGGACCGTTTCAGCCACCACCCCCGTTGCCGGGCGAAGCCCTGGTGATGGCCTGCATCTCCCGCCCGGTGATCTCCTGCAGCGGCAGGCCGTCGCAGTTGCCGAGGACGACGCCGACCCAGCCGGTGTACGGGTAGATGTTCCAGTTGGCGCTGACACCGGGGTTGCCACCGCCGCGCCCGAACACCCACTGGCCGTTGACGATGTGGACCGGCATGTCGTAGGCCCCGAACGCCGAACCGCCGTGGGGGATCTTGGCCCCGGTGAGCAACTCGGCCCAGGGCCGGTCCAGCACGGTGCCGTCGCCCAGCGCGCGCGCGAACCGGACCAGATCCGGCGCGGTGGCGAAGCCGCCGACCCCGGGGGCATCGATGAAGCCGCGGCCCGGGTTCTTGCCGAGTACGTCCGCGTGCGGGCTGCCCTTGTCCAGATTGCGGACCGCGTCCACCTGGCTGCCGTCGGCCAGCGTCATGTACGGGTGCGCGATGTGCTCGTCGGTGAGCCACTGCGGCCTGGTGTGGAACGCCGAGCCGGTCATGCCGCAGCGCCCGAAGATGTTCTCCTGCACGTAGTCCCAGTACGTCTTGCCGCTCACGGCCTCCACGATCAACGCGGGGATGCCGACATCGGCGCCGGAGTGGCTGGTGCGAGTGCCGGGGACAGCCACCAGCTCGGACTGCCGGACCCACTGCTCGTAGTACCCGTACACCTCCTCCCGGCTCTGGAAGACGCGTTGCACGTCCTCGTCCGGGGTGCTCAGCCCGGAGGTGCCGGAGAGCAGGTGGTGGACGGTCACCTGCTCGGCGATGTCCTTGGCGAAGCCCTTCAGGTGGGCGCCCACCGTGTCCGACAGGCTCAGCCCGCCCTGCTGTGCCAGCTGCAAGATGGCCACCGCGCCGAACGGCATGCCCGCCGAGCTGAGGCTGAACGCGATGCCTTCGTGATTGCGAATCCCCTTCTCCCTGTCGGCCATGCCGTAGCTGCGGGACAGCACCGTCCGGCCTCGGTGCGACAACAGCACCACGCCGGAGAACTTTCCCTCGGCGGCCAGCTTCGCCAGGTACTGGTCGTAGGCTCCGCCGGGACGGGTGGCCGGTGGGATGTCGGAGTCGGTCGCGGCCGGGTCGGCGCGGCCGGGTCGGGCGCCCACCAGCGGCGCGCCGGCCGCCACCACGCCGGCGGCCGCCAACCCGCCCCGCCCGAGCAGCCGCCGCCGATTGATACCACGTACGGAATCCGAGTCCATGATCACGGTCCTTTCCTGATCGACAAATCGACCGTTGCGGGTCTGCCGGCGACCGCTATCGGCAATCGATCACCCACTCATGTGGTCCCCGTGCCTCCACTGAAGACGGAAGGCTGTTGTGGTGGCGTATGCGGTTTTCGATACGCCCGCGATACACCGAATCCCCGGCATCAAGGAACTGGCGCATGCCGGCAGTGCGACGGTTCGGCCGCCGGTGATCGCGACAGCCCGGTTACTGCAGGTGCCGGCGGTTTGAACGGCGATGCCGGTGACGCTCTCGTTGTGGTGGCCGAGCATGCTGGCAACGACGGGTGCCGGGACTTGCAGGACGAGTTCGCCGTCACGCCCGCCCACCTGCCCCCAGGCGAAGTCTCCCTCGCGGAGCCGATCAACGATCTAGTGGGCCCCGCTCGGGGGCGATGCCTGCGGCGTGCCGGGAAGTCGAATCGTGACGAGGAGACCGCCGGTGGGGCGGGGTGCGAGGTCGACGGTCCCGTCGTGTGCCCGGACGATGCTGTGCACGATGGCCAGCCCGAGGCCGACCCCGACATGTTCGTCGGTGCGTGTGCGTTCTGTTCCGCGTTGGAAGGGTTCGGTGAGGGTCGGTAGGAGTTCCGCTGGGACCCGATGGCCAGTGTTCTCGACCCGCAGCACGCTCGCGTCGTGCTGCGATTCGGTGTGGACCGTGACGGTGCCGCCGGAAGGGAGGTTGTGGACGATGGCGTTCTGGACGAGGTTGGTCACCATCCGCAGAATGAGCGCCGCGGAGCCGGGGGTCTGTGCCTTCTCGCCGGTGACGTCGAGCGTGATCTGGCGCTTTTCGGCGAGGGGAAGCAGCGTTTCGGTGGCTTCTTCGGCGATGAGGGACAGGTCGACGGGCTCGCGGGTGAAGCTCTTGCGGTCGGCGCGGCTGAGCAGCAGGAGGGCCTCGGTGAGGTCGATCGCCCGCGTGTTGACGGTGTGGAGGCGTTCGATGATTTCGCCCTGATCCCGCGTGGGGTCGTTGCGGGCGAGGTCGAGGAGTGTCTTCGAGATCGCCAGCGGGGTGCGCAGTTCGTGGGAGGCGTTCGCGGCGAATCGTTGCTGTTCGGTGACGTGGGATTCGAGTTGTTCGAGCATGATGTCGAACGCGTCGGCGAGTTCGCGGAATTCGTCTCGGGGACCTTGCATGCGGACCCGGTGGGACAGTGATCCGTTCGCGGCCACCCGTGCCGCGTCTGCGATCCGTGTGAGTGGTGCGAGCATCCGGCCGGCGAGGATCCATCCTCCCAGGAGGCCGAACGCCAGCAGAAAGGCCAGTGCTACGGCCGCGGCGGGGGCGAACATGCGCACGAGGAGGTAGCGGTTGGGTGCGACCCCGAGAAGGCCCTGGGGGCTGTCGGGTACGTAGCGCAGCAGGAACACCCAGACCACGGCCAGCAGGAGAGTGCCGGCGATGAGGAGGAATCCGGCGTAGCTGATGGTGAGTTTCAGGCGGGCGCTGAGCCCTGGGCGCCTATTCATGAGTGCTGCCAGGGTGGGTGGTGTCCATGCCGGTGTCGATTCGGTAGCCGACGCCGGGCACCGTGGCGATGAGCCATGGTTCGCCGAGTCGTTTGCGCAGAGCGGAGACGGTGATGCGGACGGCGTTGGTGAAGGGGTCGGCGTTGGCGTCCCAGGCCCGCTCCAAGAGTTCTTCGGCGCTGACGACACCGCCTTCGGCGGCGACGAGGACTTCGAGCACGGCGAACTGCTTCCGGGTGAGCGCGACGTAGCGTCCGTCACGGAAGACCTGTCGGCGGAAGGGGTCCAGCCGCAGGCCCGCGATCTCGCTGACCGGGGGTCGGGCGTGCGCGCGTCTGCGGTCCAGCGCCCGCAGCCGCATGACGAGCTCCCGGAGCTCGAACGGTTTGGTGAGGTAGTCATCGGCGCCGAGCTCGAACCCGGACGCCTTGTCGTCGATCCGGTCGGCAGCGGTGAGCATGAGGATCGGGATGCCGCTGCCGGAGGCGACGATTCGTCGGGCGATCTCGTCGCCGGAGGGGCCGGGGATGTCGCGGTCGAGGACCGCAAGGTCGTAGGAGTTGACGCTGAGCAGTTCCAGAGCGGAGTTGCCGTCGCCGGCGACGTCGGCGGCGATCGCTTCCAGCCGCAGACCGTCCCGGACGGCTTCGGCCAGGTAGGGCTCGTCCTCCACGATCAACACGCGCATACCTGGAGCCTAAGCAGCACGGCATATCGCCGACATATGCTCCTTCAGCGCTACATCGCACCACCCGCGCCTGACACCGCACCACGAAAAGCGGCGCCCGAAGCCATAAGAGGTGGCTTCGGCCGCCGCTTCGGCTGTACGGCCGCAGAAGCGGTCACGCGAACAGTCGGAGAAGCCGGGTGAAGTTGCGGTACCTGCCGCCGTCGCAGAAGAGGATGTCGGGCTCGCTCTCGCGCATCCAGCACGACGTGCACAGACCGCTGCGGTGGACCTGGCGGTTGGCGTGCGACGGCTGACAGCTGTCAGCGAACAGATTTCAGATGACAGAGTTTGAAATCTGTTCGCTGAAACCTGTCGTCGGTTCGCGCATCTCCGTCCGTGCTTCCGTCCGTGCCCCTGTCCGCCCCGCCGTCGGCGCTTCGGCGGTGACCAGCGGCTCGATGCCACGCGGGGCCGCCGCCACCGCGCGCCACCAGAGCCGCAGCGCCGGCGGGTCGGCGGGTTCGAAGGGCTTGCCGGGGCGGGGCACCACGAGGTGGGCGCCGAGGATCTGGGCGGCGGTGACGACGCGCTCGGCGGGTTCCTCCCACGGGTGGTTCGCCAGGTTGAAGGTGCACCAGTGGATCGGCAGCAGCAGCTCGCCGCCCAGGTCCAGGTGCGCCCGGACGCCCTCCTCGGGGGTCATGTGCACCTCGGGCCAGAACTCGCTGTACGCGCCGACCTGCATCATCGTCGCGTCGAACGGTCCGAGCCGGCGCCCGATCTCCGCGAAGCCCGGGAAGTAGCCGGTGTCCCCGCTGTGGAAGATCCGGTGCCCGCCGCCCGTGACCACCCAGGACGACCACAGGAACAGCGTGCTGGTGCGTGGCCCGCGGCTGCAGTAGTGCCGGGCCGGCGTGGCGGTCAGGGTCAGCCCGGCGACCTCGGCCGACTCCCACCAGTCCAGCTCGACGATCCGCGCCGTCGGCACCCCCCAGTGCTCCAGGTGCGCCCCGACCCCCAGCGGTACGGCGAACGCCGCGCCGCTGCCGATCAGGGCCCGCACGGTGGCCATGTCGAGGTGGTCGTAGTGGTCGTGCGAGACCACCACCACGTCCACCGGCCCGAGTTCGGACAGCGGCAGCGGCACCGGGTGCATCCGCTTGGGTCCGGTCCAGGCGAACGGGGAGCAGCGTTCGCCCCAGACCGGGTCGATCAGGACGCGCCGCCCGCCGATCTCGGCGAGCACTGTGGCGTGCCCGAGCCAGGTGAGCCGCAGCCCGGACTCCGGTGGCGTGGCCAGGTCGACCGGCAGCAGCCGGTGCACCGGCACGGCGGCGGTCGGCGACCGGCGGGTCTTGTCCCCGGTCAGCTGGGCGCGGGCGATCTCCAGCGGGCTCCGCTCGTACACCAGGCGGCGGGTCGGCACCGGGTTGCAGAAGGCTCCGTCGACGAACTGGGGCGAGCGGCGGATCCGGGCCAGCCGCTCGCCCCGGGGCTCGGCTCCGAAGGCGTCGGTCCGGACCCGGTGCCAGGCCGCGCGGGGGAGTCCGGCCAGGCCCGGGACGGCGCGGTCGGCGGCCGGCCCGGCGGACGGCGGGACGAGCTGTGAAGTCAGACCGGCGAGGCGGGAGAACCACGGGACGGGGCGGGGCACGGCTCCTCCAGGGACGGTCACGGCTACCGGGCATGCCGGGGCGCGCACCCAAGGGGCAGATGAGGCCACTGCGGTACGACAACCATCTCGTCGGAGACTACGCTCCGTGCGCCGTCCGGACCTGGTGGAGAGTCCCGCACGGTCCAATCGGCGTACTCGACGCGGGTCGCGGTACCGCGCCGGCGCTACGCGTAGAAACGGGTGATCGCCTCCGCGACGCAGTGCGGCTTGGCGCTCCGCTCGCTCGTGATGGTGAACCGGACCACCGCCTGGACCCCGCCCGGCACCTCGGTGGCCGAGATCAGCTCGGCGGTGGCCCGGATCGCCGTACCCACCGGCACCGGGGCCGGGAAGCGCACCTTGTCCGAGCCGTAGTTCAGCGCCATCCGCACGCCCTCGACGCCGTAGCACTCCTTGGCCAGCACCGGGATCATCGACTGGGTCAGGTAGCCGTGCGCGATGGTCGAGCCGAACTGGCTCTCCTTCGCCCGCTCCGGGTCCACGTGGATCCACTGGTGGTCCCCGGTCGCCTCGGCGAACAGGTCGATCTGCCGCTGGTCGATGGTGTGCCACTCGCTGGTGCCCAGTTCGGTGCCGACGGCGGCGGTCAGTTCGGCAAGGGAGGCGAAGGTCGTCACGGTGCGCTCCTGGAAGGGGGACGGGCCCGGCAAGGGGTCAGGACGCCGGAAGCGTATGCCTACCCACCGGTTCCTGTCAGGAGTCGACGACGAGAGGACCGACGACGAGAGGAAGGAGGGGAGGGCTCAGGGCCGCAGCGCCGTACGCCCCAGCGGGCCCGGCCCCCGCGAGCCCTGCCCGGTCGGGAACAGGCGCCGCCCGCTGACCAGCTCCGGCACCAACGCGATGAACAGCGGCTCCGGGTCCCCCACCCACGGCCGCAGCCCGGAGCGCAGCACCCGCCGCACCTGCTCGGGGTCGCTCACCGCGTCGGCCCGCCCGTGCACCAGCACGCTCCATCCGGTGCGGGTGACCGGGTCCAGCAGGTCCGCCTGGAAGGCCACCACCGAGCCGTCAACCCCGCGCGCGGTGGCACTTCCCCGGCGCACGGCGAGCACCAGCCGCCCGTCCAGGACCTCGAAGGAGACCGGCAGGACGGCCGGCAGTGCGTGCTCGGTGTACACCACGCGCCCGACGGGCACGGTGCTGAGCAGCCGCAGGCTCTCGGCCTCGCTCAGGGTCTCCACACGGTCCTCACGCTCCATGCGTCCGATCGTCCTCCGGTCGGTACGCGCGTCATAGGGCCCATGGTCCCTGAGCGGACGGGCCGGGAGCCCCCTCGGCGGCCGCCCGGAGCGGTAGCCTGCCCGGCGGGTGGAGGAATGGTGGAGGAGGGGGGCGGACGAATGGCCGGCGGGGTCGATCTGGTGGTGATCGGGGCGGACGGCGGGCCGGACCGGGCGTACGGCGGTTCGGCGCGCGCGTCGGAGGGGGCCCGGTTGCTGACCGAGGTGCTGCCCGGGATGTGCTTCGACACCGGCGCGGCCGGCTGCCGGGTCGTCGGTACGGCGCGGGACGCGGACGCCAACGCGATGCTCACCGCCGTCCGGGACGCGGCCCAGCAGCCGGGCCGCTGGCTGGTGGTCTGCCTGGTCGGCCAGCTGGTCGCCGACCCGCGCGGGCGCCGGCTCGCCCTGGTCACCGGCGGCAGCACCGCCGCCAACGCCTACCGGCGCGGCCTGGCCTGGGACTGGGTGGTCAGCGCGATGGTGCACGGTGACCACGAGGAGGCGCTGCTGCTGGTCGACGCGGTGGCCGACCGGGACACCTGGGCGGCGCTGGAGCGCGGCGGCGAGGACAGCGCGGGTGAACTGCTCAGCTACTCCCGGGTCCCGCTGTGGGGTCGGATCGGCCGCTACAGTCCGGGCAGACGCGGCCGGGACGCCGTACTGCCGGGCGGCGAGGGCTCGTTCAGCCGGGCGCTCACCACCGTCCTGCGCCACGGCGTCCCGGGTGCCCCCGCGGCCGTCTCCCCGCTGGACCTCCAGCCCGCCGTCGCCGGGTTGCTGAACGGGGGAGAGTCGTCCGGTAGTTCGGGTGCGCCGGTCGCGCGCCTGCTCGTTCCGCCGCACGGTGGGCGCCTGTTGATGCGCAATCGGGCCGCGGTTCGGGGCGCATTGGCCGGATTGTCGCTTTCCGAAGAACTGTTGGCCGTTCTGTGGCGGGAAAGTGCCCCGACGGAACCGCCTTCCGCGTAAGGTCAGGGGGCCTGAGGTGTTGCCGTGATGGGGTGGGTTGGCGAAGAATCGATCCCCAGCGGAAACACCCGTGGGACGGCGGAATTCTCCTGGCGGCCGTGGATCACGGATCGGCTCGGTCGCGACGAGGTGGGCGATGCGGCAGCGCGGAAATGTGTTGCGCCCTGGGGCGGTTGTGGTCGGTGGGGCGGTTCTGGTGTTGTTGCTCGGTGCTTGTGCGAGCGGTGGTGCCGACGGTTCCGTCGATCGTCTCGGGTCGCCTGCGGCCACTGTTGCGGGAGTGAACCCGTTAACCCCTTCGGGTGGCTCGGTAAACGCCTCGATCGCGCCGACCGACGGTCCGGAAGGGGCCCGGGGCCGACTGGCCTTGAGGACGTATCAGGACTGGTGGCAGGCTCAGGCCGAGGCCTTCGGGCGTACGGATTCGGACGGTTCCGCGCTTGAGGCGTACTCCTCCGGGCGGGCCCTGTCCGACACCCTGGTCGGCCTCCGTCAACTCCACGACGCCAAACTGGTGATGACCGGAACGCCGCGGAATTCGGCCGTGGTGAAGACCATTGACCTGAAAGCCGATCCGCAGACCGCCGTGATCGAGGACTGCGTCGACCTCTCGGACTGGCACCGCGTCGACGCCGTCACCCGTACCGCAAAGGAACCGGCCGACCGGTTGAACCGCTATGTCGCGACCGCTTCCCTGCGATGGTTCCAAGCGCACTGGCTGATCTACGACTTCAAGCGGGAGGTGGACCGGACATGCTGAACTCGCGGAAACCGGCCCGGCGATTCGCGGTCGTCGCATCGTTGTCCGCCGGACTGTTGTTGTCCTCGGCGGTAACGGCGACGGCGGACGAACCACCGGACGCCGGAGCGGAACAATGTTCCCCGAGCGTGATCTGCTCGCACGTCGGCAGTGGCGGGAGCAGCTCCACTTCGGGCCCCTCGCAGGGCGGTGGCGGCGACGGTGGGAACAGCGGCCCGCAGCTGTGCAGCTACCACGACGTCCAGTGGGCCTGCTACGACCCGGAACGCGGCTACTTCAACAGCGACGTCGGTTGCTACTTCCGCCCCCTGGACAAGCAGCCGGCCGAGGGCGACAAGGCCTGGGAGGGGCACAAGCCGTCGGAGGGCACGGTCTACTCCAAGGTCTGTCCGCAGAACGGCGGCGGGCAGGACGGTCTGCAGACCGCGTTCGTGAGCAACGCGCCGGGCGCGACCCCGGTGATCGACCTGACCGTCCAGGCGAAGCTGCTCGCCGACCGGATGGCCTTCCCGGCGCCGAAGGCGAGCGTCGCGCCCAAGGACACCGCCGTGGTGAAGGCGCCGGTCTGGCTCTGGGCCGAGGGCATGGTGGCGCCCGAGCCGAGTACGCTCGCGGTTCCGGGTGCCTCGGTCACCGTCACCGCGCAACTGAACGGCATGACCTGGGACTTCGGCCAGGGGATGGTGGTGGACTGCGCTACGGCCGGGACGCCGTACGACCCCAAGTACGGGGACGCGAAATCCCCTGACTGCGGCTACGAGTTCGCGGTCGGCTCGGGCACCCGGCAGGGGGGTGTCTTCACCGGCACCGTTACGGCGCACTGGCGGGCCCATGTGGTGATCACCGGGCCGAACGCGAAGACCTTCGACATCGACATGCCGCGCGGATCGGACCTCGCGCTCAAGGTCGCCGAGGTGCAGGTCCTCAACTGACCGCGCCACGGCGGCCGTTCGGCCACTGATCAGTCAGACAGCGAACGAGGGAAGGGCGGAACCCGGTGGAGAACCGTACATTCGCGACGCCGGGATCCGGCACACCCGCAGGTGCCGCGGCGTCCGTGGCGGTACCGGAGCAGCCGGGCCAGGAGCAGCAGGGCCGCGGCGCGGGCCGCGGCCGGGGGCGGGCGGCGCCGCACGCGCCCGGGCGGACCATGCGGGCCCGGCGGCGGCGCCCGGCGGTGCTGGCGATGGCGGTCGCGCTGATCGCGGCCGGCGGGCTGGGCGGCGCCGCCCTCTACAACAGCACCGGGCAGCGGGTCGCGGTGCTGGCGCTGGCCCGGGACGTGCCCTGGGGGCAGGTGATCACCGAGGACGACCTGGTGGTGGCCCGGATCGCGGGCGATCCGGCGCTGCGGCCGCTGTCCGCCCAGGACCGGGGCAAGGCGGTCGGCATGCGGGCCGCCACCGACCTCAAGCGCGGGGCCATGCTGACCGGTTCCGACCTGGCGCAGGGACTGTCGGTGCAGCCGGGGCAGATCGTGGTCGGGGTGTCGGCCAAGCGCAGCCAGCTGCCCGCCAGCCGGCTCCAGCCCGGGGTGCAGATCGTCGTGGTCAACACCCCCGACAACGGCCGGGCCGACTCGCTGCCCGCGACGGTCATCACGGTCGGCCGGGTGGACACCGACGGCAGCCAGGTGATCGACGTGGCGGTCGGCTCGGCGGACGGGCCGCGGCTCGCGCAGTGGGTGGCCGGCGGGCGGATCCAGGTGCTGCTGGCGCCGCGCGCCGTCCCCAGCGGCACCGGGGCTGCGGCGGCCCCCTCGGGCGCTCCGTCGGCGGCCCCCACCGGCGCACCCTCCTCCGGCGCGGCCACCGCGCCCGCGACCCCGGCCGGAACGGGTGCCCCGGCCGGAACGGGCGGCGCCTGATGGCGGTGATCGCGGTGGTCGGCGGTCCGGGCGCGCCCGGCGCGACCACGACCGCCCTGGCGCTGCTGCTGGCCTGGCCGCTGCCGCCCGGTCGGCGGATCCTGCTGGTCGAGGCCGACCCGGACGGCGGCGCGGTGCTCGCGGGCGCCCTGGAGGGCCGGGTCGAGGCGGTGTACGGGCTGCGCAACCTCGCCGTCGCCGACCGTCGCGGGCTGCTCGCCCAGACCATCTGGGAGCAGCTGATCGACCTCTCGCCCGAGGGCAACGCCGAGCGGCTGCTGCTGCCCGGCCTGACCGACCCGGCCCAGGCGCCCGGCCTCGCCTACACCTGGGAGCCGCTCGCCGAACTGCTGCACGGCATCGAGCAGCAGGGCTACGACGTCATCGTGGACCTCGGCCGCTCCGGCGCCACCGGGACGAGCGCGGTGCTGGCCCGCCGCGCGGACGTGGTGGCGGTGACGGTCCGCACCACACTGCGTGGGCTGAGCGCGGCCCGCCCCCGGCTCGCCGCCCTCGCCGAGGACCTGGCCGCCGGCGGGACCGGGGCGGACGCGCTCGGGCTGCTGCTGGTCGCCGAGGGGCCGTACCCGGGGGCGGAGGTGTCCCGTGAGCTCGGACTGCCGGTGCTCGGGGTGCTGCCGCACGCCGCCCGTACCGCGCGGGTGCTCTCCGACGGCGGGGACACCACCGACCGGCGGTTCATCCGCTCGGAGCTGATGCGCACGGCCCGTTCGGCGGCCGACGAGGTGCAGCTGCTGATCCGCCGGCGGCGGCAGCGGCTCGCGCCGACGGCCGCGCCGACGCCCACGCCCGCTCAGCTCACGGCGCCGAACCCGGCCGCGCCGGGCGCGCCCGCCGCCGTACCGGTGCCAGCCCCGGGGCCCGTTCCGACGCCGGTGCCGGGGCCCGTGGTGGCGTCGGCGCCGCCGATGTCGCCGACGGCTCCGGTGTCCGCCCCGGCGTACGGGCAGCAGCCGTACGGCCAGACGCCGTACGGGGAGTCGGCCTACGGGCCGGGCGAGGGCGAGCAGCCCTCGTACACCCCGCCGGTGATCACCACCGGCCCGGTCGCGCCGCTGGCCGGGCTGGCGCCCCAGCCGGCCGCGCCGGCGCCGTTCCCGGCGCACGTCCAGGCACACGTCCAGTCTCCGCGACCGGCCGGGGAGGACGAGCAGTATCCGCTCCAGCAACCCATGGTGACTGACCACCAGATAGACGGGCGCCCGTACCCGCACACCCCCGGGGAGGTGCTCCGTGCGCGGTAGCCCCCTGCACCAGCGTCCGACGGCCGACCCGGCCGCCCTGCCCTGGTCGACGCCCACGCCCGCGCCGGCGCCCATGCCCACGCCCGCGCCGCCGCAGCCCGCGCAGGCGTACCAGCCCGGCCCGGTCGCGCCCCAACCCGTCGCCCCGGCCCCCGGCGGCGCCGGGCCCACCGCCGTACCCTCCCAGCTGCCCTCGCTGGACCTACGCGGCGCCGCCACCCGGCCGGCCGTCGACCCGCAGGTCGCGCGCGAGCTCAAGCGCCAGGTCGCGGCCGAACTGCACCAGCAGATCTCCCGGTTGACCGCCGGATCCGGCGCCGAGCCGGACCGCGCCACCCGCCGTCAGCGCGGCCGCGCGCTGATCGAGGAGGCGGTCGCCCGCTGGTCCGACGCCTACGCGCAGACCCACGGCATCCCGCCCACCCGGGAGCAGGACCGCGCCCTCGCCGAGGCCGTCTTCGACCTGCTGTTCCGGGCCGGCCGGCTCCAGCCCTACCTGGACGACCCGGAGATCGAGAACATCCTGATCAATGGCTGCGACGACGTCTGGGTCTCCAAGGTGCACCAACCCCTGCGCCAGGTCCCGCCGGTGGCCGACACCGACGCCGAACTCGTCGAACTTCTCCAGGATCTGGCCCGCCAGCACGGCGGCGGCGAGCGCAGCCTGTCCACTGCCAGCCCGACCCTCGCGCTGCGCCTGGAGGGCGGTATGCGTCTGCAGGCGCTCACCGAGGTGACGCCCCGCCCGTACGTGGCGATCCGACGCCACCGGGTGGCCTCGGCGACGTTGCCGGAGATGGTCGAACTCGGCACCCTGGACGGCACCTTGGCCGCCTTCCTGGCCGCCGCGATCCGGGCCCGGAAGAACGTGATGATCACCGGCACCCAGGGCGTCGGCAAGACCAGCCTGCTGCGCGCGATGGCCGCCGAGATCCCGCCGGACGAGCGGATCGGCACCCTGGAGTCGGAGTTCGAGCTCTGGCTGCACACCCTCGGCCACCTGCGCCAGGTCGTCCCGATGGAGTCCCGCGAGGGCAACGGCGAACGCGTCGACGGCCGCCTGGCGGGTGAGTTGACGATCGGCGACCTCATCCCCGCCGCGCTGCGGATGACCCTCTCCCGGATCATCGTCGGCGAGGTCCGCTCCGGCGAGGTCGTCCCGATGCTGCGGGTCATGACCAACGGCGAGGGCGGCTCGATGTGCACCCTGCACGCCCGCGGCCCGCACATGGTGGTCGACCGCATCGCCGAACTCTGCCTGGAGTACGGCTCGCACATGACCGACGCCCTCGCCTACCGGCTCACCGCCAACGCCCTGGACCTCATCGTGCACGTCACCATGGTCGACGAGACCGCCGTCGGCGGCCGCCGGCACCGCTTCGTCTCCCACGTCCTGGAGGTCACCGGCCTCGGCGAGAGCGGCCGGCCCGCGCTGAACACCGTCTTCGGCCCCCGGCCGGACCTCGGCGAGCCGCGCGCCGTCCCGCACACCCCGCCGCAGTGCCTGGACGACCTGCGCCGGGCCGGCTTCGACGCCTCGCTGCTCGGCTCCCGGTACGGGAGTTGGGCCGCCCCGCTACAGCTGCGGATCGGCGGTGGCGCGCGGTGATGCTGCTGTTCGCCCTGTGCGGGCTGGCGGTCGCGGGCGGCCTGGTCGCCCTGGTGGCCTGGGCCCGCGGCAGCGAGCCCGCCGACGAGGACGAGCCGGACCGCCCGGGCAACCCGCTGGCCGGCCGGGCCCACGTCTTCTGGTACGGCGCCCCCGGTGCGGCCTCCCTGCGGATGGCGCGGCTGCGCCGGATCCAACTGCCGCTGGCGCTCGTCGGCGCCCCGCTGGCCTGGCTGTTCACCCGCATCCCGCTGACCGCGCTGCTGGTGCCGCTGGCCGTCTTCGGCCTGCCCTGGCTGTTCGACACCACCCGCCCGGACACCCACCGGATCGAACGCCTGGAAGCGCTGTCGGAGTGGACCCAGCGGATCGCCGACGTGCTGCTGCTCGGCGTCGGCCTCAACCAGGCCATCGTCACCAGCCGCCGCACCGCCCCCGCGGCCCTGGAGGAGGAGATCGGCGAGCTGGCCGCCCGGCTGCAGGCCCGCTGGCGGCCCGAGGAGGCACTGCGGGCCTTCGCCGACAGCCTGGCCGACGCCACCGCCGACAAGGTGCTCGCCGCCCTCGTGCTGCGGGCCGGGGACAGCGGCCCGGGCCTGGCCCGGACGCTCTCCGACATGGCCGACTCGGTGCGCGAGGAGGTCCGCCAGCGCCGCACCATCGAGGCCGACCGGGCCAAGCACCGCACCACCATCCGCTGGCTGGTCGGCATCATCGTGCTGGTCGTCACGGTCGGCTCCTTCAACACCGAGTACACCCGCCCGTACGGGACCTTCCTCGGGCAGATCGTGCTCGCCGTGGTCGCCGCCCTGTTCGTCGCGATCATCGCCTGGATGCGGGCGCTGGCTTCGCACCCGCCGGTGCCCCGGCTGCTCACGCCGGACCGGCGGAGCAAGGGCGGTCGGAGCAAGGGCGGGCGCGGCAAGGACGGGCGCGGCAAGGACGGGACCGGGCGGGAGCCCGCCGAGCAGCTCGGGGAGGTCCGGTGATCTCCCCCTGGTCCGTGCTGGCCGGCGCCGCCGCGGCCGGCGGCATCGCCCTGCTGATCGCCGAACTGCGGCCCGCACCACCGGACCTGCGCCAGGCGCTGGACCGGCTGCACCGCGCCCCGGCCGACCGGCCGCAGGACCCGGACGAGCGGGTGTCCTGGTACGACCGGATCGGCGAGCGCTCGCTCACCCTGCGCGGGGTCTCGGTCCCACGCCGCGAACTCGCCCTGATCGGCCGCACCCCGGCCCGGTTCATGGTGCACAAGCTGTTGTTCGCCGCGCTCGGGCTGATGCTGCCCGCCTACCTGGGCGCGATGGCCGCGCTGATGGACGTCGGCCTGCCCTTCGCCCTGCCGCTGGTCGCCGGACCGCTGCTGGCCGGGCTGCTGTTCTTCGTCCCGGACGCGATCGTGCGCGGCGAGGCCAAGGAGGCGCGCACCGAGTACCTGCACGGCATCGCCGCCTACCTGGAACTCGTCGCCCTGGAGCGGGCCGCCGACTGCGGTCCCGCCGAGGCACTGCGCCGCGCCGCCTCGGTCGGACAGGGCGCGGTGTTCCGGCGGATCCGCGACGCGCTGGAGCGCGCCGCCACCGACCGCCTCCCGCCCTGGGTCGGACTCGACGCGCTGGCCGGGGAGTTGGGACTCAGCCCGCTCCAGGACGTGGCCGACATCATGCGGCTGTCCGGCACCGACGGCGCGGCTGTGTACGACACCCTGCGGGCCCGCGCCAAGGGCCTGCGCGGCGAGCTGCTGGCCGAGGACCTCGCCCGCGCCAACGCCGACAGTGAACGGATGGTCGCGCCCGGGGCTGCCCTGACCCTGCTGATGACCGTCCTGATCGTCTTTCCCGCGCTCCACCAGATGCTCAACTGACGCCATTCCCAGAGCAACTGACACCACACCACACCATGGAGACCTCCGATGTCCGTACGACTCGCCCAGCTGGCCGGCCGGGTGCTGCGGCCCGTCCTGCTGCCCGTGCAGTTCGCCCTGCTGCTGTTCACGCTCCGGCGGGGCCGGCTGCGCGCCGCCCGCGCGCGCGGCGACCGTGGCGCCATCAGCATCGAACTCGCCCTCGCCATCATCGCGTTGGTGTTCGTCGCGGGCGCCGTCGCGACCGCGCTGTACCTGCTGAAGGACAAGGTGGTCACCAAGGTCGACCAGGATCCGAACTTGCCTGGCGGCGCCGGTGGCGCGGGCGGCGCCTCCAAGTGATCCGAGTGCCTCGCCGCCGCGGCGACCGGGGGTCGATGAGCATCAGCCTCGCCATCGTCTTCCCGGTCGTCCTGCTGCTCGTCCTGCTCGTCGTCCAGGCCTCGTTGTGGTGGTACGACCGCCAGGTCGCGCTCAGTGCCGCCCGCGAAGGCGTGGACGCCGGGCGGGTACAGGGGAACGCGACGGACGAGGCGAAGGACGAGGCCGCCCGGCGGCAGGCCCGGGACTTCCTGGACCGGCAGGGCGTCCACGGGTACGAGGTGGTCACGGACGGCAGCACGTCCGAGAGGATCAAGGTCACCGTGGAGCTGACGCCCCCGCTGCTGATACCCGGGCTCACGGGGCCCAGCATCCGGCAGTACGCCGAGGCGCCGCGTGAGCGCTTCGTCCCGCCGGTGGTGGCGAAGTGAGCACTCGTGCCGTGGTGGCGCGCGGTGGCGCCGGGCGGCGGGGGCCGCGGTGGCGCCCGCGACGGCGGGACCGGGGCGGGATAGCGATCGAGGCGGCGATCGTGGTGCCGGGCGTGGTCGCACTGGTCCTGCTGGCGATCGCCGCCGGCCGGGTGCAGACCGCGGCCGGCACGGTCGAGGCCGCCGCCCGTGCCGGTGCCCGGACGGCCTCGCTGCAGCGCAGCGTCGCCGGGATGGACAAGCCGGCCAGGGACTCCGCCCTCGAAACGCTGCGCCAACAGGGCGTCTCCTGCCGGAACAGCGACGTCCAGCTGGACCAGGGCGAGTTGGAGCTGGCGGACGGCCCGGTCGCCACCGTCAAGGTCACCGTGGTCTGCGACGTCGAACTCGCCGACCTGCTCGGCGGACCCTCCGGCGTGCCCGTGACGAAGCACCTCGTCGGGGAGTTCACCTCCGTGGTGGACCGCTACCGCGGCACATGACGGCGGGGCGGGCCGTGACGGACGGTCGGGGGATTGGGGACGGCCCGTGCGGGGGAGACGCAAGCGGAGAGCGCTCGGGGGATGACGCAACGGAACCGAGTGGCGCCCGGCGGGGGCCGGTGGGGAGACATCGTGCGGATCGGGGGGAGGGGGTGCGAGTGCTGAGCGGCCTGCGGCGTCGACGGCTTCACCGGGTTCGCCGGGATTGCCGGGTTCATCGGGATCGCCGGGTTCACCCGGGCCTTCGCCGGTCGGACCGGGGCGCGGTCGCCCTCTTCGTGGCGATCTGCGCGGCCTACCTGGTACTCGTCATCGCCCTGGTGATCGACGCCGGCGGCCGACTGCGGGTCGCCGAGCGCACCGACGCGTACGCCCAGGAGGCCGCGCGGGTCGGAGGCCAGCAGCTCGACCAGGCGGCCGTGCTGCAGGGCAAGGGCTTCAAGGTTCGGCAGGACTACGTCAAGCAGGCCGCCGACGCCTACCTCGGGCTGTACGGGCTGCACGCCGACGGCGTCGAGTTCTCCGGTGACGGCAAGGTCGTCACCGTCACCGTGCGGGCCGACTACCGGCCGGTCCTGCTGGGCGCCCTCGGGCAGCGGAAGGTAACGGGCAAGGGCAGTGCGACCCTCGTCCACGGAGTCGAGAAAGCGGAGACCGACTGATGGCCGCGCCACGTGCCAAGGACCAGGCCCGAACCACCCCGGCCCGTACCGGCCGGACCGGGACCGGGCCGGGGAACGACCGGGATCGAACCGCGAGGGGTCGGGGTCGAAGCGCGCACCGGGCCGGACGCGGCCGCGGCGGCGCGCTGATCACCGCACTCGCCGCGCTGGTCACCCTGCTCGCCCTGCTGTTCGGCGTCCCCGCGCTGCTGCTGTACGGCACCCACGCGGTCGCCTCGATGGGCGAGGTCGCCCCGGGCGGTGTGGGCGAGGCGCTCACCAGTCCGGACGACGGGCGGCTGTTCCTCTGGCTGCTGGTGGTGGTCGGGTGGCTGGCCTGGGCGTGCTTCGCGCTCTCCGTCCTGCTGGAGATCCCGGCCCAGCTGCGCGGCCGGATCGCCCGGCGGATCCCGGCCTTCGGCTGGAGCCAGCGGCTCGCCGCCGGGCTGGTCGGCTCGGTGCTCGCGCTGCTGCCGGTGGCCGGTTCGGCCTTCGCCGCGGTGTCGGAGCCGGCCCACCACCCAGTGGCTCAGGCGCAGTTGACCCCCGGCGTGCAGCGGGCCGCGCTGCCCGCCGCCCAGTCCGCGCCCGCGCTGAGCCCGGCGGCCGAGCAGCACCCTACGTACACCGTCCGGGACAGCCGGCCGGCGGACAGCCTGTGGTCCATCGCGGAGCGCCAACTGGGCTCCGGCGAGCGGTGGGTGGAGATCGCCAAGCTCAACGACGGCCGGGTGATGGACGATTCCGGCGTCCGCTTCGACGCGGACCGGCCGATCCAGCCCGGCTGGGAGCTGCTGATGCCGACGGACGCCAAGGCGGACGAGGCGAAGGCGCCCGCGCAGGCCCCGGCTCAGGCCCCCGCTCCGGCTGCCGGTCAGGCGCAGGCCCCGGCTCCCGCGCAGTCGCCGCGGGCCGGGACGGAGCCGGGCGCGGCCGGGCAGAAGACCGTGACCGTCCAGGCCGGGGACAGCCTGTCGGCCATCGCCCAGCGGGAGTTGGGGGACGGTGGGGCCTGGCCGAAGCTCTTCGAGGCCAACAAGGGGGTGCAGGCGCCGGACGGGGAACGGCTGACCGACCCGGACGTACTGGAGCCCGGGACGGTGCTCACGGTGCCGGGGGCGGCCGCCCCGGCCGCCCAGACGCCGGCTCCGGCGCCCGCTCCCGAGCAGACGCCGACGCCGGAGCAGACGCCCGCCCCCGCCCCGACGCAGGCCGCCCCGACGCCGGGCGCGTCGCAGTCCGCCCCGGCCGCCCAGACGCCGGCGCCCGCCCACACACCCGCTCCCGCCCACACGCCCGCGCCCGCCCCCGCCACGCACGCCGACCCGGCGTCCGACGGCGACTACACCGTCGCCCTGGCCGCCTCCACCGTCGGGGTCCTGCTCGCCGCCATGATGGTCGGCACCGTCGCCTACAAGCGCGGCACCCAGCTGCGCGCCCGCCGCCCCCTGCACCGCATCGCGATGCCCGCCGCCGAGGCCGCCGCGTTCGAGAACGAGCTGATCGTCCGGCAGGACCAGGCCGGGCTCGAACTGCTGGACCGCGCCCTGCGTACCCTGGCCCGCAACACCGTGCGCGGCGGCAAGCGGCTGCCGGCCATCGTCGCGGCCCGGATCACCCCTGGCCACACCATCGAGCTGCACCTGTCCGGACCGGCCACGCCGATCGCGCCGTTCCGCGCCGCGCACGCCGCCAACGTCTGGTGGTGCAGCGAGGAGTCCGGCGACGTGCTGAGCGCGGCCCAGGCCCGCAAGACCGCCGCGCCCTACCCGGCGCTGGTCACCCTCGGTACCTCACCCGACGGCTCGGTGGTCCTCGCCGACCTGGAGGCCGTCCGGCTGCTCCACCTCTCCGGACACCCCGACGACGCGCGCGACGTCCTGCGCACCCTGGCCATCGAACTGGCCCACAGCCCGCTGGCCGACCGGCTCCACCTGCACCTGGTGGACCTCGCCGAGGAGGTACCGATCAGCGGCCCGGCCGCCGAGCGCGTCCACCGCCACCCCACCCTGGAGGCCGCGCTGGCCGCCCTCGGCCCGCGCACCGCCAAGGCCCGTGCCACCCTGATCGCCGCCGAGGCCGCCAGCCCGCGCGAGGCCCGCAGCCGGGGGCAGGCGGACGAGTCCTGGGTGCCCGAGATCGTGCTCTGCGCCCAGCAGCCCGGCGGCGGCACCCCCGCCGAACTCGGCCGTCTGCTGGACGCCCGTCCGCGCACCTGCGTCGCCGTCATCACCCTCGCCCCCGAGCGCGGCACCGGCCCGGTCGCCCGCTGGACCCTGCCCACCACCGGCCAGGCCGCCATCCCCGGCCTGCACCTGTCCGTCGAACTCCAGCGGCTCGACGGACAGCAGTACGACCAGATCGCCGAACTCCTCCGGGCCGCCGACGACGCCACTCAGCACCCGGCGCCGGCCTGGACCCTGGACGGTCCCGGCCTCGACCCGGATCCGGACGACGACCCGGACACCGCCGAACTGCCGCCCGTCGTACCGGTGCTGGCCGTCGTCGGCGCTCCGGCGACGGAGGCAGGCGAGGCAGGGGAGACCGGGGAGGGTGCGGACACGGCCGCCGGGCCCCGGCTGCTGACCCGGGTCATCGGCACCGGCGTCAGCCCGTTCGCGGGCACCGACCCGGCGATGCCCGCCCCCGCTCCGGTCCCCGCCCCGACACCGGCCGGCCCGGCGAGGTTCGCCGTCAACGGGCAGGGACGGCAGGCGGCGACCGAGACCGGGATGGCCGCCACGGAGACCGAGCAGGGCGCCGCCGAGGCCGGGCAGGCCGCCGATGAGACCACCCGCGACCTGCGGCTGCCGGGCGAGCCGGTCGGTTCCACGGACGCCCCGGTGGACACGGCCGAGGCTGCTGAGGCTGCTGAGGTGATGCCGGCCGACGCCCCGGCGGTCGTCCAGCCCGTCCAGCCGGTCCAGCCCGTGGCGCCGCAGTCGGCCGCCGTACCCGTTCTCGTGCCCGCCCGGACGCCTGCCGATCCTGCCCCGGCGCCCGCCGAGCCCGTGCCCGTCCCCGTCCCCGTGCCCGTGCCCGCCGAGCCCGTGCCCGCCGAGCCCGCCCCGACGCACCAGAGCGCGCCCGCGCCCACCGGCGTCGACCCGCGCGTGCCGTCCCGGCCGGAGCCCGGCTCCGTCGCGGAGCGCGCGGCCGACACCGAGGAGCGGGTGGAGCCGGCGGTGGAGCCCGGACCGGCCGCGGTCGCGCCGGTCGCCCGGACCACCCCTGGCCGCAGCGACAGCGACGACCTGCTCGCCATCCTCCGCTCCCCGGAGGCGCACACCCCGCGCAACGCC
Organism: Kitasatospora sp. NPDC048296; assembly: GCF_043201815.1. NCBI lineage: Bacteria > Bacillati > Actinomycetota > Actinomycetes > Kitasatosporales > Streptomycetaceae > Kitasatospora > Kitasatospora sp. NPDC048296. Next base: position 277,352 of record NZ_JBICZB010000002.1, read on the forward strand.
CCCCGGATCCGGCTGCTCGGCCCGATCGACGTGGCCGGCACCTTCGGCACCGTCGAACCCGGCGCGCTGTCCCGGCTGACCGAGCTCGCCGTCTACCTCGCGCTGCGCCCCGGTTCCGACCACCACGCGCTCGACCACGACCTGCACCCCGGCGCCGCGCACCTGGACCCGCACCCCACGGCCGCCGACGCCAAGAGCCCGCTCCCGGCCAAACTCGCCGACCTGGCGGCCTGGTTCGGCGCCTCCGGGGAGGGCCGCGCCTACCTGTCCACCGCGGCCACCGACGGCTACGCCTTCGCCCCGGCCGTCACCTGCGACTGGGACGAGTTCCGCAGCCTCTACCGGCGCGGCATGCGCAGCACCAGCGCCACCGCCGACGCCGCCCTCGCCCACGCCCTGGCCCTGGTCCGCGGCGCCCCGTTCGCCGAGGCCCCGCCCGCCTCCTACGGCTGGGCCGAGGCCGAGCGCCAGGACATGATCGCCGCCATCGTCGACACCGCCCACGAACTCGCCGCCCGCCGCCTCCAGTACGGCGACCACCGCAGCGCCGAGGCCGCCGTCTTCCGCGGCCTCGCCGTCGCCCCGGACGTCGAGCTGCTGCACCGGGACCTCTTCTACGCCTACGCCTCGGCCGGCGCCCGGGACCAACTCCTGCGCGCCGTCAACCGCCTGGACGCCCTGAGCCGCCGCACCGGCCGCGACCTGGACGCCGACACGGTCGCCCTGCTGCGTGACCTGCTGGCCGGCTCCTAGGGTGTCCAGCGGGTGATTGCGGTGAGGGCCTGGCGGAGGGCGGCGTCGCTCGACGGGTGGTCGCGCCAGCGGGCGCCGATGTGGCCGTCGGGTCGGATGAGTAGTGCTCCGTGTGGGCGCAGGCCGCAGCGGTCGGTGTGCTCGCCGGGAAGGGCCTCGATGTGCAACGGCCATGGTGCGGTGGATCGTTGCTCCCAGCCGTCGACACCACCGCTGCTCGCCGCGCCCGGATGCCGGCATCCGGACAAGGGGCAGTGCTCACGAAGCCACGGAACCTGCAGCCCCAGGGGCACCGGTCCCGACTGCGTGGCATCCGCCGATGGCGCGCAGTACCGGGGCGTCCGAGAGCGGCTCAGGTGGTGTGCAGCCAGGCGTCGATGGTGCTGAAATCGGCTTCGGTGAGCCCGACTCGGGGATCGACGCGGTGCAGCAGGGCGGGGGCGGGGGAGTGGGCCCCAACCCAGCGGCGGTCGGCGGGGGTGATCTCGTCGTCCACCCAGGCGAACGGGCGTCCGGCCGCCCAGGCGACCAGCGGGCGGGTCTTCCAGTGCGGTCCGCCGTTCCCGCCGGCACCGTCGTCCGCCACCGGCCAGTCCACGACGGGCAGTTGTGGTAGGCCCAGCCGGGGCGAGAGGCAGTCGTTGGCATCGTCCTGCCAGGTGGTGGCCCACACCAGTTCGCAGGGCAGGGCCAGCAAGCGCCGCCCGAGCGCCGGGTCGGCCCGGGCCACCAGCGGGTTCCCGGAGGGCTCCAGGCCCGGGTAGGTGGGGTAGCCGCCCGGGGGCGGGGCGCCGAATGGAATGAGCGGTCCGTCGACGTCGAGGAAGAGCAGGGGCGCATCGGAGCCGGTCATGGCGGCACGATAGCGGGCGTTGCGGGCCGGGTAGCACGCCGATCGGCACCCGGCCTGGAACGGGTGTGCCGGGATCTCGTAGGGTGGCGCGCACGGAACGTGGTGGCAGGCACCACGCAGGCAAGGGCATCAGACGCCGCGGCAGCGGCGGGGCGGGGCGGTGACCAGAAGATGGCGGAGACGACAGCTGTTTCCGGAGGTCCCGAGCCGGCCGCGGACTCGGGCCCCTGGGACGCCGTACCGCCGCCGCCCGCCCGCCTGCCCGCCGAGGAGCACCCGCCCGGGCCCGCCGCGCTGTACGAGCCGCCGCCCGCGCCCCCGGCGCCCCCAGCTTCGGCGGCACCGAGCGTGCCCTCGTCGGTGCCGCCCGCGCCGCCGGTCGCGCCGCCGGTCGCGCCCACCGGATGGACCCTCACCGGCCTGCCTGCCGCGGGCGCGCCGGCCTCGGCCACGCCGCCGCCGTTCACCGTCCCGGGTGGCGCGGCCGCCGGTACGGGCGGGCTGGGCGGCCTGGGCACGGCGCCGCGCGGCCGGATCCTGGTGATCGAGGGCGGGTACGGCACCTCCGGCCGCCGCACCTGGGGCCGGGGCGGACCGGCCCAGGCGCCGGTGCTGTCCGCGATGCTGGCCGCCGTCTCGCCGCAGGTGCTGCTCGCCGCGGACGCGGTGGACGCCGTCCACCTCCCCGGCGCCAGCGACCCGCACACCGTCCTCGCCCACCTGCGCGCCGCCTCCCGGCACCCCGGGCCGCTGCTGGTGCACCTGGGCGGGCACGTGGTCGCCGACAAGCGCGGTGGCCAGCTCCAGCTGACCCTGCGTGACTCCAAGCAGGACGGGCTGCCCTGGCAGGCCGTCGCCGCGGAGCTGAGCCACCGTCCGGCCGAGTGGCAGACCCTGGTCATCGCCGACCTGAGCGCCGATCAGAACGCCTGGCCGTACCTCCAGGGCACCGTCTCGCCGCTCAGCGAGGGCATCCCGCTGTGGGCGGTCGTCAGCCCGGACCCGGAGCAGATCGGCACCTTCACCCGTGCCCTGATCGAGGCGCTGCACGGCGGCCGCCCCGGCGCGGGCGACGTGCTCGCGCCCGAGCAGCTGCGGCAGCAGGTCTACTCGGTGCTGCGGCCGGACGTGGTCATCCTGGCCACGCACGTCCCGGACCGCCCGGTCTTCCGCAACACCGCCCGCCGCGGCGAGGTCCCGGCGGCCGAGGTGCTGCCGGTGATGGACGCCGTGCCGATGGCGGACGCGGTTCCGGCGGTGGACGCCATGCCGGTGACGGACGGCGTCGCGGTGCCGGACGCAGTCGCGGCGGAGCGTCCGCTGCCCCCGGTGCCGCCGCTGCCGGGTCAGGCCGGGCTGCACGGCGCGGTGGCCGAGTGGCCGGTGCCGGCTCCGTCGGTGGACGGCCTGGTGAGCCTGATCAAGCCGGGCGTGCCGCCCACGCCGCCGCGACCGGCCAAGCCGGTCAGCCTGGTGAAGGCGGGCGAGCAGCCTGACGAGGCGTCGAGCATGAGCCTGTACAAGCCCGTCCCGGCCGATGCGCCGGCGGCGGAGACCGTGCGGCCGGCGGGCGTGACGCTGCGCAAGACGCAGCCGGAGCCGGAGTCGGAGCCCGTGGACGAGGCTGTCGAGGCGGCTGTGGCCGTTCCGGCGGTTGAGGAGGTCGCCGAGCCGGTTGAGCCGGTTGCCGAGGTCGTCGAGGCCGTCGAGGCCGCGGAGGAGCCCCAGGACGCCGTACCGTCCGAGGCCGTACGAGTCGACGTCGTACCGGTCGAAGCCGTGTCGACGGGCGAGGTGCCGCAGGACCGGGTCCCGGCCGAGCAGGCGCCCGCCGATCAGCCGCCTGCACTGACTGAGACCCCGGCCGAGGCTGCCGCCGGGACCCCGGCCGCCAACGCGCCCCGCGCGGACTACCGCGAGGTCATCGGACGGATCGTCCGCAGCGCCGAAGCCGGGGACCACGCCGCCGCCACCGACCTCGCCTTCGCACTCGAACTGGAGGCGATCGCCGAGCACGGCGCCGTCTCCGAGCCCGTCCTCCAGGTGCGGCAGGTGCGCGCGCACGTGTGCCGGCTCGCGGGCCGAACGGCCGAGGCGGCCGACATCTACCGCGAGGTCGCCCTGACGCTGCTCCGCTCCCAGGGCGCGAACCACCCGGAGACCCAGCAGGCGGCCACCAACGCCGAGGCCTGCTGGCGCTCGATCACCGACCGTACGGAGGCCATCCGCATCGCCCCGGAGATCATCGAGCTGCGCGCCTACCTCCCCGGCCGCGACGGCCGCAAGCTCCGCGCCGCCGAGCGCCACCTCGCCCAGCTGGCCGCGGGCCCGGCCCCGGCCGAGTAGGCCTGACGCCCGGTGGCTGCCGCCTGACGGTCGGCAGCCACCAGCCACCAGCCACCAGCCACCAGCCACCAGCCACCAGCCGACAGAAGACAGAAGACAGAAGACAGAAGACAGAAGACAGAAGACAGAAGACAGAAAACAGCGAACGGATAACAGATTTCGAAATCTGTTATCCGTTCGCTGTTACTTGTCAGCTGTCAGAAGCCGGTCGCAGTCGTCACGCACCCACCGCAACCGGCCACTACTCACTGCTGGTCGTCGTCACCCTGAATGTCGCCCGCGAGCGCGTGGACGAACTTGGCGCCGTCGATGGTGCCGAGGCCGCTCGCGAGGTCGTAGCCCTCGGTGGCGTTGTAGCCGGTGACGCCGCCCCAGCCGTTGTCGCCGTCCTTGACGTCGACGATGCCGCTCCACTGGCTCGGGAGCAGGCTCAGGCCGTACAGGCTCGGGTTGAGCTGGCCGAGGCGGTGGCCGGCCAGCTGGTCGGCGAGCGCGACGATGCCGGAGAACAGCGGGGTGGCCTCGCTGGTGCCGCCGGTGAGGTGCCAGCCGACCGCGGTCGGGTCGTAGGACTCGTAGGTCCAGGCGGCGCCGTCGACGGCGGCGCTCATGCTGATGTCCGGGGTGCCGCGGTGCTCGCCGGTGACGTTGGCGACGCCGGTCTGGTACCACGGGCGGCTGAAGATGCCGGACACGCCGCCGCCGCCGGCGCCGGACTTGTCGTGCCACACCTTGTCGGCCGCGGTGCGCTTGCCGTTGTCGTCCAGGGTCAGCTGGGTGCCGCCGATGGAGGTGACCAGCGGGTCCGAGGACGGCCAGGAGTTGACCTTGAACGGGTACAGGTCGGTGCCGTTGGTCTGCGAGTCGGTGGCGCCGTTGTCGCCGGAGGCGGCGAGCACGGTGACGTTGCGGTCGGCGGCGGCCTTGAAGGCGTAGCGCAGGTCGGTCAGCGACTTGAAGTCGCCCTTGTCGTAGCCCGGGAAGGTGTTCTCGGTGGCGCCGAAGCTCTGCGAGATGACGTCGCCGACGCCCTTCTTGATGAGGTCCTTCTCGGCGTCCATCATCTCGGGCAGGCCGGTGGTGCCCTCGGTCTCGGCGACACCGGTCTCGACCAGGACGATGTGGGCGTCGGGGGCGATCGCGTGGGCGTACTCGACGTCCAGGGTGGTCTCGCCGGCCCAGCCGGTGTGGTCGGGGTTCTTCGGGTCGAAGGCGGGGACGTTGCCCCACTTGCGGACCTCGACCTGGGTGTCCTTGAGACCCCACTGCTTGTCGAAGACCTCCAGGTCGTGCTGGATGGTCGGCGAGCCGAAGGAGTCGACGATGACGATCGTGCGGCCCTTGCCGGTGATGCCCTCCTTGTACAGCGGCGCCAGGTTGTAGGCGGCCTGGTACTGGACGGGCGAGTAGCAGTGGATGCCGATCTGGCTGACGCACTGGGTGGTGCTCAGCGGCGCCGGGCGGGCGGCGGCGAGGTGGTGCCCGAAGGAGGCGGGGCGGACGTGGACGCCCGAGTAGTCGTGCGCGGGGGCGGCGGTCGCCGCGCCGACAGCCGGTACGGCGATGGTGCCGGCGGTGAGGGCGGTGGCCCCCACGGCGAGCAGAGCCAGGGCACGTCGGAGGGTAGCGGGGCTGCCCATGGGACTCCTTGAGGGGGGCGCAGGGCCCGACCTTGGTCCGGTCGGGTCGGTCCGGCCATCCCATCGACTGCCGCATGATCATGCCATAGTCATTTAGTGGGGTAGTCCCATCAATGGCATGGTCCTGATCGGCCACGCAAAAAGGTAAAGGCCGTCCCAGGAGAAGGTAACCCCGCATCTGGGACGGCCGACTGACCAATCGTCAGTCAAGTCTCACCGATTTCACACTTTTCACCGAGTTGGCCAAGTTTACCAAGTTGACCGGCCTCGGGTAAGCCTCCCTCGGGTCACCGGGCCCCACCGTTGACGTACAGCGTCTGCCCGCTCACGTACGAGGCGTCCTCGCTGGCCAGGAAGGCCACCACCGACGCGATCTCCTCCGGCTGCCCCACCCGGCGCAGCGGCGTGCGGGCGGCCACCTCGGTCTGGTGGTCCTCGGCGGTGGCGCCGACCCGCTCGGCGGTGGCCGCCGTCATCGCGGTGGCGATGTAGCCGGGGGCGACGGCGTTGACGTTGACGTTGAACGGCCCGAGCTCGATCGCCAGGGTCGCGGTGAGCCCCTGGATGCCGGCCTTGGCGGCCGCGTAGTTGGCCTGGCCCCGGTTGCCGAGCGCGGAGCGCGAGCTGAGCGACACGATCTTCCCGTACTTCTGCGCCACCATGTACTTCTGCGCCACGTGGCTGCAGTTGTACGCGCTGGTCAGGTTGACCGTCAGCACCGCGTCCCAGTCGGACTTGGGCATCTTGAAAAACAGGTTGTCCCGGGTGATCCCGGCGTTGTTCACCAGGATGTGCAGCCCGCCGAGTTCCTCCGCGACCTGCGCGAACACCGCGTCGACGGAGTCGTAGTCGGCCACGTCGCAGCCGTACGCCCGGGCGGTGCCGCCCTTGGCGGTGATCTCGGCGACCGTCCCGGCCGCCCGCTCGGCGGTCAGGTCGACCACAGCGACCGCCGCGCCCTCCTCCGCCAGCCGGCGGGCGGTGGCCGCGCCGATGCCCTGCGCCGCGCCGGTCACCACGGCGACCTTCCCCGTGAAACGGGCCATGTCAGTTCCTCCGATCACTGGAAACTCCCTCAGACGTTCTCGACCAGCACGGCCGTACCCTGCCCCACGCCCACGCACATCGCGGCCAGGCCGCGTCGGGCGCCGGTGCGGTGCATCCGGTGCAGCAGGGTGGTCAGGATCCGGGCGCCCGAGCCGCCCAGCGGGTGGCCGAGGGCGATCGCCCCGCCGCTCGGGTTGACCACCTCGTCGGCCTGCTCCGGGCTGAACCCGATGCCGTCGGCGGAGGCCAGCGCCTGGGCGGCGAAGGCCTCGTTGAGCTCGGCGGTGTCCAGGTCGGCGAGGGTCCAGCCGGCCCGTCCGAGCACCTTCCGCGTCGCGGGCACCGGTCCGATGCCCATGACGTCGGGGTGCACCCCGGCCGAGGCCCCGGCCACGTACCGGCCGAGCGGCTGCAGCCCGAGGTCGCGCAGCGCCTCCTCGCTGACCAGGACCAGCCCGGCCGCGCCGTCGTTCATCGGCGAGGCGTTGCCGGCCGTGACGGTGCCGCCCGGGCGGAAGGCCGGCTTGAGCCTGGCGAGCTTCTCCAGGCTGGTGTCCTCGCGGATGCCCTCGTCCTGGCCGACCGTCACCCCGTCGGGCCGCTCGACCGGGATCAGCTCGGCGTCGAAGTGCCCGTCCTTGCGGGCGGCGGCGGCCCGCTGGTGGCTGCGCAGCGCGAAGGCGTCCTGGCGCTCCCGGCCGATGCCGTACCGGCTGGCGACCTCCTCGGCGGTCTCGCCCATGCTGAGCACGCCGTGCAGCTCGGCCATCCGCGGGTTGGTGAGCCGCCAGCCGAGCCGGGTGTCGTAGGTCTCGATCCGGTGCGGCAGCGCCTCGTCGGGGCGGGGCAGGACGAAGGGGGCGCGGGTCATCGACTCGCAGCCGCCGGCCAGCACCACGTCGGCCTCGCCGGAGCCGATGGCCCGGGCGGCGAGGGTGACGGCCTCCAGGCCGGAGGCGCAGAGCCGGTTGACGGTGGCTCCGGGAACGCTCTCCGGCAGGCCGGCCAGCAGGACGGCCATCCGGGCGGCGTTGCGGTTGTCCTCGCCGGCCTGGTTGGCGGCGCCCCAGTAGACGTCGTCGATCCGGGCCGGGTCGAGGGCGGGGACGTCGGCGAGCAGGGCGCGCAGCACGGTGGCGGAGAGGTCGTCCGGGCGGACCGTGGCGAGCGCTCCGCGCAGCCGGCCGATGGGTGTGCGGCGGGCGGCGGCGAAGTAGACGGGACGCACGTCGTGCTCCTTATCGGGGGGAGGGGGTCAGAAGGCGTTGACGCCGGTCAGGGCACGCCCGATGAGCAGTTGGTGGATCTGGCTGGTGCCCTCGTAGAGGGTCATCACCCGCGCGTCGCGCAGGTACTTGCCGACCGGGTACTCGTCGATGAAGCCGTAGCCGCCGAACACCTGGAGCGCGTTGTTCGCGGCCCGGACGGCGGCCTCGCTCGCGTGGAGCTTGGCGATCGAGGACTCGGTGGCGAAGGGCAGGCCGCGTTCGATGTGGTCGGCGACCTTCCAGGTGAGCAGCCGGGCGGCCTCGACGTCCACCGCGATGCCGGCCAACAGCTCCTGGACGAGCTGGTGCGAGGCGATCGGCCGGCCGAACTGCTCGCGCTCGCCCGCGTAGCGCACGGCGGCCTCCAGGCAGGCGCGGGCGATGCCGACGCAGCCGGCCGCGACCGACATCCGGCCCTTGGCCAGCGCCGCCATCGCCACCGTGAAGCCCTTGCCGACCTCGCCGAGCCGGGCGCTGTCGGGCACCCGGACGCCGTCCAGGGCGAGTTCGGAGGTGGCCTGGCCGCGCAGACCGAGCTTGCCGTGGATCGTGGTGCGGCCGAAGCCGGGCAGGTCGGTGGGGACCAGGAAGGCGGTGATGCCCCGGTGGCCCCGCTGCTCGGGCTCGCCGCCGCCGGTGCGGGCGAAGACCAGCGCGACGTCGGCCCAGGTGCCGTTGGTGATGAACATCTTGGCACCGCTGATCAGCCAGTCGTCGCCGTCGCGGACGGCCCGGGTGGTCAGGTTGGCCGCGTCCGAGCCGGTGCCGGGCTCGGTGAGCGCGAAGCAGCCGAGCGACTCGCCGGAGGTGAGCCGGGGCAGCCAGTGCCGCTTCTGCTCCTCGGTGCCGTAGCTGTTGATCGACTTGCCGACCAGGCCGAGCGAGACCGAGACGATCCCGCGCACGGCCGAGTCGCCGCGCCCGAGCTCCTCCAGCACCAGGCAGTACGCGAGGTGGTCGCCGCCGCTGCCGCCGTACTCCTCGGGGATGGTCAGGCCGAGGAAGCCCAGCTCGGCCAGCTTGCCGATGATCGCCCGGTCCACGGACTCGACGCGGTCCCACTCGGCGGCGTACGGCACGATCTCGCGGTCGGTGAAGGCGGCGGCGAGGTCCCGGACGGCGCTCTGCTCCTCGGACAACTCCAGGTTCACGGCGGCTCCCGACTCGGGCCCGGTGGACGCTTCGGGCCGATAAACTAGCGCTGCAAGTTTTACGGGGGGACTGTAGCCCCGGGCGGCCCGCGCTGGGAAGAGGCAGCTGTCAGAATCGGTCCCCCACCCACCCGACCGGAGGAGCCGGCCGGAGGAATCGGAGGAAGTCACCGCGATGGCCCGTCCGCGCACCCCGCTGCTCAGCCGCGAGCGCATCGTCGCCGCCGCCCTGCGGCTGATCGACGAGGAGGGGCTGGACGCCCTCTCCACCCGGCGCCTGGCCACCGAGCTGTCGGTCAGCGGGCCCTCGCTCTACAACCACTTCGCCACCAAGGACGAGCTACTGGACGCGGTGGTGGACAGCGTCATCGGCGAAGTCGACTTGTCGATGTTCAGCGGTGGCGCGGACCCCGGCCCCCCGACCGGGCCGGCGAGGCCGACGACCACCTGGCCGGAGGCGCTGCGCCACTGGGCCCGCTCCTACCGTGCCGCGCTGGCCGCCCACCCCAACATCGTCCCGGTACTCGCCCAGGGCCCGGGGCGGCGGCCCAACGCGCTGCGCCTGGCCGACGCCGTCTTCGGGCACCTGGTCGAGTCCGGGTGGCCGCGCGGCCAGGCCACCCGGATCGGCGCGCTGATGCGCTACTTCGTCACCGGCTCCGCGCTCGCCTCCTTCGCGGCCGGCTTCCCGTCGGACGCCGGGGTCTACGACGCGGCCGACTACCCGCACCTCGGCGAGGCGCACCGGCTGGCCGGGCACCGGGGGACGGTGGACGAGGGTGCCTTCGAGACCGGCCTGGAGGCGCTGCTGGACGGACTCGTGCTGCGCTTCGAGCGCCTCGCCGCGAGGGCGTAGCCCCGGCGTGCGTTCGCAGCCCCGCCCGGCGTTCGCCGCGCGGCCGCGCGTTCGCAGTGCCGGCGCGCGTTCGCGGTGCCGGTGCCGGTGCCGTTGCCGGACCGGGCCGGGCCGGTCCTACCAGGGCTCGCGGGCCGTGAAGGCCGGCCGCTGCTCCGGGTCCACCGGGTCGTAGTACCGGTGGTAGACCGGCGTCAGGGCGCCGGAGACCGGGGGCACGATCCAGCTCCAGTCCGCCGGGGTCGGGCGGCCGAGCCGCTTCTCCTGGGCGATGTGCTTGAGGAAGCGCTCCGACTCGGTGTGGTGGTCGGCGATCGTCACCCCGGCCTCCTGGAAGGAGTGCAGCACGGCGATGTTGAGCTCGATCAGCGCGCGGTCGCGCCAGAGCGTGCGGTCGCTGGAGGTGTCCAGGCCCAGCCGCTCGGCGACGGTGCCGAGCATGTCGTAGCGGTCGGCGTCGGCGAGGTTGCGGGCGCCGATCTCGGTGCCCATGTACCAGCCGTTGAACGGCGCGGTGGGGTAGCGCACGCCGCCGATCTCCAGGGTCATGTCGCTGATCGCGGGCACCGCGTACCAGCGCAGCCCGAGTTCGGCGAACCACTCGTACCCGGGGTGGCTGAGCGGCACCTCCAGAGTGGTGCCGTCCGGCAGCTCGTACCAGACGGGGCGCTCGCCCGGGCGCTCCTGGATGATCAGCGGCAGCACGTCGAAGCGCTCCTCGGCGCACTTCCAGCCGAGGTCGCGGGCCCGGGCGGCGAGCACCGCGCCCGCCGGGTCGCCGACCACGGCGCCGTCGACCTGGTGCCCGGCGTAGCGGACCAGCTGCTGGTTGAGGATGCGGGCGGCCGGTCGGCCCGGACGGTCGGGGGCGAACACCGAGATCACCGGGCGGATCCGCCCGCCGTTGCCGGCCGTCCGCAGGTGCTCGAAGCACTCGGTGGCGATGTCGTCGGCCGAGGAGAGGTGGCGCAGGTCGCGGACCACCAGGCTGCGCCAGTACAGCCGGCCGATGCAGCGGGCGGCGTTGCGCCAGGCGAGCTTGGCGCCGTAGGCGAGTTCGGCGGGGGTGTGCAGGTAGCTGCCGGTGCGGTCGATCTCGTCCAGGACGGCGCGCAGCCGCGGCTTCGGGGCACCGGCGGCGGGCTGCTCGCGGTGGAACTGGCGGATGAACTCGGCGGCCTGCTCCGGGTCGGTGAACGGCGGTGGCTCGGGCGGCAGTTGCGGGCCCGGGCGGTGCGGTGTGGGCGTCTGCGGTCTCGACGTCTGCGGTTCGAACGGGCGCGGTTCCGACGTCTGCGGTCCCGGCGTCTGCGGTGCGGACGCCGGGGCGGGCTGCGGGAACGCGCCCGGTGCACCGACGTGGTTGTGGGCGTGGGCGTACGGACAGCCGCCGCTCGGGGCGGTGGCGGTTCTGCGGGTGCGAAGCCGGTTGAAGATCAAGGACACATCCCTCCTGCCGCACAGGAGTACCGGAGGTGCTCGACCCGCCGCAGAGAGTGAACGATTCGGCCCCCGCACCCGCGCCGATCGCGCTAGGGTGCGGGGGCCGGGAGCCGGATGGTCCGACCAGCCCATCAACGCCGCTGCGTTTAGCGTCGTGGGCGAGTTGCAAGCCCGTCTTCCATGATCTTGACCTCGGTATGGAGGGTGTAGTTCTGGGCGGTGGCGGG